>JAEUQN010000569.1 GCA_016789725.1 Blastocatellia bacterium | reverse complement strand
ATGCGCATCGGTTGCCAGCGTCACACTCATGAAGAATGGCGCGACTTTACGGACGCCAAGATTAGGAATATGGCAATAGGCGCACTCGCGTTCTGGCGCGAGTGGAAAGCCCCACTGCTCGCTATTTGCCACGCCAACCACGAAGCGCCAGCCGCCACCGATCCGGTAGGCGCGGAATCCGAAGAGGAGGAAGCATGAAAACCGCCATCAAAACCACGTGGATCGCAGCCCGCCGCATGGCGCTGCGCTTCCAGATGCGCTGCCTGCTGGCCCATATCGACGGCTGCGACGAGTGCCTGGCGTGCGTCCGTGACCCGCTGTTGGTCATGCGCATCAAGGTCTCCCGCAACATTTCATGCCGCGAACTGGCCAAGGTGCGCGCGGCGTACAACGCCACGTTCGCCCCTGGCGTCCGCAATGTGTGGAGGACGGCATGATCCGCGACCGGCTATCCGTCATCGTCTTTGGTGCCGTGTGCGTTGCAGCAACCGTGATCTGGATCAGGGTTCTGTTCCAGGTCGCGCAACTGGTGTT
>JAEUQN010000568.1 GCA_016789725.1 Blastocatellia bacterium | reverse complement strand
CCTGATGCACCTACCATTCAACTTCACTATGCGTCGCCCGACCGGGTAATCTGAAATTTGAAATCTGAAATCTGAAATCTGAAATCTGAAATTTGAGATTTGAAATTTGAGATTTGAAATTTGAAATTTGAAATTTGAGATCTGAAATTTGAGATTTGAGATTTGAAATTTGAGATTTGACCACGAAGTGGTCCCACCAAGACCTACTCTCCGCTCCACTCTTCCCTTTTTCGTTCTTCTCCGCACGCGCGGTGCAGGTCGGGCTCGGAGCTCGACACGGGTGGGGCAAACGCGTTTACCAGCGGGACCCCATGGACCCCTTTTTCCTTCTCGCGATTGGCATGGTCGTGGTCATCGGCGGGATTGTCTGGCTGAAGACGCATGCCTTCATCGCACTGCTGGCGGCGGCGCTGGTGGTGGCGGTGCTGACCCCGGCGGCGCACATTGAACGCGTGGCTTTGTCCGAGGGGGCCACGGCGGCCGCGGCGGCGGCCCGGGCGGCGGAACCGATCGGCGCCAAGGTCGCGAGTCTGTT
>JAEUQN010000567.1 GCA_016789725.1 Blastocatellia bacterium | reverse complement strand
CGACAGTGTAGCCAGATACAATTCATCAATAATTTCCGCATTCGATTTTGCTGACGTCACCAGTTGTTCGACGCGACTGTTGTTTGCCGCCTGCACTCGCCGAGTCACGAACGGATTGTTCATCAATGACATGGCTTGCAGCACGGAACCGCCTGGCTGACGGTCGAACTGTTCACGATTGGCCTGGCCGAAGGTTCGCAAAAAGCCTTTGGCTTCGCCGTTGCCGATGTCTTCGGGCGAAGCGGCTTCCGTCCAAAACCGCACCGGAGCAATCGGCGTTTCGTATGTCCAGTCGCGGCGTTTGTAATCGCCGAAAACTTGCGTCGCCTGACAAATCGCGTCGTGCAATTGTTCGGCAGTCAGTTGGCGAACGTAATGCCGCGCGAAATACGGCGTGAACGATTCTTTCCACTCACCATCAAACCGCGAAGACAATTGATAAGCCGATGACCGTGCAATCGTGCGCATCAGTTGTTTCAAGCTGAATCGTTGTTTGGTGAAATCCGCAGCCAACGCATTTAGCAAATCGTCATTC
>JAEUQN010000566.1 GCA_016789725.1 Blastocatellia bacterium | reverse complement strand
ATTTCCTTCAACACACGGGAGCTACGCGTAAACACCGAAGCGAGTTCCGGTTCGGGCGCAAAAGTGCGAAACAGGCTTTTCATCGCGGTAACAACCGTGCCCGCTTTCAATCCATGCCCAGTGGCGTCGCCGACAGCCACGGTCAACGTGCCGTCATCCGCCAAATGAAAGTCATAGTAATCGCCGCCGACTTCGGTGGCGGTTTTCATATACGCGGCGATTTCCAGACCAGGAAGCTGAGGCAGTTTTTTGGGCAACATCGAAAGCTGTAACTGGCGCGCTTCTTCCAGCTCTTTGGCGCGTTGTTCGTTTTCAGCTTCGATTTCCTGACGGCGGCGCGCTTCGGCCAACATACGGTCAATCAACCGGGCATTTTCCAACGCAAACGTCGTCGGGCCCGTCACACTCAACAGCAATCGTTTGTCTTCGCGCGAAAACGGCAAATCGCCCAAACGCGGCCCCAACGAAAGCACACCGAGCAATTCATCTTTTGCCAACAAGGGCAACAACAACGTGGTTTTCACTTCGCGCAAAG
>JAEUQN010000565.1 GCA_016789725.1 Blastocatellia bacterium | reverse complement strand
TGGCGTTATGTGGCGCTGGACGGCGAAAACCTGGACGCGGCGTTGACTGGCAATTCGTTAGTTGAGCGGTTCATCCGGCGGCGCGATTACACCGAAGTCACGCTGTCAGACGGCAATGATCCGCAAGCGTTGTTGCAACAACTGATCGCGCGTGGCGCGCAATTGACGCGCTTTGAATTGGTTGCCCCTTCGCTCAACGAAATCTTCATCGAAAGCGTCAAGCGCCAGTAATTGGCGGCGCGTATCGGCCTTGAGCATGAAACGTAAATCGAAACGCGAAATGGTGTTGGATATTTACGATCGTGAAGCGATGGGCGAGGTCACCGCACGCGAAATCGCAATGATCAACGCGGCATTAGTGGCGGAATTTGGCGAAGGCGGTGCGCTCGATCCGGGCGAGATTGCCCGCATCCTGCACGCAGAGGATTTGCCTATTCGGTTTGAGCAAGTCTTTCGCATGGCCAAACCGACGGAAAAATACGAGACGTTGTTTGCCGGGATCGCTTATGAACTGAATACGCTGGCGCGCGCGGAACA
>JAEUQN010000564.1 GCA_016789725.1 Blastocatellia bacterium | reverse complement strand
AACTGATTTGCGATTACCGCCTCCATTAGTTAATGGGGAATCGGCGGGCAAAAGTGTTCATGGCGTGAAAATAAATTCTCAAAAAAATTGATGCGCGTGGGAACGCACGCTCTCAGGCGGCAGGTTCTGGCCGAAATAAAACCACTGTGGTAGCCTGCGAAAGCTTTCGTTGCAGCGACTTGACAAAGTTATGACACCGACTTCACCACCGACCATCACTCAATTACTGGTAGCCTGGAATCAGGGAGATCAGGGCGCGCTCGAACAACTGACGCCAATGGTGTACCGCGAATTGCATCGGCTGGCGCACGGCTATCTGGCGGGCGAACGTCACGGCCACGTCCTGCAAACGACGGCGCTGGTCAATGAAGCCTTCGTGCGGTTGATTGACTGGCGATCAGTCGAATGGCAAGGCCGCGCACATTTCTTTGGCGTCGCGGCAACCCTGATGCGTCACATCCTGGTGCAATTTGCCCGCGAACGGCAGGCAGCCAAGCGAGGCGGCGGACAGGCGATTCAGATTTCGTTGTCAGAGGCT
>JAEUQN010000563.1 GCA_016789725.1 Blastocatellia bacterium | reverse complement strand
AGTGCGTTCTTCCCGGCCGTCGCCGGCCTCCGCTTCCGGCCGTCCGACCGCGCCGGCGCCACCCGCCTCCTCGCCCTCTGCTGGACCGGTTTCCTCCTGCTCTTCTTCACGCTCTCCACCACGCAGGAATACTACTCCATGCCCTGCTATCCCGCCCTTGCCCTCCTCCTTGCCAGCGCCATGGAAAACAGGCAGAGCGGCTGGTTGCGCCGCGGCCAACTCGGCCTTGGTGCCCTCGCCACGTTCGCCGCCCTCGCCATCGGCTTCATTCTCGTCAGGGTCAATGGTCTCCCCACGCCCGGCGACATCTCGCAGGCCCTCACCCAGAACCCAAGTGCCTACACCCTATCGCTCGGTCACATGGGCGATCTCACCATCGATTCGTTCGCCTATCTCCGCCTCCCGCTCCTCATGGCCGGCGTTGCTTTCCTCATCGGCGCTTTCGCCGCATTCAAGCTCAAGCGCATCCAACTCGCCCTCGGCCTCGCCGTCATGATGGCGCTCTTTCTCCATGCCGCCCGTGCCGCGCTAGTTACCTT
>JAEUQN010000562.1 GCA_016789725.1 Blastocatellia bacterium | reverse complement strand
CTGCGCCTTCACCATCACGATGTCGCCGATAATGCCGTCGTGGATCTTGCCCACCGCCTCCTGCAGCTGCGTCATCGACCTCAACTGTTGCCCGGCCACGAACACCTTCTTCGAGTTCTTCGCCGCCGCCAGCAACTGCTTGATCTCCGACGGCTTGATGCCGATCGGCTTTTCGCAATACACATGCTTGCCCGCCTTGATCGCGGCAATCGCCATTTCGGCGTGCAGGTACGGCGGCGTGGCGATAAAGACGGCTTCGATGCTCTTATCATCGAGCACCTTCCGCCAGCCGCCGTCGCGGCCCTGTCCAGCCGGTCCGGCTTGATGTCGCAAACCATGGCCACCTTCGTGGTGGACTGCTCAAGAACCCCCCGGAGCAGGTAGGATCCGCGCCCCCCGGTCCCGATCACGGCTGTGGGTACTTTTGGCGTGTCTTGCCAGGCTGCGGCGCGCGCGGCCAGCGGTGTTGCGATGAGGAATGACCTTCGGTTGACGCTCATGATGCAATCATTCTAGCGCCAAAGAATTAAATATGATGTGGT
>JAEUQN010000561.1 GCA_016789725.1 Blastocatellia bacterium | reverse complement strand
CTACAATGGTCAAATTTTGTTAAAGATTGGTGAAAAAGCGGGAATCAATGAATTGATCACATGGACTGAATTTTTGTCCCAATATCCTGAAGGAGCGCGATTAGAGGATTTAAGAACTGCGGTTGAAAGCATTGTTGAATGCACCACCCTCAGCGCGGATCAAATAAAATTTGTCGATAGCATTTTTGATAACCTGATCAACCGTAGAAAAGAGATCACTTATTCAGATTTGAAAGAGATCTGGGTGAAAAAGAATTCAAATAAACAGCATAAGCCACAATAATGACATTACCCTTAAAAGAGGGTAATAATAAGGGTAACATCCTTTCCGGTTCCAAACCCACCGCCACTTTCCCCTCATTTCGTATAACCCCATGAACCCTCCCTCATAACGCAGGGTTAGCCATCACCCATACCGGTTCATATGACTTGCTACACAGGCCGTAGAATCCCATCATGGATGATTGAAAACAGGCACACGTAACAAAAACGTAATGACGAAAGGGTAAAATAAATGCCAGCATTCTCGCCCGCATCTCCAC
>JAEUQN010000560.1 GCA_016789725.1 Blastocatellia bacterium | reverse complement strand
CGAAACGCAAATATTCCTTTGTACTGGTCAACTCTGACCCTGCGGCCACGATTGTTAACCCGGTATCGCGGACTCGATTCAACCGAGGTAAATATCTTCTTGGTCGGGTCCTTCAGGATATATTTTGGGATTCTCATGATGCTGAGCTCTACTCGTTTCTATACGGTTTTTGTTGGGTGCAATTTTGGGTGCAAAACTGCACCCAAAACTGTCTTTTTGCGTCTTCGAGTGTCCCCGAGCGTCCTCGGATATTCCTGTAAGTCGCATTATATCAATTATATATAGTTCTAAGTGTTTGTCAACAAACAACCAGTGCAGTTGATTTGTAATCATCAGGTCGGGGGTTCAAGTCCCTTCACCGGCTCCAAATTATTCGATCGCTTGAGTGTGCATTGGCACTCCGTGAATTCGATCCGGTCGTTACCTCCGCTGACGTTGATCAACATCTGAAGGTTGGATTTAGTTCAAAGCGTCGCCTCGAAATCAAATTTTACAGCCCGATGCCCTTCTGCCTCCTGAGAACTAAGTCCTTTGATCTTCGAG
>JAEUQN010000055.1 GCA_016789725.1 Blastocatellia bacterium | reverse complement strand
GCGGCTGAATTGGCGTTGATGGCCGCCCAATCCGGCAGCCCGCAAGACCGCGAATCTTCGGCGTGGGCCTACACGCGGCTGGCCTTGTACGAATGGCAGCTCGGCAAATCAGACAAGGCCCAACAAGGCATTCAGGCCGCGCTGGAATTGCAAAACGATTACGCGCCCGCACTGCTCCTCAAAGGCCGCATGCTGCTCGCAGACAATCATTTCACCGAAGCCATTGCGCCGCTGACACAAGCTGCCTCTCTAAATCCGTTGCCTGAATATCAATGGACATTGGCTGAAGCCTTGCGCGGTGCGGGCAAGATTGAAGAAGCAGTCAAAGTCGAGGCGACCTTGACAACCAAAGGCGCACAGGATGATCCACGGACGCTCGCGCTATTCCTCGCCACCCGTAACGAGTCTTCCGAAAAAGCGTTTCGGCTTGTGCAAACGGAACTCGAAGCCCGCGCCGATGTGTTCACCTATGACGCATTGGCGTGGGCGTTGCGGGCCACCGGGAAAATGACCGAGGCGCAAGAGGCGATAAAAAAGGCGATGGCGGAAGGCACCAAAGACGCGCGTCTGTTTTTCCACGCAGGGACCATCGCGGCGCAGGCGGGCCAGAAAGCCGAGGCCCGACAATATTTCAAACAAGCTTATTCCATCCGACAACTCTTGTTGCCATCCGAACGAGAAGAATTGAATCAGCAACTGGCAGCAACCAAGTAGCGCAGACCGACCGTTTGCGTTTTGACATCACAAATTACTTTCTACTCAACCTGGCAAACTATCCGTTTGCCTTACTGTAAGGAGAACTTGAATGAAAGCTTTATCAGCACAACTCAAACGTGGACTCGCGTTCGTGTTGGCGGCAACCATGACCTTGCTCAGCGTCCCCTTCGACGCGCTGGCCTCCAGCCACATGGATGCGCCACTCATCACCCGCGATCCATCGGCCAACACAACCGACGTATACGCCTTCGTCACCGAAGCCGATGGGCAAAAATATTTGACTGTCGCACTGGGCGTTTACCCGCACCAGAACCCCGGCATTGGCCCGAACAAATACAACTTTGATGAAAACGTGCGCTATGAAATTCACATCGCACGCGGCAACGATTTGACGATTGGCTATCCCACGATGACCTATCGCTTTGAATTCGACACCGACTTCAAATCCACCAAAACGATCCTGCAATCGTACCTCGGCGTCATTCAAGACGTCGGCGATGCCAATCAAAACCTGACGCAATCCTACACGATCACACGCCTCAACAATCGCACCGGCAGCCGCTTGACGATTGGCGGCGGATTAGTTCCACCCAACAACCAGGGCATTGCGACCCCGTTTTACAACGAAGGCGACAATGGCGAAAATCCCGCGCGCAAAGGCGTGGCGACCGAAGCCGAATTAGACAAGTATACAAAGCAAGGCATCTTCAAATTCCGCAATGGCTATTGGGCCTTTGCCGGACAACGCGATGATGGGTTTTATGCCGATGTGCAATCCATCTTTGATCTGCTGCAATTGCGCAATCCGGGCAAAGACGCACAGGGCGGATTCAATGTTCATCTGATGGCGCTGCGCATTCCAATGTCTGAACTTGGCGGCGATCAACAAACCGTCGGGGTGTTTGCAACCACCAGCCGTCCGGTCGCTGCGGTTTCGCGCGCCCTTGATGGTGGAGGACGCGCCGAACGCACCTCACGCAACGCTCAATATGTGCAAGTTGCGCGGCAAGGTAATCCGCTTTTCAATGAAGGCTTAGTGGCCCTGGCGGACAAGGATTTGTACAGCCGCACCTTGCCAACGGTAGATCGTTTGCTCTTCAAACGCTATGCTGAAAACCCCGAACTGGCGACGCTCATCAACCTGATCATCGGCAAAGGCGCGACATTAGCGATTGACAAAGATCGCGCCGACATCGCGGCCATCTTTATTCCCGATGTCATCAAAGTGGACCTCTCGACCTCGCGCACCCGTTTGGCAGGCAACGGCAAGACCGATGCCAAAAACCCGGATGATGCTGGTTTTTCGCGGCTGGGCATCTTTGGCGGTGACGTACTGGAAAGCCCGGCGGCGGGTCATCCATTCCGCTTGTCGGGCAAAGTATTGGGCGCGGACGCCAACAAATTCTACGTTCCGGGCGGATGGCCCAATGGTCGCCGCTTTGGTGATGACGTCGTAGACATCGCAATCATTGCGTTGCTTTCGGATTTACGAGATGGCAACAATCCCAAAATCAGCGATCCGTTCATGGGCAATTACGATGGCGTAACGGGCAATGACCAGGGCTTTAATA
Organism: Blastocatellia bacterium; assembly: GCA_016789725.1. Taxonomy (GTDB): domain Bacteria; phylum Acidobacteriota; class Blastocatellia; order RBC074; family RBC074; genus JAFDVL01. The sequence continues at coordinate 35,329 of JAEUQN010000055.1, read as the reverse complement.
AGACCTTCCCATATGAACCTACACCGCAAAACGGACGCGTCCCGAATTTTGCGAAGTAAGCTTGACACCCATTGTCGTGGCACAGGGCATCGGCCCTGTGTCACTTTTCTCTGCCCCTTAACTCATTCCCACAAAATCAAACGGAGGAAAGATTTTCTATGCAACACAACAAATTTATTTGGGAATTCAAATCATCAGTATTTATGGGGCTACTAACAGCCACACTCATCTTTGGTGCCAGCGTTTGGACGCTCACCAACGCTTCCGCCAATCATCCCGTGCTGGTCGAAGGCGAAGAAGATTTTGACCGCGACGGCAATCTTGGCACTGCCGAAGATACCGACGGCGATGACCGCATCTTTGGCACGATCACAGCGGCCTTAGGCGCGGCCAATGGCGCAGCCAATCACAACGGACGCGTCGTCATCGTCACGTCAGGTCGCTTTCACGAACAACTCAACATCACCAACGCCAACGGCAACACTACCATTGAAGCGACTCCCGGCGTTGAGGCCACCATTGACGCCGTCGCAACCGGCACGCGAGCGGCACAATTTTCTGGAAGTACGAATGTGGTGCGGCAGGGACAACCCGGCATCATCATCACATCACCCGCCAATCGGTATGTGACGTTGCGCAATCTGGTGGTCCGCAACTGGATAGAAGGCATCCAGGTTCAGGCAACGTCACGGGTGACGCTGGATAACGTTCGATTGGAAGGCAATGTGAATCACGGAATTCATGTGCTGGGGCAAAGCAAAGTGCTGATTACGAATTCACAGGTCAGCTCCACCGGCTTTCGCGTAGGCGCAACCGGCGATTTTCCTGGCACCACCACACCGGCTCCCGGCAACGGAATTACCTTTGAAGGGCAGTCACAAGGGTCAGTGGTGAACTCCACCGTCAGCGGCAACTTCTATCAGGGCCTTGCCAGCATCTCGCCCTCGTATGTCGAGGCGCGCAACGTCACGGCCTTTGATAATCCGGTGAATTTCAGCCGCATTCTGATCCTTCGCTGAGGGAAACCTGGCGTGATCACTTAAACTGCAAAGCCGTATTTCCGTTGGGGAGTACGGCTTTCTTTTCCCAATTGGAGCCAAACATCGTGCGCGCATCCATCACCCTTTTCGTCACGGCTACTTTGATCGTTTTAGTGGCAACGACGAACTCCGTCCAGGCACAAGTTCCAAACCATCCCAAAACCGAGTCGCCTTCATCACAAGGGGCAACGTCACGAACAATGCCATCACGACCTTTTGCGGAACTCTCAACCGCTGAGCGGCTCAAAGAATTGGAGCGACTGGCTCCTACCTACGACTATACCTGCGTCATGCATTCGGAAGTGCATCAGGCGCAGGAAGGTGTTTGTCCAAAATGCGGGATGCCGCTCAAAGTCCTGACGCCCTCCATGCAGGGAGAGTACAAGCTTCAGGTGCGTTCGACCCCTTCGCGCCCTCAAGCAGGCCAAAAGGTGAAATTGCAATTGATCATTTCACATCCGCAAACAGGCGCGCGGGTGAAGGATTATGTTATCAACCACGAAAAGTTATTTCACTTGTTCGTTGTCAGTCAGGATTTAGAGGAATATCAGCATTTGCATCCCCAAATCGAATCGGACAGCAGCTTCACGGTGGAAACCGTGTTGCCGCGCACTGGTCGCTACAAACTGCACACCGATTTCTTTCCGGTGGGCGGCACGCTGCAAGTTCTGCACCGTGAGTTGGTGACAGCCGGAAAGCCCGCGACGAGGGCGACGGTGACACTCCGCGCGGATAAAACGCTCGTAAAAACAGTGGAAGGCACACGCATTCAGCTTGATTGGGGCGGGAAGCCTCTAACGGCTGGTGTTTTAGTGCCGCTTCGTTATCACCTCGCGGACGCACAAACAGGCCAGCCGATCCGCGATCTGGAGCCATATTTGGGGGCGTGGGGACATACCTTGATCCTGAACGCCGACCAATCCGAATACCTTCATTCTCATCCCACCGAAATGTTGCCCGACAGCACACACACGAAACCGCGCGGCGGCCCGGTGGTCGAGTTTCGAGCCATGTTTCCGGCGGCTGGAACCTATCGCATTTGGACCCAGTTTCAGCGTGCGGGGCGAATTATCACGGTCGCCTTTACGATCCAATGTCAGTAACCGCCCAGAAAACGCCAGCATTTTGCGGTTTGCCAGCGATCTGGTAAAACGTCTGTGCGGCGGCAACAAAAGAACTGACCCGTTTTATTCGGTTTATCGGAATTACCCTTTCTTGAAGGATTAACATGGCAGCATCGCGGACGACCGAAAAGCGAGAAGAAATAATATTCATGGGCCTTGGCCTGATCCTGTGGCTGTTTCTGGCAACGCCCGCTTTAGCGCACGATCCCGGCTTGAGCAATGTAGATGTCAAGCTTGAAAGCAATCGCCTGACCGCGCTGCTCGTTTACAATTATGTAGACATCGAAGGCGCAGTGATGGTGGATAAAGATATGGATCGCACGATTACGTCGGAAGAATTCAACGCGGCGAAATCGCAACTGGAAGAATTAGCGCGCAATGCTATCATCGTCAATGTTGACGGAGCAGTCGTGCCACCGAGCGAAGCTCAGGTTCGCATTGCCAAAGCCGAAGACGGGCGCGACACCGCTTATTTTTCGCTCACGTATCCTGGCTCTCCATCATCATCCTTGTCCATAAAATCCAACCTCATGGACAAACTCTCACGCGGGCATCGGGAATATTTCAAGCTCACCAATGGGGCGGGCAACACGATTGCGGAACGATTACTGGACGCCAACAATACCACCGCCGAAGTGGCCGCAGGCGAATTATCGGCGGCGCTTGGACGGTGGCACACCTTCAAGCAATTTCTGATTCTGGGCCTCGAACATATTTTGCTGGGCTTCGATCATTTATGCTTTTTGCTCGCTTTGTTATTAGTCGCCGCGACGCTTGGCTCCGTCGTCAAAATCGTCACGTCGTTCACCATCGCACATTCAATCACGCTGGCGTTAGCCGCGTTCGATAAAGTCACGCTGTCGCCCAGCATTGTCGAACCGATGATTGCGGTTTCGATTGTGTACATCGGTTTGGAAAATATCTGGCGCAAAGGCAAAGACATCGAAGGCCGGTGGTTGTTGACGTTTGCATTCGGGCTAATTCACGGCTTCGGTTTTGCAGGCGTGCTGAAAGAATTGAATATCGGCGCAGGCGGCAGCGGGATTGCGGTTCCACTCGTGTCATTCAATATTGGCGTAGAGTTGGGGCAGCTTGCCATTGCGTTGCTGGTGTGGCCTATTATCTGGAAATTGCGGCAACAACCACGTTTTGCTTCTAGTCTGGTTCCTGTTTGTTCTTTGCTCGTAGCCATTGCAGGCGGCTACTGGCTGATACAGCGAACATTATTCCCTTAAAATCAGCTTGCTCATTGGATGGGTAGGCAATCCATTTGCTGGCGACGGCGCGTATTACGATTAGCGCCCGGCTAAGATTGCGCGCCCCAAATGAGGACTATGATGCGAGAACTTATCCATAAAATTTTCCTGCTTTTCACCATTACAATCAGCCTGACAACGATGGCCCAAACTTCGCGCACGATTTCGGGGACGCTCGTGACCAAAGACAACAAAGCCGTACCGAACGTCAAATTTTTCACAGATAAGCAGGAAACAACGACCGACGCCGAAGGCAATTTCAGCCTCACGCTTCCGCTCGACGTTACGCGGTTGCGCATTGAAGGCAAAAACATTGCTGCCAAAGAAATCACGTTTCGCCCCGATGAGAAAAACCTGCTCATTCAAGTTGAATACACGATTCCGCCGATTCACGACGGTTTGGTCATCGAAGCCACCGCACTCGAGCCCGGCATCGAACGACGCGACGAAGCGATTTACAAAAACACGTTATTTTCGCGCGACGATCAGGTCTTTCACACCCTCAACGCAGGCATCAATGCCGGGCAGCACGAAGGCGGCGGCAAATCGCTGGAGATCCGTCGCTTCGGTTTCAACCTCGATCACGGCGGCGTCAACGGCGGCCTGAAAGTTCTCGTGGACAACGTGCAACAGAACCAGGGCACGCAAGGTCACGGGCAAGGTTATCTCGGACAATTGAAGTCGCTGACGCCCGAACTGGTGCAGGATGTGAATATCATCAACGGCCCGTTCAGCGCGGAATACGGTGATTTTTCCGGCCTCGGCGTCGTGCATATTCGGCTGCGCGAATCGCTCGGCGATCAATTGACGGCACGTGTGCAAGGCGGATCTTTCAATACCTATCGCCACTTCCTCGGTTACAGTCCGCAACTCGAAAAAGGCAATGCGCTGATTGCGTACGAATTGTCGTCATCTGATGGGCCGTTCAAGAATCCGCTCAATTATCGCCGCGACAATTTCACCGGCAATTACACGCGCAATTTGAATGAGCATCGCGCGCTCGGCTTTCGCTTCAATGCGGGTCGCAACCACTTCGTTTCGTCCGGTCAAATTCCGTTGGACGAGGTTGCCGCCGGGCGGTTGGATCGCTTTGGTTTCCTTGATCCTGACAACGGAGGCCGCGTTCAATCCGGTGTTGGCAGCGTTTATTTTCGCAATGAATTCAAGGATGGCAGCAGCTTCAAGGTGGATGGATTTGTGTCGCGATCATTGTTTGATCTGTTTTCCAACTTTACGTTTTTTGCAGGCGATGAACAGTTTGGCGATGAGATTCAGCAGCACGATTCGCGCCTGCAACAAGGCGTAAACGCGCAATACCTGAAGCCATTTCAAATCGCAGGCAATCACGCGCTGTTCACGAGCGGCGCGAATTATCACGACAATCATATCAACGTGGGTCTGTATCCTTCGATTGGGCGCGCGCCAAACCGCGCGGCCTTCAATCCTGATGCCTTGATCACAAGCGCGAATGCCCGCGTGACGAATACTGCCGGATACGTGCAACAAAGCATTGATCTGCTGCGCGGCAAACTGCATCTGGATGGCGGCCTGCGCTACGACTATTTTCGCTTCGATGTGCGTGACCGCATTCAACCGGAATTTTCCGGCGTGCAAGGAGCAGCGCGTTTTCAGCCGAAAGCTAATGTGGCCTTTACGCCGAGCTTACGCATCCCGGCGACGTTGTATTTCAACTATGGGCGCGGCATTGCGAGCCAGGATGCGCGCGGCGTGGCACAACGCCCCGACAGCCCGCGCCTTTCGACCACGGACTTTTATCAAACCGGAGCATCGTTCAATGCCAATCGCTTTTCGGTGAGCACGGATTTGTTTTTGATTGATCGCTCGAACGAGCAAGTTTACATCCCGGATGACGGCAGCATCGAATTCAAAGCCCCCAGCCGCGCCTACGGTGTCGAGGCTAAAGCTTCCGCAAAAATCACGCGGCGTTTAAGTTTGAATGCCGGAATTACCCGCGTCGGCAATGCGTTTTATCGCGGCGGTGAAACGCGCGTGTACGTGGATTCCGCGCCTCGCCTGGTTGCCAACGCAGGCTTGACGCTCGCGGATTGGCACGGTTTCAGTGGTTCGTTGCGCTATCGTCACATCAACAATTATCGCTTGGACGGCGAAGACCCGACGATTCGCGCAGCCGGGTTTGACGTCATTGATTTCAGTCTGAATCGTCGCCTCCGACGCGACATCGAATTCAATCTGGCGATTGATAACCTGACGAACAAACGTTATTACGAAACACAGAATTATTTTGAATCACGCTTGCGTCCCGGCGCGGATTTGCAATCGCGCATTCACGCGACGCCGGGCTATCCGATCACAGTTTCCATTGGGATGACATTCCGGTTGTTTGCAAAGGATTAGCATTGAATTGAAGAAACGGAGCGCCACCAATCGGAGCAATCGCGTCGCTCCGTTTCTTCGTGTTCTATGATTTATTGGAAGGCAACCCGCACCCCATTCGTTTCTTGTCCATCCACCGTCACAACCAACTCCACATTGCCGCGTCCCGCTAGATTCGACGGCAATAACACATTGATTTGATCCAGCCCCACAAACTCTGGCTGTGCGCCCGCAAAATCCACGGGGTAAGCCACCGCGCCAACCCGCACCGCGACAGCGCCACGGCTACTACGATTGCGCCAGCCCGTGCCGAACAAAACCAAATACACGGATTCATTGGCATTGCTCACATCCAGCGGTACGGCGACAAAACGATTCAGCGTCGCATCCCATCGCACGATTGACTCTTCGACCTGCACGCCGTTGCGTACGCGTACAGCATAAGCGGCAGCATAACCTTTGCCATCTGCGGTGGCCGAAAACAAACCAGGGGCAACGCCCGCAATCGTAATCGCTCCTGCCGCCGTCGCCCCGTCGCCATTGGTGACTGTAATCGTTGCCATCCCCTGGGCGCATTCTTTCGGGACCAGATAATTCACCTGTGTCGGCGAAACATAAAACAACGGCGCGCGATGTTCGATGTTGTTGCTATCGCGGATCGTGATACTGGTTCCCACCAATTGGAGCGGTAATGGCGTAGCGGGAGCTGCCATCGTCGCGGTTGCCAAATTCGTGCCAAAACTAGACACGATGGATTCTGGCGCGGTCATCGTGCCAACGTAACTCGCGGCGGAAACGCTCGCCAAAGCGGTGGCAGAACGCAGTTCCCAAACGTCATTGAGCAAACCATTATCGCCGCTGCCGCCGAACACAATGAAGCGATTTTCGCCCTCGATATAGGCCGTCAACGCACCATTACGCTTACTGGGCGGATTCGCCACGTTGAGTTGTGTCCATTGCCGCGTTGCAAAATTGAAGGCTTGCAATTCGTTCAGATTGCCGCTGCTGGAACTGCCGCCAAAGACGATGAATCGTCCGTCACGATCCACAAAACTCGACGCAAACAATCGCCCCGACGGACGTGGCGAAACGGTTAAGTTTTCCCACGTGCGCGAAGCCAGATCGAATGCCCACAAATCATCCAGAAACCCGCTCCGCTGCCCACCGTATATCAGCATCCGGCGATGGGTGCGATCCAACGCGGCGGTCAATAAACATCGGACGTCTGGCTTCACGCCGCTCGGCGTCCAATCCTGCCAGGTGTTGGTGGCAAGGCTGAAACTCTGCGTGTCCTGAAAACGGCGCGCTTCCTGAGTAAATCCCGCAAATTGCACCAGGCTACGCGTGACAGGGTCAAACACAGCGCTGTGACCGTAGCGCGCTTTCGGGCGCGCAACATTTGGCGGCGACACATCGCGCCATTCCAGCGTCGTCAAATTCAACGTCCATGTGTCATTGAAAAAGCCTGCGGCCTGTCCTGCATAAATCACCATCTGATGCCCAATAGAATCGTACACGGCATCAAAGCCCAAACGCGGTGCAGGCGTCGCGCCTGTCGTTGGCAGTTTCGTCCACATCTGCGCCGCCAAGTCAAAAGCCCACGTATCATTGAGCGTTCCGTTGTTGCCCGTGCCACCAAAAATGATCACACGCTTGCCCACTGGATCATAAATCGCCGCCCCCGTACGCCGCACTTCAGGCGCAACTCCTGAGGGTGGAGTTAATTCGCGCCATTGCCAGGAAGCCGTCTGTGCGCCCCCATCCTGCCACGTAAAACACAGCGCAATACCCAGCAGAAGCAGATGCCATGAAGTCGGAATTCTGAACATAAAAAACCCTCCGCAATCAAAGTCTATTTTCGCTGTTTCATAAAACGTGCCGCCCCCTGGTTTTTATTCCCGCACCGCGAATTCTTTCTGCCAATCGTCTGTGTTAGACTGCGCCTTCACCCACACGGATTCCAACACTTTATCGGGTCAGGCTATGTTGCAATTGCGAATCGCTTTTGTTTTGTGCGCACTTCTTTTCTCGACAACAACACAGGCACAAAGCTTGAAAGCCACTGTCCGCGAATATAAAAAAGTCTTCAAGACTTATCCGTACTCCGATCCCAATCCGATTCCCACGATGGGCAAAATTTATCCGTACTTCCGCTACGACGGTTACACCGACAAGCCCGTCAACCAGGAATGGAAAGTCGTTGAGTTGGAAAACGAATACATCAAGGTCATGATCCTGCCCGAAATCGGCGGCAAGATTTGGACGGCGATTGAAAAGGCTTCGGGCAAGGCGTTCATCTACAACAATCAAGTCATCAAGTTCCGCGACATTGCGATGCGTGGTCCGTGGACGAGCGGCGGCATCGAAGCCAATTACGGCATCATCGGCCACACGCCGGCTGTCTCATCGCCTGTAGATTACCTGACGCAGGAAAAACCAGACGGCAGCGTCAGTTGCTACATTGGCGTGCTGGATTTGTTGACGCGTACGCCGTGGCGAATGGAAATCAATTTACCGAAGGATAAAGCGTATTTCACAACGACTTCGTTTTGGTACAACGCAACGCCGATAGAGCAGCCGTATTACACGTGGATGAACGCGGGCCTCAAAGCCAAAGGCAATCTGCAATTCATCTATCCCGGCACACATTATCTGGGACACGACGGCGAATATTCGGATTGGCCGGAAAACAGGCAAAACGGCAAGGACATTTCGTTTTACGAAAACAATAATTTCGGCGGCCCGAAGTCGTATCACGTGTTTGGCAAATATGCGGATTTCTTCGGCGCGTATTGGCACGACGAAGATTTCGGGATGGCGCGCTATTCGACGCACGACGACAAGGCAGGTAAAAAGATTTGGATTTGGGGGCTGTCCCAACAAGGCATGATTTGGGAAAAGCTGTTGACTGACAGCGATGGACAATACGTCGAAGTCCAATCCGGTCGTCTGTTCAATCAGGCCGCCGAACGCAGCACGTTCACGCCCTTCAAACATCGCGGCTTCGCGCCCTCTCAATCCGACACGTGGACGGAATACTGGTTCCCGGTCAAAGGCACGAAGGGCTTCGTCAAAGCGAATCCGTACGGTGCGCTGAACGTCATCGAAAAAAACGCCGAAATATCGCTCTATTTTTCGGCGCTGCAATCCATCAACGACAAGCTGGAAGTCTTTGATGGCGACACGCTGGTGTATGAAAAACAGGTCGTTCTGAAGCCGATGGAAACCTTCAGCGATATGATGTTGGTGAAAGTGAATGCCGTAGATTTGCACATCAAATTAGGCGGCAACAAGCTGGAATATTTCACGAAAAAACACGAGGGCGATTTAGCGCGCCCTCTGGCGATGCCGAAAGATTTTGATTGGAATTCGGTGTATGGATTGTGGCTGCAAGGCAAAGAAAATTTGCGCCAACAATTTTACGTCGAAGCACAAACCAAGCTCGAAGCCTGTCTGCAAAAAGACCCCAACTACGCGCCCGTGCTCGTGGATTTGGCGATGCTTGAATATCGCAACCTGGAATACGAAAAGTCATTAGCATATGCGAAACGCGCGCTTAGCATTGATACCTACGATCCGGCAGCGAATTACTATTACGGCTTGGCAAATGTGCAACTGGGCAAAATCACAGACGCGAAAGATGGATTCGATTTAGCGGCGCAATCGGCAGAGTGGCGCAGTGCGGCGTATTTGGAATTGGCGAAGATCTATTTCCGTGAAAATAACTTTGATAAAGCTATTCACGCCGCAAACAAGAGTTTAGAAAACAACGCGCAGAATTTAGATTCATTACAGTTGCTTGCAGTCTCATATCGTTACCGCAAAGACTGGAAGAGTGCAGAAAACATCCTTTTGAAGATCGAAACCATTGATCCGTTAAGCTTATTTACCAGATTGGAGAATTTCATTTGGATTAGTGAAAAGATTGGTGGCAATCCAGCGATCAAAAGTAATTTTGATGAACTGACACGAAGTGAATTCCCGCATGAAACATATCAAGAGCTAGTCATCTGGTATCACAAAATTGGCTGCCGTGATGAGAGTTTTGATTTGGCGCTAGCAGAACTTTCGATTGGGACAGTGACGGATGAAACGCTTTATTGGCTGGCGTATTTATCGCATCCGAAAAAAGAAGACCTGCCATCGGTCTATGACCCGATTTATCCTCCGGCAAACACTCCGCCCTTCTTCCCTTTTCGCGCAGAAACAGCAGAGGCGCTGAAATGGGCAACAACGATTTACGATAAATGGCAGCCCAAATACTATCTCGCGCTTTTTTATTGGAGTCGCAACAATCTCGCCAAAGCGGCTGAGTTGTTTGAAGCCTGCGGCGATGCTCCAGACTTTGCTCCGTTTTATGCGGCGCGCGCGGAGTTGCGTAAGAAAACTGCTCGTCCCAATTCCTTCGCCGATTTGCAACGCGCCGCACAGCTTGATCCAAAGCAATGGCGCTACGGCAAGCTACTGGTCGAACGCTACATCGAAGACAAGCAATATCCACAGGCGTTGCAGACCGCACGAGCATATGCCCAACAAGCTCCCGACAACTATCAAATCGGGATGCTGCACGCGAAGGCGTTATTGCTCAATCAACAATTTCAGGCGTGCAGCGATTTGCTGGCAAAGCTCAATATTCTGCCCTACGAAGGCGCGACGGATGGACGACGGTTGTATCGAGAAACACAACTCATGCTCGCGTTGGAGAAGATGAAAGCCAAAGACTTTCCTGCCGCGCAACGCTTCATCACCGTCGCGCGAATGTGGCCGGAAAACCTCGGTGCGGGTAAGCCCTATCCCGAAGATGTGGACGAGCGATTGGAAGATTGGCTCACCGCATTCTGTGCGGAGAAATTGGGCCAGACAACAGAAGCGACGGCGGCGATCAATCGCATCATCGCGTTCAAATCGCGGCAAGTCGCGGCGAGCAATGTCATCGCGGCATTGGCCTATCAAAAATTGAATCGCACGACTGATGCTGAAAAGGCATTGTTGCTCAGTAATGCAACGCCCGGTTCGCCGGTGTCTCGTTGGGCTGAAGCATTGGTGCGAGGACAAGCCGCGCCAACGATTGAAACCAATGATGAACAAATCCGCGTGCTGACAGAATGGACAAAACTCAGATAATTATATGAAACGATATTGTCTCGCCCTCGACCTAAAAGATGATCCCGCGTTGATCGCCGAATATGAACAACTTCATCAGGAAGTCTGGCCGGAAAATATTGCGGGCATCAAAGCGTCCGGCATCACCGATATGCAGATTTTCCGCCTCGGCAATCGGATGTTTATGATCATCGAAGCGGATGATCATTTCACCTTCGAGCGCAAAGCCGAACTGGATGCGGCCAACCCCAAAGTGCAGGAATGGGAAGAATTGACCTGGAAGTATCAGCAAGCCTTGCCTTGGGCAAAACCGGGCGAGAAGTGGATGCTGATGGAACGGATTTTTCAGTTGTAAAATTTAGCCACGAATTAACACGAATTAACACAAATTACTGAAGCGAGGTGAGGTGTTGTTTTAGTCTTGAGCGAGTCTTTCCCAAAGTTAAATTCGTGAAGATTCGCGTCAATTCGTGGCTCAAGAAAGAAACCTATGAAATTGATTTCACCTCTGATTTTATTGCTTATCGTGGCGACGCTCGCCGTGGCGAAAATGCCGACCACACAATTGCCCGGCTTTGCGCATTGGACGGCGAAAGAATTGCGTGGCTATGAACCTCGTTTGCGCCAAGAAGTTGGCGGGCCGAACAAAACGTCGAGCGTCAAGCTGGCAGAATACGGTTCCAGCAACGTTGCTATTTCGCACCGTGAAGCGCCCGGCATTCCCGAAGTTCACGATCACATGGACGATTACTTCATCGTCGAATCCGGTTCTGCCGAATTGATTATCGGCGGTGAAGTCGTGAACCCACGCAAAGAAAGTGATCCCCGCGAAACACGCGGCGACGGCATCAAAGGCGGCGAAAAGCGTATCCTCGTCAAAGGCGATGTCGTTCACATTCCACATCGGATGCCGCATCAATTGATCGTCCAGAACGGCAAGAAATTCACCTACTTTGTGATCAAAGTGAAGGCGGAGTAATGGAATTATTTCTGCGCGCAACTGCGATACTTGACTGGGATCATCCACAAGTCCTGACACTGGCTCGGCAGCTATCGAATGGCAGGTCACAACAGGAAAGCATCCAACGTTGTTTTGAATGGGTGCGAGATGAAATCAGGCACAGCAGCGATTACAAGCTGAACCCAGTTACTTGTACGGCTTCTAAGGTGCTCGCTGCTCGCACAGGTTTTTGCTACGCCAAAAGCCATTTGCTCGCGGCGTTGTTGCGCGCCAACGGAATTCCGGCGGGCCTTTGCTATCAACGTCTGAGCATTGATGGTGAAAGCGCGCCGTTTTGCCTGCACGGATTGAATGCTGTGTTTTTGCCGGAATTTGGCTGGTATCGCATTGACCCTCGCGGAAACAAATCGGGCGTCAATGCGCAATTCACACCACCCATCGAACAATTGGCATTCCCAATTCAAATTGCAGGCGAAGCGGATTTGCCAGAAATCTGGCCCGATCCGTTACCGATAGTCGTCGAAGCATTACAAGCGCATCAGACTTACGACGCATTGTTGTGCGCATTGCCAGATGTGCCGTTGATTTTTCGCCCATAAAAAAGCGCTGCGCGACTCCCATACAACCAACTATGCTAAAAATAAATCGCTTCTTCATCTGCACGCTGTTACTGGTTTTAGCAGCATTCATTGTCAATTGCCGAAACAAATCATCATCCGAACAACCTGCCTATACTGCCGAGCAGTCGCTGGCCGCAATGGAATTCAGCGAAGATTTTCACGCCGAAGTCTTCCTCAAAGAACCGCAAGTGATGTCACCCGTCGAAATAGTCTGGGATGAGGACGGGCGCATCTACGTCGCCGAAATGCTGGATTACCCCGACGATCCGCCGCCCGGCAAACCGGCACGTTCGCGCATTCGTTTGCTTGAAGATGTAGACGGTGACGGCAAGTACGAAAAGGCCACCATCTTTGCCGAACACGTCTTGCAAGTCAGCAGCCTGCTGCCGTGGAAAGGTGGCGTGTTTGTCGCCAGTGCGCCGGATATTTTGTGGATGAAAGACGACAACGGCGATGGCGTAGCCGACACGAAAAAAGTCTTGTACACGGGCTTTCCGAAAGTGAATCCCGAACATCGCATCACGAATTTACGCTTCGGAATAGATAACTGGATTTACGCGGCGAATCACGGCAACGATGGCAAAGTCACTGCCCCCGATCAACCGAATCACCCGCCCGTGTTAATTCGGGGCGCGGACTTTCGTTTTCATCCGGTGACGGGTGAATTTGAAACCACCAGCGGCCCCGCGCAATTCGGTTCGTCGTTCGATGAATGGGGCAATCAATTCAATTGCAACAACACACAACACATCCGTCACGTCATCTTGCCAATGCGGTATATGTCGCGCGCGCCGCTGCTGGAAATCCCGGCCTATCAACAGGACATCTCGGATCACGGCCAGCCCTCGTCGCCGATGTTTCCATTAACCGGCCCGCAGGAATGGCGCAAGCAGCGTACCGAGTTGCGGCAAAAACGCTATGACGAACAGGGCTTGAATCGCAAAGAACAATTGAGTGGTTATTTCACGGGCGCGAGCGGCGTCACGGTGTACACGGGCGATGCGTGGCCTGCTGAATATCGCAACAACGTGTTTGTCGCGGATGTGAGCGCGAATCTGATTCACCGCGATGTCATCACGCCCGACGGCGTCAGCTTCAAAGCCAGCCGCTCCAAAGACCAAACCGAATTCATGGCGTCGAAAGATCAATGGTTTCGCCCCTGTAACTTTGCGAATGCGCCGGACGGCAATTTGTATTTGATGGACGTGTATCGTCTGTTCATCGAAACGCCCGAATCCATTCCCGAAGAGATCAAAAAAGGAATGGACTTTTACGCGGGCGACACGATGGGGCGAGTGTATAAAATCGTCTCAAACAAGTCCCAAACCAAACGCGACCTGAAACCGAATCTGAGCAAAGCGACGACGGAAGAATTGGTGAAGTTGTTGGAGCATCCGAACGGTTGGCATCGCACAACAGCGCAGCGATTGTTACTGGAACGACAAGACAGAGAAGCAATTCCACTTCTCATAAAATTGTTTGAGCAAAGCCAATCGCTGACTGGGCGAGTGCTGGCAATGTGGACATTGTCAGGACAAGGTTCGCCCCACATTGGTCTTGCTGTGAAAGCAATCAATGATTCAGACCCTCGCATGCGCGAACAAGGAATACGAGTAGCAGACACGCTTTTATTAAGCGCAGACGAGTTCAAGCGAAAACTAATGAGCGCCTTTAAGTCAAAAGTCTCAGCCGAAGATGAGGTCAATGGAACACTTGTTCGTCCTTTGACTGACGCAATCTTAGGATTGAAAGCAGAGAAGGAGATTCGAGTGCAATTCCAACATGCTTTCACTCTTGGCAATCTAAAAGACACGCGCGCTTTCGATGCACTTGTCGCAATGGCTGCCACACACAGCAACGATCAATGGTTTCGTTTAGCGATTCTATCTTCCGTCGCCGATTCAGCCACACAATTCTTCACGGCTCTTCGCACCAAACATCCGAACTTCGAGAGCAAAGAAATGATTGCGCAACTCGGTTCGTTGATTGGCGCGAAGCACGATGCGGCGGAGATGACAAGCTTCGTGAAAGGATTGAACGGACTGAAAGAACCGGCAGCAGGATTGAACGGATTGGCCAAAGGCTTGCAACTCGCGGGCGTGAAAAATCTGCCAGCGCCCAGCATCGAAGCTGCGCTCACGCCGTACCTCAATCACACGAACGAAGCCGTCAGCAAATCCGCGTGGGAAACGGCGCGGTTCTTTGAATTGAAAGGCTTGATTGACAAAGCCCTCGCCGACCTTGCCAAAGCGGATTTAGACCCGAAGAAAAAAGTCGCTGCCATTCGCGCCTTGCGTGGCGGCCAATTCGCTGTGGTTGCACCCGTGCTGCAAAAAGTCCTGGCATCAGGCGATGCGGGCGAAGTCAAAGCCGCTGCGGTTGAATCGCTCGCGTCGTTCGATGACGCCAGCGTCGCGTCGTCGTTGCTCGCAGGCTGGGCTTCGTACACGCCTGAGGTGCGCGTGAAAGTGCTCGACGCCTTGCTGAGCGAAAAAGAGCGGATGAAAGTCCTGCTCAAAGCCATCGAAGAAACCCGCGTCGAAAAAACTGCGTTCGGCGAAGAGATGCGCGCGCGGCTTTACGAACATCCCGAAAAAGAAGTCGCTGATCGCGCGAAGGCTGTTTTTAAAGGCTCCGGCGATGATCGCGGCGCGGCGGTCGCCAATTACAAATCCGTGCTGACGATGGCTGGCGATCAGGCACGCGGCAAGCCGATCTTTGAGCAACACTGCGCGAAATGCCATCTGCCCCAAAAAGGCGGACGCATCGGCGCTGATCTTTCGGGCGTGAACAACAAAACGAAAGACGAATTGCTGACTTCGATCCTGAATCCGGGTTATGCGATTGAGCCGCGTTTTGTGAATTACGTCATCACCACAAATGACGGGCGCATCCGCAACGGCGTGCTGGCGAATGAAACGCCGGGCGCGATCACATTGCGCGGGCTGGACGGTGATACGACGATCCTGCGCAAAAACATCAAAGAGATCAAAGCCTCGCAGATGTCGCTGATGCCGGGCGCGTTCGAGATGCTGATTGACAAGCAAGGGATGGCGGATTTGATTGCGTATTTACGGGCGGGCTTATAAAAGGAAAAGCAAATCAAAAGGCAAATATCAAAAATCAAAAGGCAAAAGTCTATTCGGAAGGCTGCGCCGCTTTTACAAAAAGAATAATAAAGTGCCGACCTTTTGATTTTTTATGAACAAAGAACTCTGGCAACAAGTTGAGCAAATCTATTTCTCGGCGTTGGAATTACGCGTCGAGGAACGGAAGGCTTATTTGGAGGCGGCCTGCGCCGGAGAGGCGGAACTACGTCGTGAGGTCGAAGCGTTGCTGGCAAGTGAAGACCAAGCTCAGGACTTTCTGGAAATACCAGCGATGGAACAGGCCGCCAAAGAGTTGGCCGCTGAATTACCAACGCAAGCCCAGACGCAATCATTGCCGATGCCAGTGCCCCAACAACGACTTGGTCACTACAAACTGCTTGCGCCGCTCGGCAAAGGTGGGATGGGCGAAGTGTATTTAGCCTTGGACACGCGGCTCAACCGCAAAGCCGCCATCAAACTCCTCCCAGCTCAATTCACCCACGAAGCTGACCGCGTTCGTCGTTTCGCACAGGAAGCGCGCGCGGCTTCGGCCCTCAATCACCCCAACATCCTGACCATTTATGAAATCGGGAAAATCCCGGCAGACAACGGCAGCATTCACTACATTGCGACCGAATATGTTGAAGGCGAAACGCTACGCCAACGGTTAGCCAATGCGCCAGGAAGCCGCCTGCCGCTGGCGACTGCCATTGAGATCGCCCTCCAGATGACCGCCGCGCTCGTTGCTGCTCACGAAGCCGGAATTATTCACCGCGACCTCAAGCCCGAAAACATTATGGTGCGGCGCGATGGGCTGGTGAAGGTGTTGGACTTCGGCCTCGCAAAACTCATAGAACGACGCGGCGACGCGGCGATGGGCCGACAGGGCGAAGAAGCAGATACGTTGCTCGCCGAGTCGCCCCGTCCCCCTGTTGCCGCGTCGCTCACGCTGCCCGGCATCGTAATGGGGACACCTCGGTATATGTCGCCAGAGCAGGCACGCGGCGACAAAGTAGATGCCCGCACCGATCTGTTCAGCCTCGGCATTGTCTTTTATGAGTTGTTCACCGGAACGCCGCCATTTACAGGCGCTTCGCCGATGGATGTCATCAGCGCCATTTTGACAGCAGAACCAAAAGCCCTGCGTTCATTGCGCGCCGACGTGCCGATCAAATTGGAACAAATCATTCACCACCTCTTGCGCAAAAACCGCGAGCAACGGATTGCCTCGACACAAGAATTGCTGGCGGAACTCAAAACCTGCCAACAGGAAATGGAAGCTGTCAAACGTGTAGCGCCGACGCCCCCCAAGCGCCGTTCGTGGTGGATCGTCGGGGCGGCGATGATAACCGTGTTGCTGGGGGGAAGCTGGTTTTGGTTTTCGCGTCCGTCATCGGATCGCAAACCGTTGCGCAGCGAATTCAGCGAAATGTTTCTTGGGTTGGGACGCTGGAATGTCCCGCCGACGGGATGGGAAATTCGCGGCGAACGGTTGTTCATCGCCAATCAATCACGCGTGGGATATACAACCAACATCACGGCGGATGACTTCACAATGACCTTCCTCCTCAGGCTGGAAAATGCTGATGGAGCCGCGTGGGTATTGCGTATCCGCGATCAGGACAACTACTATTTATTTCATCTCGACGGCAGCAAAACAGCGACACGTTATTTTTCAGCATACATTGTGCGAGAGGGAAAACTCGGTGAAGCCGTGTCACAGATTCCCGTCACTAAGCAACTCATCGCGGGCGGTCATTACACCGTTAATATCACGGCTAAAGGAAACGAGATTACGCATCTCCTCAACTCGGCGGATGACCCCAGTGCCGACACGATGGGCGATCCGCTCGGTTATTTCAAAGATGAGAACAATCTCTATCCCAGCGGCGGCATCGGCTTTCGCAGCGTGGGGACAGAGCAGTTTTCGGTAGACGACTTGTACGTTCGACCGCTCAGTTTGCACATTCAATAAAATGCTCCCCCGGAAATTCAGACAATGAACGCACAACCGCAATTTCATTGGCTATGGCGCGTCTTCTGCATCGGCACGGTGCTGATTTTGACGGCGCTTCCGGGCAGCGCGCAAATCACCACGGGTTCCGTGATCGGGCAGGTGCGCGACCAAACCAACAAACCGCTTGACGATGTCATTGTCACCATCATCAATGCCCAGAACCGCAACAAACGCGCCACGCGCAGCAACGACACCGGCAATTATGTTGTCCCGAATTTGCCACCAGGAACCTATCATTTGATCGCGCGCAAAGATGGTTATGCCAGCCAGTGCATCGCGTCGTTTCAGGTGCTCTTCAATAAAAATAATGCCATCAAATATCCACCCCATTTCACACTGCCGAAACAAAACAACGCGAGCAATAATCCCGTTTGCGAAGCCTTGCTAAAGAATCAATCGGCGGCGAGAGAAAACGTGGTGCCAGCCTCGCAATTGGCCTTTGCCATCGCGCCGCCAGAACAAAACCGCGCGCGTCGGCTGCAATCCCGACTTACCTTGTTCGACCCGATTTCGATCCAGGCGGAAGTGAGTAACAGCAGCCCCGCGACGACCGCCACGCAAGCCACCGAAGGGACCGCCGCAACCGGATTCGTGAACACTTCGGACGTGACGCGCAGCAGCAATTTCACCGATCAACAACTTACTTCCCTTCCGATTGGCGCGGCCAGTTATGTACGGACTTTTGATGAACTCGTGTTGCTTGCGCCGGGTGTTGCGCCGCCTCCATATACACCCGGCGTGCGCGGCCCCGGCGTGGGTTTTGGCATCGGTTCAGCGGGACAGTTTTCGGTCAACGGGATGCGCGCGCGCAGCAACAACTTTTCGATTGATGGTACGGACAACAACGACCCGGATGTCGGCGTACGGCGCGGCGGCTATGTTGCACAGGCGTTGCAATCGGTCGGTTCGGTCGCCGAGGTTTCGATTTCGACCTTGTTGTGGAGCGCGGAAGTCGGACGCAATTTCGGCTCGCAGGTGAATGCCGTGTCGAAGTACGGCGGCACAAACTATCACGGACAGCTTGAAGGATTCTTCACCGATTCACGATTGCAGGCGCGCGAGTATTTTGAGGCGAAGGAGAATCCCTTCACACGCACGCAAGCGGGAGCCAATTTGAGCGGCCCGTTGTTGTCGTCACGAACGCAATTCTTTCTCGGCGTCGAGGGCGGCAAAACCCATGCCTCCGTCACAGAACATTTCGCCACGCCCAATTCTGATGTTCGAGAATCCGGCGGGCTAAGCCTGCGCTTTCCCTGCCCCCGCTTTGATCAATATTACCTTTGCGCGGCGACGCGGATGCCTTCGCAAATTCCCTTGCTTTATTATCCCGCAGCGAATAACCCCAGCGGAGTTTATGGGGCGAACACGTTCAGCCAGGTGTTGCCCGCCGATGGCGCAGGCGCGTTTTCTTCACTGCGTGTCACACAACAGATCGCCGCCGCGCATACGCTCAATGCCAAATACAGCATCACGGACGAGCGGCGCGTATTACCGAGCGTCAATCAGGCGATTCGCTCGACGATCAACTCGCGCACGCGCGGGCAAAATCTATCGCTGCTATTGGACAGTCAATTGGCCCCGCGCGTCTTTCAGCAGGCGCGGGCTTCGTTTGGACGGACACGTATGCGCTTCCCGGAACATCAGCTCGGCCCCTTTACAGTCGCCGACATTGATCCGACGTTGCAATCCGACTTCGCCCTGTTGCCGCTGGAATATATTCCAGAACCCGGCTCAAAAGTACTCATTCGCACCGCGTCTCATCTCGTCGGCGAAATCCAGGTGCAGCCGTTCAGCCCGCTGGGCGTGAACGCGATTCTGTTTCCGCAGGGACGCATCAACAACAACTTTCAATTCGCCGACACACTCGCGTGGCAACAGGGACAGCACGCCTTCAAAGCCGGCGCAGATGTGCGGCGCGTGCAATTCAATAACTTTCAGGATCGGCTGTATCGCACGCAGATTGAATATAGCTATGGCTGGAAAGAGTCGGGGCAATTGGACATCGTGCGCGAACCGACGCAAACGAATTTCCGCTTCACGCCGCAACAGCGCACCGCCGCATCGAGCCTGGCGCTGAATATGATGTTCCCGTCTTCGACGTTGCAAACGCTAACGGCTGGCACGCCGGATTCGCACATCAGCTTGCGGCTGACGGAATCGTTGTTCTTCCTGACCGACACGTGGCAACTGCGCCCGCGCGTGACGCTGGTGGCCGGGCTGCGCTACGAATATACCAGCGTGCCGCACGATGCGACAGGACGCATCGAAGACGCGCTGACGTTGCGCAACCTGCCGCAACCGACCGCGAACAACACGCCGCAGGAACGCGCAAACTACACAAGCATCATCAATGCCTACGCCCAAGTCCTCGGCGGGCGCACGCAAATGTACAATCCCGACCGCAACAATTTCGGCCCACAATTCGGCTTCGCGTGGGGCTTTGGGAAAGCGAATCGGACGGCGCTGCGCGCGGGATATGGCTTGTACTACGATGCTATTCTGGGTGCGGTCATCAGTCAATCGCGCAACCTGTTTCCGAATCAGATTCCCGTCGGCCTTGATCGCCCGATGGCCGGAGAAATCGCGTTTCCCGCCAATTGCAGCACCATCGTTTGCGAGGTCGTGAACTTCGTCAGATACGCACGCGGCAATCAACTGCAAGGCGGCGCAAACAGCTTCGTGTCCAACCTGGCGACACTGGCGAATCAGATGCGTGCGGGACTGGCCTTCTCGCTGCCCGCACGAAACCTGCCGACGCCGTTTGCGCAGCAATGGCACGCGACCGTCGAGCGCGAAGTCGCGCCGCAAACCGTCGTGTCCGTCGGCTACATCGGCACACGCGGCCATCGCCTGACACGCATCACGACGCCCAATCTGGGGCCGCAGAACACGCCTGTGGTGCAAGCGGGCAGCGTCTCCTTCCTTGCCGACGACGCAACCCGCGTGACCGCGCCTGCCCTGCTGATGGACACGGCGACGCTGCTGCTGCCCCCTCGCCCGAACGCCAACATCGGGTCGTATCAAATCTTCGAGAACGCGGCAAACTCCAGCTTTCACGCGCTGCAAATCGAAGCCACCAAACGCTACGGCACCCAGTTGAATTTCACTGCCGCCTACACATGGTCGCACGCGATTGACGAAGTGTCCGACATTTTCCCGATTTCCGGCGCGCCCGTCGTAGCGCAGAACCAAAGTCAGCCACGCAACGAACGTGGTAATGCGAATTTCGATCTTCGCCACCGCTTCACAGGATCGGCAATCTGGGACATCCCGAAGCTGCGCGGCTGGCAACTGGCCACCATTGTGCAAGCGCAAACCGGGCAGCCTTTCACAATCACATTGCCGATAGACACGAATCTGGACGGCAATCTGTCGGATCGTCTTGCAACGTTGCAAGGCTTGCAAATCGTCAACGGAAACCGCGAGCGCGTTCGATTGGCAAGCGGCGCAACGCTCAATGATTTTCTGGTGCAAGGCAAAGACGGCCTCGTCGGGCGCAACACGTTTCGCGGCACAGGCTTCGTAAATTTCGATGTCGCGCTGGCAAAGACATTTCGCTGGGCGGAGCAACGTCGCCTGGTCTTCAAAGCCGAAGTCTTCAATCTCTTCAATCGCGCGAATTTCGGCTTGCCCATTTGCACATTGGACGCGCCGGGATTTGGTTCCGCCGCCGCGACAGTCAACCCAGCACGAATGCTGCAACTCGCCATCAAATTGAATTTTTGAGAAACAGCAACACGTCGCCGTGATCGTAGAATGATGGCGACGCGGCGCGGCCATTTGGCTATAGATGTTTCAATGCAGAGATGCAGGAAATCAACGGCCTGGGTGCGGTGACGCTCGCCCTCAAGCTGTGGGGCGAGGTGTAAACGTTGCGCATTTATGATCGCCCACTGCGCACGGAAGCGGGGAAGCAAAGCCTTGATAATCGCAGTGACTTGTTATGTATAAGAAACTGGCATACTGACAGTGAGGGGATTTCAATCAATCTGTCATCAGTACATCTCTGGCAATTCACCACGCATTCGGCGGGCATAATGTGATTGAGCAACACCTTCTGGCTTCGTATTGCCTGTGGGCTTTAGTTTACTGAGATCAGGTAAGTCTTGGGGATAACCCAACCACAGCAAAAGCGTTTCTGTTTGCCCGGTTTTACGAAGGGATTGCACTGTGTCAATGATAAGTCGGCGAAACCGAATATGGTCGTCGTCATCCAACCTCAGAAACTCTATCAATAACTCCCCTTCCACGTTTAGTGCTTGAATGGTTCCGTCTGATCGCACTTCCAGGCAATTGCCGAAACCTACCTTGCAGGGATTGGGTACGAGATGAATAGATTTACGGCTGTTACAGGTACTACAAACGTAGAGCAAATTTTCGTAATCTAGCGCGCGGAGCGGAGCTGCCATTTGTGGCGTGAAATGATCAATATCCCAGTTCGCGTGCTTTACACCCCATGTCTCTCGCCTCAAACAAAACACACAGCGAAAACTGAATTCATCTCGAAGCCAGGGGCGAAACTTGCCATAATCTTTATACCCAAGCGGGCCATGTCGCCGAAGATGCGGTTCTAATGGATAGGCAAATGGCTGTGGCGTGGCGTTTAATTTCCTACCCACATTCCCCTCCGTATAAGGTCAGCTTTCACCGCTTCTAGCTCTTCGATGGGAAGAGGGGCAAGCAACCGGGCGCGACAGGAAGCAAGATGTTGCAGATCGTTTAGCTCCTGCCGCTCTTGAGATGAAATTTCCTTTTTGACCTTCTTGAAGATAAGTTCGGCGCGCCGCTCATTGGTTTGATCCCAGTCTGCCGTGATGGCCAACAACTCACGCAATGTCAGCGGTTCCTTATAGCTTTTGGGCAGATACTCTGTTTGCTCAAACGGCACGCCTCGGCGTCTTTCACCAGTGAACAAATCTAATATTTGTCGTTCCAACTGCTTCGGCAGGTTGTAGAGTCGTAACACTTCAGCGTCAATGCGCCAATGCAATAATTTCAAATGCTCGGCTTCTTTCGGCGATAACCTACTTTCATTCACATTATGAACCGCAGCAAAATAATCACTAACAAGTTTGGCTAATTTTAGTAGGTCGTCGGAGCTTGCAGTCGGAATTGGCAATTCGCGCATCAAGCCAGCGAGAACGTCGCGTTTGGAGGAAAAAGCATAGCAATAAGCATTTGCCAATGGCGAATTGCAAACCCCCCAAATTGCTTCAAGCGGCCAATCACTGGTTTGCGAGCGAACAACCAAAAATCGGCTTGTGACAGGGTGGCCTTGCTGATCCAGAAATGCTTTGAGCCGCCAAGGGCCACGACTAACAGGTGCGTAATTCCATATCATTTGAGGAGTACCAACTAATGTCCCGCTTCCGGGGCGACGAATTACAGACGTATCCAAGTTAAACCACTTCACATCAGGTAACCCGTGTGTTTGTAATGCCTCCCGAAGCCGTGCAAAACCTTTTACTTGGCTTTCTTCCTGTTGGACATCGGATTCGGTGATTGCCCCCTTAGGTAAACTTCCTTTTGAGCGAAATTCAAATCCTTTTCCAACCTCAGCAAATTCATCCAACTTGGAATAGCCTTGGCAATAGTTCCAAACTTCTTCCAACTCTGGGACGAAGAAACTAGATTTATTTCCTGCCGTAAACTCAACCTGTTTATCCTGAGTGCTGATGTACGACTGTTTGAAGAAATCAGCGTCGGCCTCGCGTACTCGTCGGTACAAAACGGAATTTGTTTTTGAAACAGGCTGAGTCAATCGCCGCGCTAAAATTACTGCTGACTCTGCCTCAGATAGGTTGAATATTTTGTCGGGCAAGAGACAAATTTCGCTGATCTCAAAATTTTTCAGTAACTGCTCTCGCAATGATGCAGCATTATTATCGTGAAGAAATCCTTGTGGTAACACTACACCAAAAACTCCACCAGGCTTCATTGCCGAAGCTACTTTCCCCAACATTTCAGCCGCCTTATTTACATATTTTGGCGGGTTCAATTGTTCAGTCAATACTCGCCGCTCATCGGGCTTGAAATCGCCGAAAGGTGGATTGGCAAGAACAATATCTGCCTTGCGAGCATAGTTGGTCAGCGTATCACCTCTGAAAATATTTGCGGGCTTCAAATCCCAACCATCTTTGTTGGGTACATCTGCCAACGTCAATGAAAGCCGCGCGATTTCCAACGCAAAGGCATCAATATCGCTGCCGTGCAAGCGATGCTGCAAGTATTGATGACGCTTGCTTGGCGAATAGCTGTTCACTGGCTCTAACTCACTCAATAACCGCAATGCGGCAAGCAAGAATGCCCCGTGACCGCAAGCTGGCTCGAACACATTACGCTGGTCAGCAGGCATGTCCTTGATCCACGGGGTAAGTTTTCCAACGATGTAATCAACCAAGTAACTTGGTGTGCTATGCGTGCCAAGCTCAACACGTGTGGCTTTCGTAATCAGGGCATTTTCGTAAAGATGCGCCAGCGCTTCTGTGCTGACAATTCCTAAATGGCTAAATCTGGTGATTTCATTGGCTACTTCGCGCAGCGCAGTTTGTTGTTGCTTCGAGCCAATTGAGACAGGCTCGTCAGAACCATAATGCTTCGCTACGCGATCATACACATCATCCAAATCTGTCAAATCAAGCGCTGCAAACGCGGGAACATCTTTGTCCTTGAGAATCTTGGCAGCCAGCAACCAGAAGTTGGACTTTAATAGCCATTGACCTTGTTCAGGGGAGATTTCTCGCCAACCGAGACTGGATTTTGTTTGCCCGACGACGCGCTGAATTAACTCGGCTAGCTTTTTTCCGGCTTCCTCTTCAATTAAAGGCATCAACCCAATATCCACAAAGCTGAGTTGGTATTGAGTGTCGAATCGCGCCCAGGTTTTCGCCCGGTAAATTGCCTCAGGAGCAAGTTCATGCTCATAACGTTTGAAAAAATCAGGAAGCTTAGGCAGTGGGATTCGTTCTTGTAGTTCTGGGCCTGCTACTCCTTGCTTCCAAAACAAAACTTGTTCTGGCAAGCACGAAAACACAACGGGCGCGCCGAGGCTACGACTGCCTTTGACGGCGTATTCAGGATCAACAGCATCGTCAAAAACAGCAATGCAGGCAGAGCGTGAATCGTAGGGATGATGGGCAAACGCCGCTAGAGGAACCTGAAAGCGCCGCCCATTGGCTAATTCGATATTCGATACCAATTGCGGTTTGCGGTACCCACAACCTAACAAATAAGGGCGCAAAACTTCTGAACGCGTTTGGCTTGATACGTTGCTCATTGTTTTCAGCTACTTTACTGGGCGATGATTATGCAACTTTTCGTAACTTCTCGACCTGTTCGTGAATTGGAATTAACAGCAGCATTTGCCGATGGTGCTTCAGAATATCAATGACTTCATTTTCACTACTCGCGTAATAAACAGAAAAGCCATCAGTCAATAAATAGTTCTGCGCTTTTGCCAGGCTAATGCCGTGAGCTTCCAAGTTGCGTGCTACTTGCTGAATTTGCCGTAGCGAGAAACCCGCGCGTTTCAAATCCGCGATGATCATTCCTTTTATGACATCTGCTGCGGTGTAATACGAGACAGGCTTTCCAATTGCGGCATTCATATCCCGCATCAGTGGGCTAAGCAGGCGAGTTTTGGCCCAATAATCTACCTGCTTTCTGGTGATTCCTGTCAGCCCGATCAGCTCTGGCACGGTGTACTGCCGCTTGTTCAGGCCGCTAATTTTCGAAGGGACTCGCCTCAATCCAGTTAGCTTTTTTGTTATTTGTTTACCTCTTTTCATTACGCCTCTCCGTAAGCAAATGCGAACAATTTTGCGCATTGTAAGTCGCTATATGAGGGTTGAGCAATAGCGATGAACACGAAAAAGCGATTATGCATTTGTCCCAAATTTTCCGTGTTCCTCTTTGGCTGTTACCAATACCCGCAAATATACCCGATTTTACCCGATTCTGCTGCCGTCATTATGTGCCATTTTCGCGCGGAATCGGATAAGCTGAAGGCGATTTCAGAAAGGAACACAGGATGTTCAGAAAAGTTCTTCGCGGGTTGGCTATTGCGTTGAGCGCCGCCGTGGTGCTGGGTGCTGTCGTGTACTGGCGCGAGATGCGGCAAGCCTACAACCGAATCCAGGGCAAGAGCACAGTGATCGCTTCGCCGTATGGAGACATTGAGTACAGCGAAGGCGGAAGCGGGCCGTCGGTGTTAGTGATTCACGGGAGCGGGGGCGGGTTCGATCAGGGCGAGTTGATGGTGCAGGCGGTGTTGGGGGCGCAATTTCACTGGATTGCGCCGTCACGGTTTGGCTATTTGCGTTCGACGCATCAAGCGGGCGCTACGTTTGACGAGCAGGCGCAGGCGTATGCGCATTTGCTTGATTATTTGGGCATCAAGAAAGTCGCGGTGGTGGCGCTCTCGCACGGCGGGCCGTCGGCGTTGTTGTTTGCGGTGTTGCACCCGGAACGGGTTTCTTCGCTGACGCTGATTTCGTGCGGCGTCGCGTCTTCGTCGGCAAACGAACAGGCGCAGGCGAATCAGAAGGGCGAGAGGCTGATGACGATTTTTAAGTATGACCCGCTGTACTGGAGCATCAGCCGTCTGTTCCGCAAGCAATTGATGGAATTGATGGGCGCGAACAATGCGGTGATTGCGGGGCTGACGCCGGAGCAGCGGAAATTAGTGGATCAGGTGATTGATTTTATGAATCCGGTGGCACCGCGTGCGGCGGGCGCTGCGTTCGACAACCATGCAGCGATGCCGAATGAGCGGATTGCCGCGATTAAAGCGCCCACCTTGATCTTCCACGCGACGGACGATACGTTACAACTCTTTCGCAATGCCGAATTCGCGGCAGCGACGATTCCAGGCGCGCAGTTGCACAAATTCGAGCGCGGAGGCCATCTGCTCATGGCGGTTGAGCAAACGACGATTCGCACAACCGTGCAAAAGTTCATCGCGGAAACTGGAAAGCTATGACTATGAAGCGTCGAGAATTTCTTCAGCAATCCGCT
The DNA here is from genome assembly GCA_016789725.1 of Blastocatellia bacterium. Lineage (GTDB taxonomy): Bacteria > Acidobacteriota > Blastocatellia > RBC074 > RBC074 > JAFDVL01. The sequence goes on along the minus strand of JAEUQN010000055.1, from coordinate 8,749 downwards.
GCGTTCACAGCAATGCCCAGCGTTGCACCCGCGAAAATACAGGCGATTGATACGCACACCCATTTTTATGATCCGACGCGCCCACAAGGTGTGCCGTGGCCACCGCCGTCGGAAACGCTGCTGTACAAACCGTATTACCCAAAACAATTTGTCGCGTTGACCGAACCGCTCGGCGTGGTGGGCACGGTCGTAGTCGAAGCGAGTCCGTGGATTGAAGACAATCAATGGATTCTGGATTTGGCGAAAGACAATCCCAGCATCGTCGGCTTCATCGGCCATCTGAAATTGGGCGTGCCGGAATTTGCAGTGAACCTGCAACGATTCACGCGCAATTCCTTGTTTCGGGGCTTGCGACTTGGCGAGCGCGTCATTGCGGAAGGCTTGGGGCAACGTGCGTTCGAGCGCGATTTGCAACCACTCGCCGAGCAACGATTGACGATTGATGTGATCGGCGGCCCGGCTTTGTTGCCGAATGTCCTGAATGTTGCCAAGCGCGCGCCAAAGCTGAAAATCGTAATTGATCATTTGCCGTTTGGCACGTGGGACAACGATGTTACAGCGATGCGCACAGCGTTGACCGAAGTCGCCGCATTGCCAAACGTGTTCGCTAAAGTCTCCAACGTAGTGCGACGCGTTGATAATCGCATCGTTGACGATCCCGCGTTTTATCGCCCCCATCTGGATTGCTTGTGGGAACTCTTCGGTGCAGATCGTTTGGTGTATGGCAGCAATTGGCCCGTCAGCGAACGCGTTGCGCCGTACGCGATGGTGCATCGCATTGTTGCGGAATATTTCAAGGCTAAAGGTACAACGGCAGCAGAGAAATATTTCTGGCGAAATTCGCTGCACGCGTACGGCTGGCAACGGCGCGGAGCCGCAAAAACATTAGGAAAATGAAACATCATTTTGTAAAGCTGATTCTCTTTTGCTGTGCCTTGTCAGCCACAAAGGCGCAAAGCGAATTGACGAACTTCCAACTCAAGCCTGCGATTGCGCCGCCTGCGCGTTCGATCTCGACCGTGCGTGATGCGTGTGCGAATTGGTGGACGCTTGCGCCTGCGGAAAACAAGCAACGCAAATTGCTCATGCTGCCTGCGCAAGCGCCAACCGCCTGGGTTGATCCGAACATTAAGGGCGCAACCACTGACGACTGGCAACGGCTCGTCGCAGATGATCGTGGGTATGTGTGGTTAATCGGTCAACGCGCGCTCGTCTTTGATCCACGCAAACCAGAATCAGGCGCACTCGATGCGGCTCGTACAAACTTTGCGAACAATCCCCATTGGATTGCCAAAACGCGCATGCCCATCAGCAATCACGATTTGACGGCGGCTGTGCTGAACGGGCGGTTTTATATCGCAGGCGGATTGACGGCGGATTACGGCTTCCCTGCCCGCTCGCATCCCTTCGATGAATTGTGGGAACTGAATCCAAACACCTGGTCGTGGCGCGTGGCAGCGAAGTTGTTTCGCGCCCGAATTTATTGCGCGACGGCGGCGTTCGATAACAAAATCTGGGTGATCGGTGGCGATGTGATCGAACCCGATGGCAGACGCTATGCGATCACAACGATTGAGTTGATTGATCCGCGCACCGGCCAAGTCACACGCGGTATTGATGCGACGATTGCGCGCCCGATGCCGCTTGCACTCGCAGCAAACGGGCGCTTGTACGTGATGGGCAATGCGCGCGAGCAATACAATCAGCCGGGCCAAATGGAAAGCATAGGCAAAGGCGAAACCGCCTGGCGACGGGAACCCGACGGCCCGGCAGGAATGGGGCCACTAGCGGGCGCGTCGCTCAATGGCAAGCTGTATGTGATCGTGCCGAAAAAAGGCTTGGCGATTTTTGATGCGAAGGCGAGTCGTTGGGAAGTGATTGTGCCGCCCGGTGGTGTGCCGCGTTCGTGTCAGATGGCAGCCTATCGCGGTGAAATCTGGATGCTCGGTGGACAAGATATCGAAGACCCAAAACAATCGCTCATCTTTAATCCGCGCACCAAACAGTTTCGTCAAGGCCCGCCGCTGCCGCGTCCGAATTCGTGGGGTGCAGCGGCCACGGTTAACGGCAAACTTATCGTGACAGGCGGCGCAGCCTTACGCAGCCCATCGGATCGCATTTACATCTACAACGATCAGACGGTTGTGTTGCGGTGAAGGATGTAGTGGAGGATATAGGATTTTGGATTTTGGATTTTGGATTCGTTGCCACAACCTCAGTTACAACGAGTTGCCAAACTTACAAACCTAAAGCCTAAATCCCAAATCCTATATCCTCCGCTAAAACGTTAACTGCCCACCATCAACGACCAGCGCGTGTCCGGTGACAAAGCTGGCATCCTCGGAGGCGAGAAACGCGATCACAGCGGCGACTTCGTCAGTTGAGCCAAAGCGCCCCATTGGGATTTTGTCTTTGAAATAGGATTGTGCCAATGCCGGGTCTTGTTCGAGGACAGCTTGCGAAAGTTTCGTGGCGATCATACCCGGCGCAGCCGCATTGACGCGGATGCCGTGCGGCGCGAGTTCAATCGCAGCCGTCATCGTCAAGCCAACGACCCCGAACTTCGAGGCGTTGTACGCCGCCAAGCCAAACTCGCCGACGATGCCATTCGTCGAAGCCATATTCACAATCGCACCTTTGATTCCTGCCGCGACCATTGCCCGCGCGACGATTTGCGTGCAGTAAAACACGCCTTTCAAATTGACGTTCATCGTCGTGTCCCAGTTGTTGTCATCGGCTTCGAGCAGCGGCGCGTACAAGCCGACGCCTGCAATGTTGCACGCGACATCCACACGGCCAAAGCGTTCGATGGTAGCGTTGACCATCGCTTCGACTGCGGCGCGTTGCGACACGTCGGTAGTAAGCGCCATCGCTTGCCCGCCGTTGTTGATGATTTCAGCGGCGACTTCCTCCTGGCCTTTGAGATCAGCAATGACAACGCTTGCGCCTTCGCGGGCCAGGCGCAACGCAGTGGCACGTCCGATTTCGCCGCCGCCGCCTGTGACGATGGCGACTTTGTTCGTAAATCGCATGAATGACTCCTTCGCTTATGAAAATCAGGTGTGCGTATTGTTGAGGATTTGTCGAATCGTTGCAACGTCAGTAAAGTGAACGCAGAAAGGAACTGCGCTATGAAGAAATTTATCTTCGCTCTGTCGGCAACCACAATTCTTGCATTCTCACTCGGCTTCTCGCTTTCGCAAACAACGGTCTGGAAACCCAAACCCAAAGCCGCACATACGACGCGCGTGCTGGTCGTGACGGGCGGACACGATCACGATGCTGATTTTTATTCGGTCTTTGATGATGCGATGATTGATGCCAAAGTCAATCCGCATCCGCTCGCGTTCACGAACGACATGCGCAAACGCTACGACGTGATTGTGCTCTACGACATGATTGCGGAATTGGAGCCGAAGAAGCAGGCCAACCTGAAAGCCTTCGTCGAAAGCGGCAAAGGCATCGTCGCGTTGCATCACGCGGTCTGCGGCAATCAGAACTGGCCCTGGTGGTACAACGAGGTCTTGGGAGGACGCTATTTGTTTGAAGAGTTCGAGGGCAAGAAATCCAGCTATATTCACGACCTGGAAGAAACGATCACGCCCGTCGGCAATCACCCCATCACACGCGGGATCAAGCCGTTTCGCATCTTCGATGAAACGTACAAGGATGTCTGGATTTCGCCACGTGTGACGCCGATTTTGAAAAGCGATCATCCGACCAGCAACGAAATCGTCGGATGGATCAGCCCGTACGACAAATCGCGCGTTGTCTACATTCAACTCGGTCACGACCGCAACGCAAATCTGAATCCGAATTACCAGAAACTGGTTCGCAACGCGATTCAATGGACAGCGGGCAAATTGCAATGAGTACCGCTTATCGGCGCGGTTAACCGCTCATCGAATTTTGCTGGTCAACCGCACGCGGTGCTCGCTAAGCTGCGTCACACAACAATATTTTTCTGGAGGTTTGTATGAAACTATTTTCGTTGCTGTTGGCGATGGCGTTGCTGGCGGGGCTTGTGTTGACCGTGCTTGCTCAACCATCATCGAATGCGGAAGATGCGGCGGCGCGCGTGCCGTTGGAAAACTATTTGAAAGGCCACGCGACGGGCGAGGCCGAGTATTTCAAAAAAGCATTTCACCCCGAAGCCAAGCTGTTCTGGTATCGAGATGGCAAGTTGATGACGCGCACCAGCGCGGAATACATTGCCGGGGCTGGCGGCAAACCTGCGCCCGACGAAGCAAACCGCAAACGATGGATCGAAAGCGTCAAAATCACCGGCACCGCAGGCATCGCTGTCATCGTGCTAGATTATCCGACGGTGAAGTTTGTGGATTATATGTCGCTACTGAAAATTGACGGCGAATGGAAGATCATCAACAAAACGTTCTACTCCGAACCGAAACCCAAACCATAACATTCAATGCCCGAACACCGTTGGAAACTGCAACTGCTGTCGTTCTGGTCGCTGCAAGTGATCGGCTGGTCGTTGTATGCCGTAGCGATGTACGTGACGTTTCTGACGGTGGCCGCGCCGGGCGCGCTGGTGCGATTGTTGTGGATCAAGCTGTTTCGCGCGGCGTTCGGGTTTGCGTTCACGAGCCTGTTGCGGCTGTTCTATCGAAAGGTTGTGCGGCAACGTTCGCTCACGTTTATCGGTTGGACAGCCGCCATCAGTTCGGTCATCGGCGGTGCGTTGTGGACGCTCGCAGAAAACGGCTTTTGGACCTGGATCGGTTATCGCAGCAGCTTTTGGGACGCGATGGATCGCCTGCCGCGCAACACGCTGGATTACGGATTGACGTTGCTCGCGTGGAGCGCGTTGTATTTCGGCATCAAGTATTGGCAGGCGTGGGAAGCGGAACGCGAACGCACGTTGCAGGCACACGCCCTCGCACAACGAGCACAATTGGAGATGTTGCGCTATCAACTCAATCCGCACTTTCTCTTCAATGCGCTGAATTCGATTCGCGCCTCGATTGACGAAGACAAAGCGCGTGCGAAACGAATGGTGACGGAGTTTTCGGAATTCCTGCGGTACTCGCTGACGAGCAGCGACGCCGCGAACATTTCACTACGCGAAGAACTCGCCGCGATTCGCAATTACCTGGCGATTGAGCAGATTCGTTTTGAAGACAAACTTGATGTGCAATTTGAAATTGAGCCAACCGCCGAAGAGGTTCGCATCCCCGGCTTTCTCATTCATCCGCTCGTTGAAAACGCCATCGAGCACGGCATGAACGGCGAGGCACCATTACGGTTGCACATCGCGGCGCGCGTTAATGATGGCGAGTTGCATATCGAGGTTGCCAACAGCGGGCATTGGCACGCAAACGGCAACGGCATAGGTATCGGCTTGCACAACGTCGAGCAACGCTTGCAACAACTCTTTCCTGACCGCAGTCACTTTGCCATTGCTGAAACGGATGGCTGGGTGCGCGCGACTATCGAAATCCAAGCATGAATTGGCGAGCCATCATTGTGGATGATGAACGATTGGCGCGCCAAGAACTGCGCTCATTGCTCGCCGAACATCCCGCCATCGAAATCGCAGGCGAAGCCGATAGCGTCAAAGCCGCCGCGCCACTGATTCACACGACCAACCCCGACGTCATCTTCCTCGACATTCAAATGCCCGGCGCGTCGGGCTTTCAGTTGCTCGAACAAATTGATCCCACCATCAAAGTCATTTTTGTGACGGCATTCGATGCCTACGCGATTCGCGCGTTTGAAGTCAACGCGCTGGATTATTTGCTCAAGCCGATCAATCCGACACGGCTGGCAGCAGCCGTTGCACGACTGACAACCGCTGAAGAGACGCCCGCCTCACTCTTGCGCAAACTCGATTACGCCGACCGTTTGTTTTTGGAAATCAGCGGACGCACGCAGTTCCTCAAACTGGATCAGATCGTGTGTCTGCGCGCGGCGGGCGATTATTCCGAAGTGATCACGACCATTGGCAAGCCCGCGTTGGTGCTGAAATCGTTGAAGGAGTGGGAGGAGCGGTTGCCGGAAAATTACTTTGCGCGCATTCATCGTTCGACCATCGTTAATTTGGAATACGTCGAACGCATCGAAGGCCATTTCAATCGCTCGTATCAAATCCACCTGCGCCACTTGCCAGAACCGCTCCTCGTCAGCCGTCGTTATGCCGCGCAATTGAGACAGAAGTTTGGCTGAGTCTTTTCGGTAGCAATTTCTTGTGCGATCCTGCTGCAAACAACCTTCAGGAGGCACCATGATTCTTGTTACCGGCAGCGTTCTTGCCCGTCCCGAAACCTTCGATGAAATTCTGGCGGCCTGCCTGGCGCATGTCCAACGTTCGCGCCTGGAGCCGGGTTGCGTTGCGCACAATGTGCATTACGATGCAGAAAATGCGTTGCGGTTGGTCTTTGTCGAAGAGTGGGCCGACCGTGCCGCCTTGCTCACGCATTTTGCGGTCCCGGAATCGCGCGCGTTTGCCAAGAGCATTCGCGCGTTTGCGGCAGAACCGCCCATTCTGAAAATTTATGATGCCACCCCTGTCCAATTTGGCTGAATCATTAACATAAAGACCACGAACCCCGTCGAAATCATGCGCCAATGGATGCTCGCTTTGCCGGGCGTCCAGGAAGGAACTTCGTATGCCGCCGAAAATTTCCGATGAAATGTATGAAGCACTCGCGCGACGCCTGTGCCTGTCCTTGCCTGAAGTCGAAGAAAAATCTGCGTGGAATTCGCCGACCTTTCGCGTCAAAGGCAGGATGTTTGCGATGTACTTGAATAATCATCACGGCGATGGGCGCATTGCACTCTGGTTGAAAGCTCCGCCCGGCATACAGGAAATGTTGGTCGAAGCCGCGCCAGAGAAGTTTTTCATTCCGCCCTATCAAGGGCCGTTCGGTTGGATTGGCGTGCATCTGGATCATTGTGAGGAAGATGAAATCGCAGCGCACGTCGAACAAGCATATCGAATGGTCGCCCCGAAGAAATTACAGTCGCTATTACCGTAAGCCTCCTCGCTGCTATTCGGGCTGAAGAGTAGATTGTTAGCTTGGTAATAGGAAAATCAGGAACACACCCAACGCGAAAACTACGCCTAACATAGTACTGACTCTGAGAAACAGTTGACGATTCCCAAGCAGCGCGACCGCGCCCGCTTTGAATACGAGGTTCGATAAAGCTGCAACCACAATAAGCCGCCACCCCTGCCCACCATCGAGTCGCCCAGCGTTTACCAATTGTGAAGTGGACAGCGTAATCGCATCTACATCGGTCAGGCCTGACAACGCGGCCACCACATAAAGCCCGCCCGCCCCAAAATGCTCTTTGACAGCAGCAACCACAAAGAGAACTACCCCGTAAAGCAAGCCGAAGAAAATCGCAGGCTTGAGTTCTGAAGGATTCTCTTGCGGTGGTAATTCGCTTTTGTCGTTGCGATTCCAGAGCCAGGGGAAAATCGAGAGAACGACCATCGTGAGCAACAAGAGCACCAGCGGCAAACTGGCCTGAGGCAGAAAATGCGGTGCGACAAGCGCAACTTCCAGTATCAAGCGACCAAAGACAACGGTGGAAGCGATCAAGATGACCAGGGCGGCAAGCGAGCTGCTCTCAGGCGTTTCTTTGGCGCGGCGCGCATAACTCACGGTGGTGGCGGTGCTGGAGATCAAACCACCCAGCACTCCGCCCAGCAAAATTCCTGCACTTTGACCAAAGAATTTATAGGTGATGTATCCGCCCAGACTGATGCCGACAATCAGGACCACCATTAACCAGATATGGCGCGGATTCAGGACCGCATACGGCCCGAACGTGCGGTTCGGGAGGACCGGCAAAATAACCAATGAAATCAGGACAAATTGCATGATCGCCTTCAGATCATTTGCCCCCAGTTTGTCGACGAAGCCGTGCAGCTCACCTTTGAAATGCAACAGCACCGCGACACCTCCACCCAAGGCAATAGCGATGGCCCGTTGTCCGACGACCAAGTAAGCTCCAATCGCATACATCAACAACATCGCAACTTCCGTCGTCAAGCCCACATCTACAGCGGCGTCTTTGGTCCCCGTAATCCTGCCCACAAAAATCAGCGCGGCCAAAGCAATCAACCCAACGCCTACGATCCAGCCTCCAAAAACTGGCCCCAACAATGCGCAAATCGTTCCGAAAATTGTAATGAGCGGAAACGTGCGGATTCCGGCTAAAGGCGAAGCCACGCTTTCACGCTGAATACCGACCAGAAAGCCCAGCCCCAAGGCAATGGCAAGATGTTGGAAAAGGAGAGAGAGTTCCATACCACTTACGCGTAACCGCCACCATTCGGACTGATGACCTGACCGATGACATAGCTGGATTCCTCGCTCGCCAGAAACAAGGCGAGCGCCGCGATTTCTGCTGGCTGCCCGATGCGACCGAGCGGCACCGTGCTGGTCATCGTGTCGCGCAACTTATCCGGCAAATGATCCAGGATCGGCGTCTCGACCCAGCCCGGCGCGATGGCGTTCACGCGAATGCCGAAGCGCGCGACCTCTTTGCCTGCCGCTTTGGTGAAACCGATGATCCCGGCTTTCGCTGCCGAATACGACACGCCCATCGGCATTCCAGCCAAGCCCGCAACCGAAGCAATGTTGATGATCGCCCCGGATTTATTGGGGATCATGCGATGGATCGCCTCGCGCGAGCAATAGAACGTGCCATTCAAATGTGTGGCGATCATCGCCTGCCACGCGTCATCGGTCAGTTGATGCAGCGGCGTCAACGTTCC
>JAEUQN010000559.1 GCA_016789725.1 Blastocatellia bacterium | reverse complement strand
GATTCAAAAATTCTGACGGCATTCTACTCCGGTCAATTGGAGAAAATCTGCCCTGAAAATGTCTCGACTATGAATTGAGCAGCCGCTCGACCACGCCGTCCAATTCTTCAGGCGAGAAGTAATGGATGACGATTTTGCCGCCGCGCCGCCCCCTCTGCACATCCACCCTGGTGCCCAGACGTTTCTGCAATCGCTCTTCAAGATCCGACCGCAATGGCGCACGAACCGGACGCTTCCCCGGCTTTCTCGCTTCCGCATGTTCCTGTACCAATCGCTCCGCTTCGCGGACGGACAGTTGCCCGCTGACGATCTGTGTCGCCAAACTGACCTGCGCGGCCGGTGTCATCAGCCCGAGAATGACCTTGGCATGGCCCGTGGAGAGCTGATCGGATTCGATCATGTGTTGCACCTCGGAGGGCAGCGACATCAATCGGAGCAGGTTCGCCACAGACGACCGGTCGCAGGCCACTTTTTGCGCAATCGCCTCCTGGGTCAGCCCGAATTCATTCAGCATGCGTTGGTACGCCCGCGCCGTCTCCATGG
>JAEUQN010000558.1 GCA_016789725.1 Blastocatellia bacterium | reverse complement strand
CCTGCTCTTCGGCTACGGCGGTTTCAATGTTTCGAAGTCCCCGGAGTTCAAGATCGAGCGACTGGTTTTCCTGGAAAAAGGCGGCATCTTCGCTCAACCCTGCATTCGCGGTGGTGGCGAGTACGGAGAAGCCTGGCATGAAGCCGGCACCAAATTGAAGAAGCAAAACGTCTTCGATGACTTCATCGCGGCCGGCGAATACCTGGTGAAGGAAAAATACACGGCCCCCAGGAAGATCGGCATTGGCGGGCGATCCAATGGAGGACTGCTGGTCGGTGCCTGCATGCTGCAACGCCCCGATCTATTTGGCGTCGCTTTGCCGACGGTCGGTGTGCTCGACATGTTGCGCTATCACAAGTTTACGATCGGCTGGGCCTGGAAAGGCGACTATGGTTCCAGCGAAGACTCCACGCAGTTCCATTACCTGTTGAATTATTCCCCCCTGCATAACATCCGGGAAGGCGTCGATTACCCGGCCACCCTGGTCACCACCGGTGACCATGATGACCGTGTGGTGCCGGCTCACTCCTTCAAGTTCACTGCC
>JAEUQN010000557.1 GCA_016789725.1 Blastocatellia bacterium | reverse complement strand
GACATGCGCGGGCGCAAGGCGCTTCGGTGCGCAATTTTGGCATGCTCTGGCCGATTGGCCAGCCAGCCGGATTGCCGCGCCGCGTGGCTATGCGCAGCCGCGAGATTTGGTTGAACGTGCTCGCTGAAAGCGGCCTGTGGCACGAACTGACCGGCTCGCTGCATCTGGCCTATCACGAAGACGAAGAAGCCGTGCTTCAGGAATTTTTGCAAACCGCGCCCGCGGGCGGTTACGAATGCGAATGGCTGTCTTCGTCGCAAGTGCTGGCGCGTTCTCCGTTGATCAACCCTGACGGTTTGCGCGGCGCGCTGTGGTCGCCGCAGGAAATCTGCATTGATCCGCGTGAAGTCGTCGCTGGTTTGCCCGGCTGGTTGAGTCAGGCGCACGGCGTGCAATTTGAATTCAACTGTGCCGTCACGGCGTTTGATCGCCCGACGGTGACGGCGGGCGGGCGCGAATGGCAGGCAGACAATTTGTACGTTTGTTCCGGCGAAGATTTTCAGACCTTGTATCCGGAAGCGTTTGCTGCCAGCGGCCTGTATCGG
>JAEUQN010000556.1 GCA_016789725.1 Blastocatellia bacterium | reverse complement strand
CAACCGGAGCCACCGGTTGTCTCCACCCCGCCCACAACGACAACAACACCACGGCAATAACGCCAAGAGATTTGTTCATCTGTCTCGCCCCCGCACAAAGTCTGAGCCTGCGCTTCAAGACAATTCGCGCATCTTCGCGACGATCGCTTCGGTGTATTCGGTTGTGCTGGCCGCGCCACCCAAATCACGCGTGCGAATGTGACCATCGGACAACGTCTGGAATAACGCACGTTCGATCAAATCTGCGGCATTCCGTTCGCCCAAATAGCGCAACATCATAATCGCCGTCTGTAACAACGCTGTCGGATTGGCCAGATTGCGTCCGGCAATGTCAGGCGCGCTGCCGTGTACGGCTTCAAATACCGCGCCGAGTTCGCCGATATTTGCGCCGGGCACCACGCCCAAACCGCCCACCAAACCCGCCGCCAAATCCGAAATGATGTCGCCGTACAAATTCTCCAACAACAAGACATCGAATTGTTGCGGTTTCATAACAAGCTGCATGCAGGCGTTATCCACAATCTTGTCGTCGGCTTCGATGTCAGG
>JAEUQN010000555.1 GCA_016789725.1 Blastocatellia bacterium | reverse complement strand
GCCGCACCATGTATTACGGGTTGGTGCCGACCACCAGTTTCGACCACGACGCGTCCGGGCGGGCGCGCCTGGACGACGTGAACACCTACGAAATTCGCTGTTTCGTGCGCCGCCACGACGCCGCAACCCCGCGCCCCGGCAAAACGCCGGATTGTTGCGGCGAAGTCGTGTGGAGTTTGCCGACCGAGCCGTTCCGGATTGCCGCCACCTTCGACACCCTGGGTACGGCCAACCGGCCCATCACCATCAAAATGCCCGATCTGCGCGAACTGGCCGCCCAGGTCGCGGCGCGCCCGCGTGGCGCATTGTCGCCGGTCAAATTCATACAGCCGCAGCACCTCAAGCCCAAAGCCCAGGACGGCGCGGCCAGCGGCGGCGACATGGGCGGCAATGCGATCTGCTTTTTCTCGATTCCGCTCATCACGATCATCGCGCTATTCGTGCTGAACCTGTTCCTGCCCATCGTGGTGTTCATATTCAACCTGTGGTTCCTGCTCATATTGCGCTTCTGCATTCCGCCCCAGGTCAAGTTCGGCGCGGACCTCG
>JAEUQN010000554.1 GCA_016789725.1 Blastocatellia bacterium | reverse complement strand
CAGGAACCAGTGGTACAAGGAACTGATGAAACTGGTAGACCGCATTAAACAGATCGGTGTGCGCGCCAATGCGGAAACTCCTGAAGATGCCCGCCATGCCGTACATTTTGGCGCAGAAGGCATTGGCCTGTTCCGCACCGAACACATGTTTTACGGCGAAGGCAGCGAAGAACCGCTGTTCCAGTTAAGAAAAATGATCGTGAGCAAAACCGAAGCCGAACGACGCGAAGCGTTGAACGGGCTGTTCGGGTATGTAAAGAAAGATGTAAAGAACACCCTGCAGGTAATGGCCGGCAAACCGGTGGTGATACGCCTGCTCGACCCGCCCCTGCACGAATTTGTACCGCACGATAAAGAAAAACTGCAGCAGTTAAGCCGCGAACTGGGCATTAGTTTAAGCGTACTGAAAAGAAGGGTGCTTTCCCTGCACGAGAACAACCCCATGCTGGGGCACCGTGGTGTACGCCTCGGTATCAGCTACCCGGAAATTACCGAAATGCAGGTACGCGCCATATTTGAGGCCGCCGCCGAATTAAACAAACAGGGT
>JAEUQN010000553.1 GCA_016789725.1 Blastocatellia bacterium | reverse complement strand
TTGCGTCAATGATCTTTATGGTACTGCGGCTTCGTGCAGCGAATAGATCAACGGTAGGATCTACCGAGTGACCAAGACACCGAGTCCATCAATTCTTTCCGCCGAAACGATCGACAAAGGAAAGCGCCTCGATGCGTTCCTGGATGGGCGCATAGAGGGCTGGTCGCGTTCGCGTCTGCAAAAGCTTATTGAAAATGGCGATGTTCTCGTAAACGGGAAAGAAGCAAAGGCCTCTTACAAACTTCGCGAGGGCGACGAGATAGATGTCGATCTAACGGAAGAGCCCGTTGCCCGTTTCGAACCCGAAGATATTCCGCTCGATATAGTTTTCGAAGACGAATTTCTTGCTGTGATAAATAAACCCGCCGGAATGGTCGTGCATCCCGGCGCAGGAGTTCGGTCGGGGACCCTTGCCAATGCGATCGCTCATCATTTCAAATTTAATATTCCCGATTCCAAATTGTCCGAATCTGGAACCTGGGATCCGGGATCTGGAATAAGGGTCGGTATCGTTCACCGTTTGGATAAAGACACGTCAGGATTGATCTT
>JAEUQN010000552.1 GCA_016789725.1 Blastocatellia bacterium | reverse complement strand
ATCTGTGCAGGTTTAGCCAGGTATCCTCCTGACGACGGAGGATTGCTAGCGTCTTTATCAACTACGGAAATATTCTTTCGTTCGGGTTTTGCTTTTGCTGGTTTTTCAGCGGGTGGAGGACTTTGCGGAATATCAAATGCCACGATGGGTATTTGATCAGAGGCCGAAGATATTTCAAAAAACTCCGGAGCTGCCTCTATTTTGTCCACAGTAGTTTTACCAGGTAATTTCACGGGCTGTTCCTCTTCCGCTTCTTTGAGTGTTGGCATGAGGTCGTCCGGCTCTGCTTGCGCAACCGGCGCTTCCGTGATCTCGGCGATGGCTTTTTCCTCTTCTTTTTCGTCGATCTGCAAAGCGGGTTGTTCAGCTACAACAGGAGTTTCTTCTTTCACAGCCGGTTTGGGTTGCGGCTTCGCCGGCATTTCAAGTGTCATCAGTATCTTTTCTTCTCCTTTCTCTTCTTTGCGTACCGGCGTTTCACGTACAAAGGGATCCTTGTGTTCGAAGCCGGTAGCGATGAGCGTGATGCCAATCTTTTCGCCGAGTGTGT
>JAEUQN010000551.1 GCA_016789725.1 Blastocatellia bacterium | reverse complement strand
TCCCAATAATTTGGGGTTTTCGCAGGTGACCAACCTGGTGACGGGGATTCGTGTCGGTTTGCCTGATGTGGACATTCGCGACCCATTCCCGACCGGACTGATCGCCGCTGCGCGTGAACGTACGAATACGATTGGCCAGGGCTTTAGCGTGTTCAATCCGCAACGGAAAGTTCCGTACGTCTGGCAATACAACGTAGAAATTCAACGCCAACTGCCGTGGGATATGCTGTTTTCCATCGCTGGCGTCGGCAGCAGCTCGCGCGACATTCAGGTCGCGCAATCCATCAACGAAATCCCGGCTTCCGCGCTGGCGCAAGGTTCTGCTTTCCTGACCGCGCAAGTGGCGAATCCCTTCGTCGGTAAAGCGCCCGGCACAGGCTTGAATGGCGCGACGGTGCAGCGTCAGCAATTGCTGCGTCCGTTCCCGCAATTCACCACGATCACGATGGGCGGTTATACAGGCGGCAAGGCGCAGTATTTCGGTCTGCAAACTTCCATTCAAAAACGTTTTTCAGCGGGCGCGACGTTCACGCTTTCGCACACGTACGCCA
>JAEUQN010000550.1 GCA_016789725.1 Blastocatellia bacterium | reverse complement strand
GTGATAGTAATGTTGAAAAGCAATTGACCAATGTATGTCAAACGCTCTGTTAAACGAGCTATCAGTCTTTCACCCAGTGCAACAGAATAACCATAGTGTTGAACTGGCGACACTGCGACTAGCAAAAACCCCAGCAAAAAGCACGTTTTTGCTGGGGCGTTCTCGGTGAAAAAAACAACTGTAATGTTGAACTCAAGTACGTTTACGGGTACAGCCGAGATACGTGTAATTTTAGGACATAGGCCGAAAGTCTTACGCACCGATGTTGTTCCGCGATTGAGATTTCACAGGAAGGATGACTCACAGCAGCACCGTCAAATGGCGTTCGGCGGCGCGCTTTCTTCAATTCGGCGTAAAACGGAGTTCATCTGCCACGAGATACTCTCCTTCTCGCGGACCCGAGAACTCGATGTAAGCGATGCGCGCGGCGTTTACCGTCATCGTGAAAATGGGCACGGGATCGCCTGGTGCCTTGCGCGCTGGGGCCGACGGAAGACTGGCGCGATCTACCAACTTGCCCTCCTCGTCGAACGCTTCGAGCACGGCGGGAAC
>JAEUQN010000054.1 GCA_016789725.1 Blastocatellia bacterium | reverse complement strand
GCAATTGTCAAACTCTTAGCCGCAGTAATGGTCTTGCTTTGGGGGATCAAGGTGATCTTGGAGAATCATCTCGTTTTAATCCTTCCATCCGCCACTTGGCCTTTGGTAGGATTTCTTCTTCTCGGCTTGATACAAAGTGTAAGCGTTCGATCTATTCGTCTTTCGCAGGATCTTGAAGCAACACGTGGCACTGTAGCAATTTACATAACTCTGTTGGTGATGTTTTTACTCAGCGCTAATTTTCTTGCTAACCGTGAGCGTCTTCGCGTCATGGTGAGCTTCCTAACGTTTTTTGGCTTTGCTCTTTCCGTGTTTGCGCTGTTGCAATATTTCACTTGGAATGGAAAGTTTTATTGGATTAGACCAACGCTAAGCGGGCTTGGATCCCCCTTTGGCCCATTTGCCAATCACAATCACTTTGCGGGGTGCATGGAACTCTTAATTGGCCTTCCCATTGCACTTATTGTTGCCAATGCTATCCGGCGCGAGGAACGAATCTTTTACGGCTTTTTGGCAGCAGTGATCGGGGTCACAATTCTCTTTTCCCTATCCCGTGGTGGGATGATCAGCCTGTTTGTCGAACTCTTGTTCATTGCGTTTTTGAGCAATCGCATTCATCGTCAAAAGATACAGGCCAAGGCTTCCGCTGGGGGACGAGGCTTGGTTATTCTCGCTTTGGTTGTCACAATCTTTGTTGGGGCGATCTGGATTGGGGCGGACCCTGTCGTGAATAGGGTCGTGGGAGATAATCAGGAAACTTTTTCAACCAGCCGCACCTGGGTTTGGAGAGACGCATGGAGAGTTTTCCAAACATACCCCATCAGCGGGGCAGGTTTAGGTTCGTTTCAGACCGTCTACCCTCACCGCAGCGACTATGATGGGATTTATGGATATGTTGCCCAAGCCCATAATGATTATCTACAAGTTTTGGCAGATAGTGGTACTATAGGCGGCGTTTTGGCGCTGTGGTTTATTGGCATAGTATTGCGGGATGTGGTGCGCGGAATACAGGCCCCTGATCCTTTAATTGCCGGGATGTCACTAGGAAGTGGGGCAGGAATTGTTGGATTACTAACACATAGCCTATTTGATTTTAACCTCCAGTTGCCATCCAACGCCTTGTTGTTTTTATTACTCTGTTCGGTTGCTTCTTTTTGTAGCCAAAAAGCCACTGACCAGGAAGCTTCTGTCATCAGTTCCTCTGGCCCCCGCCTGAATGCCCCAACTTTTACCGTAGGAGTTATAGGATGAGAGCCTTGAACATATCAGCACTTAGAATGCCTTGGCAATTCGTAGGAGTTCTGACGGTATTGTCAGTTCTGCTGCTGACGAATGGTATTGCAGCACAAGATAGACGCCCCCTCGAAGATCGGTTTAAACCGCAGCCACAGCAAAGCAATGAGCTGGTTCCACCACCAAATGTGATTGTTTCCTCCAAAGAAGATTATCGAATTGGGCCGGGTGACCATCTTGAAATTCGAGTCGAAGATGCACCGGAGCTACTGACCCGGACGCGTGTACATGCCAACGGGAGCATCTGGATGAATTATCTTCAACATCTTCCGGTGCAGGGAAAAACAACCGAAGAAATTGCCATTCTGGTCGCCGAGAAATTGCGCGGCAAATACTTGAAGAACCCATTGGTGAATGTCGCGATCACACAAGTCAATAGCCGCTCATTCTTAATTCACGGGGCCGTACGAAGACCAGGGCCTTTTCAAATTGAAGGACGGCCCACGCTTTATTCCCTCATTGGCTACGCTGGAGGCTTGTTGGAAAACCATGGGGCCAGAGCGTATATCATTCGGGAAGTTAAAGACTCCGGTAAAGAGGGAGCGGCTCTCGGTGCTGGAGCCGGGACCCCGACTGAAGCGGGTGAAATGCCAAAACTTGAGATGCTGACGAGTAATATCAGCGCGCTTTATAAAGGTCGCTTTGATCAAAACATACCTTTAGAACCAGGTGATGTCGTGCATATTCCGTTAACTGATGTCTTCTTCGTTGCGGGCGAGGTTTATGCACCAGGCGAGTTTCCACTCAAAGAAGGCACCACTCTTCGTCAGGCGATTGCAATGGCGCAGAACACCACAGGAAAAGCCCAACCTAAAAACGCTGTGATTTTCCGCGAAGACGTTAATGGGGAGCGCAAAGAAATCCCGGTGGATATTACAGCCATCATGAGTAATAAAAACCCTGATGTCCGACTAATGGCTAATGACATTGTCATCGTTCCTAATAGTAAGTTAAAGTCCGCGTTGTTTCCAATCCTGAATGCTTTTGGACAGGGGGCTTCTATTGCTGTGGGTGGCGGTATTATTCGTCGCTAGTGTTAGCAACACCTTGCCGTTGCCCCATTCGATTTCATCAGGCTTCTTATAAGTCTTATATTTCTCGCATCTGGCCCCCAACGAAAAGTAAATAAGGAATATTAAATGGCAAACGAAAGACAGGATTTAGAGAGAATCTCTCCGTCTCACGGGAAACTAGACCCTCGCGTGCGGAGTCGCCACCTGAGACCCACGGTAGATCCGTTGCTTGATCCCTATGACGATTCCCATCTGGAAGAGTCAAAAGAAAGTTCAGTTGATTTACGTGAATTATGGCTCATGGTGCGGCGGCGCAAGTGGCTGGTGCTGACGATTATTACTATCGTTACGACTATCGTGGCGATCCAAATGTATCGTTCCAAAAACTACTATCAGGCCAACACAATTATTGAAATTGGGAAAGAAAGCACGACGATTACAAAAGATGTGGGGGTCAACGTACAGGATGATGGGTTTGATCCTTACTATCAGGTCAATATCAAAACCAAGATGCTGATGTTGACCAGCCATTCTCTGCTGGAGGATGTGGTCGTCAAACTAAAGCTGGATCAAAATCCAAAGTTTTATGATGTAAATAAAAAGAGCTGGTTTGGTTTATCCTCAAAACCCTCTTCGACCGAACCGCTTCCCAACGCGTTGCCTACCGAGGAAGACACTGAGCTGGCGATGCGATCTCCGGCGGAAAGTGCCCGCCTATCCCCTTATGTTTCTGTAATCGAAGAGGGGTTGAACGTCCAGCAAGTCCGCGATACACGGGCCGTGACCCTTAGCTTTACCCACACGGACCCACAGCTTGCCTCGCAAGTTGCGAATGAAGTGATCCGAATTTTTCGGGAGCGCAATTGGAGCATAAAGACCGGCAATCTGACACAAACAGAAAACTGGTTGCAAACCTCAATGCGCAAAGTCTCCAGCGAATTGGAAAAGGCCCAAGAAGAATTGGGCCGTTACTCGCGGGATCACAACATTGTTTCACTGGATGGTAAAAACGTTACGATTGTCACCGCTGAGCTAGCGCAGTACCAGGATTTATTGACTAAAGCAGAAACTGAAAAGCTCAAAGCTGAGGCGCTTTATGAAGAAGTCAGGAATGGCAATGTCGCCAAGCTTCCTGCCGAATTTGAAGATAAAACACGTGATAAGCTCGTCGCCTTGCAAAAAAGCTTGAATGATTTACAAACCAAGCAATCTCAATTGGAAACCAAATTCGGGCCAGACAATTGGCAGATTCAGGAAGTCAAGAATCAGATAGTAACCACTCAAAGCCAGATTAAGGATGCGACCAAGGCTCTCGAAGAAAAATTCAAGAGCGATTTTGAACGTGCTTCCAGAGAAGTTAATCAAATCAAAGCCGGGCGCGACAATGCCAAAGCCAAAGCTGTGGTAGAAAACCAGTCTGACATTAAATTGAATACGCTGAAAGAAAATGTCGAAAGCAAACAGCGGACTCTTAATGTTTTGCGGGATCAGGCACAACAGGCCGAGATGAAGCTGAAAGAAACGGTCAGCAATATCCGCATTTATGAACCCGCGCAGGTTCCAACTCTCCCCGCAGGCCCTCGTCGGTTGCTGGCAGTGTTGCTCGCCTTTTTTCTGAGTACCGCCGCCGCTGTCGGTTTAGCATTTTTCCTCGAATATCTCGACAATACGATCAAGACGGTCGAAGACGTCGAACGGTATGCTCAATTGCCCGCACTGGGTGTGATTCCCGCCATTGCGACCAGTACGTCACTGCGCAAATTGCCCACCAAAGCGGAGCAGGAAGCACTTAGTGAAAATAGCAATGGGTTAACGCTGCCCGGCGCGTCATTGGCGACTCAGCTGATGACACTCGATAACCAATCCACGGTGGCTGAAGCCTATCGTGCGCTGCGGACTTCTGTCCTGCTCTCTTCTGCCGGGCATCCACCGAAAACTATCCTGGTAACCAGCGGACGCCCTGGCGAAGGTAAAACCACAACCGCCATCAATACCGCTATTTCGCTGGCCCAGTTGGGAGCCTCGGTTCTCATCATAGATTGTGATTTGCGTCGTCCAAAAGTCCACAAGGTTTTTGGTATTAGCCACGTACACGGACTCTCAACCTATCTGTCACGAGATGTCGAACTGGATACCATGATCCACACTCTCCCGATTCCAAACCTTTATCTGCTTCCCTGTGGGCCAACGCCGCCCAATCCAGCAGAGTTGGTCAGTTCGGAAAAGATGCGGGAAATGCTCATCACACTTTCCAAGCAATATGACCACATCATTCTGGATTCGCCACCGCTCATCAACGTCACGGATCCCGTCATCCTCTCAACTATGGTGGATGGTGTGATTATGGTCGTGCATGCTGGAAAGAGTACGCGTGATGTGGTGCGCCGTGCCAGCCAGGAACTCACCGGAGTCGGCGCGAAAGTCTTCGGCGTTGTCCTCAATAACGTCAACCTCCAACGAGAAGGCTACGACGAGTATTATTACCAACGATACTACACAGGGTACTACGGCTCCTCCGAACCCAACAGCGACCATTTGTAATCCTTTGGACTCTGCGTCAACACCTTCTGGCTGGTGGCGCAGAGTTCGCCAATCGCTTTCACAATTTGCGCAAGGAACGGTCAAGCGCCGCATTCTGGAAGCGTCTGCGGCCCTTGTCGTCGCGGCAGCACTTGTGAAACTGGGCGGGCTGGCGAAGGAAATGGTAGTGGCTTGGCGCTTCGGGATCAGTGATGATTTGGACGCCTTCAGCGTGGCACTCGTGTTTCCATTTTTGTTAGTCAATATCGCCGCTTCGCCCTTTCAAACGGCCTTCATTCCCGCGTATGTTCAGACTCAGCAACGCGAAGGAAATGGTGCTGCCCAGCAATTATTTTCCAGCTCGCTGGTTTGGCTGTGGGGAATTTTTGCGGTCGCTATCGGAGCCATGTTGTTAAGTGGGCCATTGTATCTTCCTTTCTTTGCAAGTGGCTTTCCTCCTGAAAAACTCCGACTCACCTTTCAACTGCTGTGCCTCATGTCACCGATGGTGTTGCTGGTCGGAACCAGCTTTCTTCTCGCAGGAGTTCTAAACACTAAAGAGCAGTTTGCGCTGACGGCCTTAACTCCGCTCATCACAACGGGGCTGACGATCTTTCTGATTGTTCTTCCTCATAGATGGGGCGTGTATGCCCTTGCGACGGCAGTAACGGGAGGAGCCGTAATGGAACTGGCTGTGCTGCGAATTGCGCTTCGAGGCCAAGGGGTTTCTGTCCGCCCTCGTTGGCACCCAATGTCGCATCAACTGGGGCGCATCATCAAGAATTCGTTTTCTTTGATCTTGAGCAACCTCCTCATGGCAGGAACTCAGCTAATCGGCATTGCCATTGCCGCCCGAATGGCCACAGGAAGCGTTGCGGCATTGAGTTATGCGAACAAGATGACTTTGCTTTCAGCCGGCTTGATCGCTTCTTCCTTTGGGACAGCAACCATTTCTTTCTTTGCCAAAATGAGTGTCCATGAAGATTGGCAAGAGTTGAAAAGCACATTACACCACTTTCTTGGCATAGCCTTTTTGATTACCGGTCCAATCACGATCTTTATCATGCTCTTTGCGACACCATTAACACGCCTGCTTTTCCAACGTGGAGCATTCGGTACAACTGAGGTCACAGTCGTCGCAGACTTGGTCTTCTACTTTGCATTGCACATCCCATTTTATGTGGCGAATGTGCTAACCGGTAAAATCTTTCTGGCACTTCAATTGCCACGGGTTCTTCTTTTAGGTTCAGCGATTAACCTGGGAATTTACGCAACGATTGCTCACTTTTTGTCTGCCAGATTGGGGTTGATTGGGATTGCCATTGCGGTCAGCACTACGTACCTCTGCTCATTTCTGACGCTTTATTATTTTGCCAATCAGAAACTCAAACAATTACTGGCTGAGTAAGATGAAAATAACTGTAGTAATGCCAACACTGGCTTGTGGCGGAGCGGAACGAGTCGGCGCAGCAATGGCAAATTACTGGGCAGAACGAGGGGACGAAGTTACTTTCGTAACCTTTGATCCTCCACAGGCAAGCCCATTTTATGAATTAAGCCCTCGTCTGCGGCACGTCAAGCTAGGATTGTTTTCGGTGTCGAATAATATCGCAGCAGGTTTCAAAAATAACTTGCGACGATGGTCCGCATTGCGCTCATTTTTTCGGACGACCAAATCTGATGTCATCATCAGCATCATTGGCCGCTCCAATGTGCGAGTGTTACTGGCAACTATTGGCTTCCCTATTCCAGTGATCGTTTATGAACAGACCGATCCATCCCGAGACAGTTTAAGCCCTTTCTGGCGCACCTTGCGATGGATCATGTATCGGCGGGCGCAAAGTATCGTCGTCCTGACACAGCAATTTGCACAAAGCTTCTCTCCGTCTCTGCAAAAGCGTCTTTCAGTGATTCCCAATCCAGTCGTCATGGTTGATACGGTAGAAAACAAACACCGTCCCGCTACAGAAGCTTTCAGACTTATTGCGGTTGGGCGTTTGGAACAAGAAAAAGGGTTCGACATCCTGCTCCGCGCATTAGCCAAGCTAAGCGAGCCGTTGCCGAAGTGGACGTTGACAATTCTGGGCGAAGGTAGCCAACGACAGTATCTTGAGTCGCTCTGTCGTCAGTTACATTTAGAAAACCGAATTTCCTTTCCCGGTGCCGTAAAAAATGTTGCCGAGTTCTTAAAGCAAAGCGATTTGTTCATTTTATCGTCCAAGGTCGAAGGCTTTCCGTTGGCTCTCTGTGAAGCGATGACCTTTGGAGTGCCAGTTGTGGCAACCGATTGTGCAGCCAGTATCCGAGAGATTGTTCGTGATGAGATAGATGGGGTAATCGTCCCTCCAGAATCAGAGGAAGCATTGGGAAAAGCAATTGCAGAGCTAATCAGCAAGCCCGAAAAATGTACTAAAATGGCCCTCTCCGCTTCTACGATCATCCATAAATTAAGCTTGCCGACCATTATGAGTAAGTGGGATAAGTTACTTCAACTTGCTCTTGGTTAAGAGTTACTGTTGCAGAGGTCATGAGATTACAGGATATTATCGGTCAAATAGTAAATACTTGTTCGCTCTCAACCTGGTATCCGGTACGCCGACAGGTTAATCAAAGTCTGCAATCTGGTCTTAAATACCGGCGTTTTTTCTATAACCTCCCCGCTACCATACAAAACCAGGAACTACTTCACACACTCCAGGAAGTAGTTCGCAATGCGCGTCGAAGTGTCCCCTACTACGCCGATCTACTACGCCATTACCCAGACACTTTCCCAGAATCTTTTGCCGAGTATCGCGCCCTCGCGCCACTTGACAAAGCAACCATCAAGCTTCACTCACGCGATTTAATTGCAGCAGAGTTCCAACGCTCCAAGCTTATCGCCTGCTCTACGAGCGGAAGCACCGGAGAGCCAACGGTGGTTTACTCTTCGCCAACGGATGTTGGCTGGAGACTTTCAAGCGAACAGTTTTACTACTCCTTACTTGATTGCCAGCCCGGAAACAGAGTAGGGCGCTTTTATGGTGGAAGCGTAGAAAACAATGGCGGCAGTTCTGTTCCAGGGAAAGTAAAAAACTGGTTCTTGAATCGCCTGCAAAATGATTGCTTGATCTTAGACGAAGAGTACTTGATGCAGATACATAATCGCTTTACGAAATTTATGCCTGATCTCATTATCGCGTATTCGTCGGGCATCTATGCGTTGGCGCTTCTGCTGGAAAAAAAAGCTATTCGTCCAAAATATCCGCGAAAAGTAATTCTATGTGCAGCAGAAAAGTTGGAGCCACATCAGCGCGCGACTTTGGAGCGAGTATTCACGGCAGCAGTCGTCGAACGATATGGGTCCAGAGAGATTGGGCAAATGGCATTTCAGCCCCCTGAATTCGAGGCAGGGCTTCAAGTAGATCGTTGTGCTTGTCTGATTGAACCGGATGGTGTGCCGGATGAAAACGGTATTGCGCCAATGTTGATTACAACGCTGCGCAATCAAGCGATGCCATTGTTGCGGTATCGCATTGGAGACCTCGCGCGTTTTGCTCCCAATTGGACACCCGAAGAACCCGCAACCCATTTGCCAGAAATTGTGGGGCGGACGTTGGATTACATCGTTCTACCAGAAAATAAAAAGGTTTTTGGGGGAATGATTGGTTTACTAATGCAAGGCAAGGATATCGAAGCTTATCAGGTAATTCAGTTTGCCGACTCCAGCGTCCACGTAAAAATCGTCCCTGGCCCCAATCTTAATGGGGCGCAGCGGAGCGAGATTCAACGCACGATCCGCAACCACCTAATCGGCGTAACAATAGAATTTGAATACCCGGCGGAGATCACTCGCACCACAGCGAATGCTAAGTTGAGGCCTGTCATTTCTCATCTTGGAGCGTCTCCACAAATTCCAGATCAGCAGTATCTGCAACCAGATGCTTTTTACTCGTTGTGAAAATCACATTTCTGATTCGCGCTCTAAATCTGGGCGGAGCACAAAGCCAAATGATTTTACTAGCGCGGGAGCTACATGATAGAGGGCATCAGGTTGAAGTGATTGCATTTTACGACGGAGTTCACAAGCAGGCTTTACTGGCTTCTGGTGTAGCAGTGCATATGCTAAATAAACGCGGGCGGTGGGATGTAATCAGTTTTTTGTGGCGCTTGGCAAAACTTGTTCGCGCACAATCACCAGATATTTTGTATGGCTATTTGGCCGTCTGCAATTTACTAACCAGTACCTTGCGCCTTGTCACCCCAAAATCCAAGTCCGTGTGGGGCATCCGAACAGCGAACCTGAAATTAGAATACTACGATTGGTTATCGCGCATTCTCAGCTTCATCGAGATAGGGCTTTCAGGACTGGCATCGTTGATTATTGTCAACTCACGGGCAGGTCAGCGGCATCTGATCGCAGCAGGAGTTTCGGAGAAAAAGATTGCGGTCATTCCGAATGGAATCGCCATTAACGTTTTTCGCCCTGACCCTCTCGCCCGCGCTAACACTCGCGCGAAATGGAATATCTCTAAGGATGAAATTCTGATTGGCATTGTCGGGCGGATTGATCCCATCAAGGAACATCGCGTGTTTTTGAGGGCGGCCCAACAATTCAGTCAAATCTCGCCTAACGCTCGTTTCCTTTGCGTTGGCGAAAGTGTGAATCAGGAATATCAATTAAGTCTGCACAGGTTAACTGAAGAATTAGACCTACAACAAAGAGTGGTTTGGGCAGGTCCACAATATGATATGCTTGGGGTCTATAATGCGCTGGACATCCTAACCAATGCCTCATCCAGCGAAGGCTTTTCCAACGTGATTGGCGAAGCAATGGCGTGTGGAATCCCCTGTGTCGTAACAGATGTTGGAGATTCCGCGTTGATTGTCGGCGAAACGAGTGTTGCCGTCCCCGCAAATAATGCGGCAGCGTTAGTGGAAGGATGGGTTCGGTGTTTGCGGCAAAACCGCCAGGAAGCTGCGAGCGCCGCCCGCCAACAAATCGTCGAAAACTTCAGTGTCCACAAGATGGCGGCACAAACCGAAGCCGTATTAATGGCGATTGTTTAGGGAACAATTCATGATCTCACCCAGAGTCACCGATCAGCTCACACCCCGATCTTCTCCCTCCGAAACAATACTTACTTCGGTTGAAAGAACCAGTCCGCGTCCAATTCGGATTACTCATCTGATTACGGGATTGAACACCGGTGGCGCAGAAATGATGCTGTACAAAGTGTTATCCCAAATGAATCGGAATACCTTTCGCGCGGAAGTCATTTCTATGCTCGACGCTGGAACCCTGGGGGAAAAGATTGCCCGTTTGGGAGTTCGCGTACGAACCCTGAATATGCGGCCCGGAATACCTGATCCACGCGCTTTATGGCGCTTAGTACAATTGCTCAAGGAACAGCCGCCGGATTTGATTCAAACCTGGATGTATCACGCGAATTTGATGGGTGGTATCGCCGCATCGCTGGCACAGGGGATTCCAATTATTTGGGGCATTCATCATAGCAACTTCGATCCACAAAAAAGCAAGCGTAGAACTGTCTGGACAATGAAAGCCGCCGCCTTGCTTTCCAGTCGCATTCCGCGCGGGATCATTTGCTGTGGCGAAGTTCCGAGACAAGTTCACATTCAAGCCGGCTATGATGCACAAAAAATCACCGTGATTCCAAATGGATTTGATCTGGCGGCTTTTTGCCCTGACCCGCTGGCGCGCATTTCCGTTCGACGAGAGCTAGGCATTCCCCAGGAAGCTCCGATCATCGGTTTGATCGCACGTTTCCACCCCAAAAAGGATCATCGCACCTTCATCGAAGCCGCCGGACTCCTGCATCAACACAGACCTGACGCGCATTTCGTGTTATGCGGCGATGGCATCAGCCCGGACAATCAAGAATTATCCCAATGGATTCGACAGGCTGGCATTGGCGGGTATTGCAAGCTTCTGGGAGTTCGTGAAGACATGCCACGATTAATGGCCTCCCTGGATGTGGCGGCATCGTCGTCGTCTTACGGTGAAGGATTTCCGATTGTGTTGGGTGAAGCGATGGCTTGTGGAGTTCCATGTGTCGCCACTAATGTCGGAGACTCTGCCTTGATTATCGGTTCAACCGGGCAAATTGTACCCGCACAGCAACCTTCCTCTTTAGCGCAAGCCTGGGCTGAAATATTGGAGCTTAGCGCAGAACAAAAAAGTCAGTTGGGGCGTGAAGCGCGCCTCCGCATTGAGCGCAATTTTAGTTTGCCCGTAATCGTCAGAAGATACGAAAATTTATATAAAGAACTGGTGGTTGGTACTGACCCAGCTTCTCATTATCTTCTTATCGGAAGATAGATGAATCTTATCCTTATCTAAAATCATGAGACGAGAAATAAAATGGCTGCCCATCGTGATCTTCGCTACGAGCGGCTTACTTTTGCTACCAATTTTCTTGTTCCCTTCGGATTGGGCTGGATGGTTATTGGTTTATTTTTCATTTGTGCTCCCATTGTTTTTCGCGCCATTTCGTCAGGATCGTAAGCTGCTGACGATCCTTCTCATCATTGTGGCGGCTCATAATGCTGTCTCTATTTACAATGCGTATGGAAGCACAGTTTTTGGAGCAACTCTGGACGCCGTAAAGTTTCAGGATTTAGCTAAAGACTTTGCAACGGACAAACATCCACTATGGTTTACCGAATTCGATAGCCTGGAAATCGGAACCAATGCTTACACTCGTTTTCTAGCATCTTTCTATCGGGTTTTTGGAGTTTCTTTATTACTCGGACAAACATTATCGGTTATTGCTTATACTTTATCTTGTATAATTTTAATATCTCTGGCGAAACTCTTCAGGTTCAGGTTTAGGCAAAGCCTGCTCGTTTTATACGGCCTCTCAGCAGGCTCGCTTATCTATTGTTCGATAATTATGCGTGAGGCTTGGCAAGTACTGTCTTTCCTACTGGTAATTTATTTAGCAGTTAGATTACGGATCTCACCGTCAGTATCAAGAGCAATCCTGATGTTAGTCAGTGGTTTAGTTCTGAGCCTTTTGCATAATGGGCTATTCCTTTATTCGATACTTTTATTAGGAGTCAGTATCTATTGGGGGATAAGCGGAAAATGGCGAAAAGCCGGATATAAGAAGATTTTGATTCGCACAGCAATCTTAGGTGTGGCTTTTGTTGGAGTCCTGGTCTGGCTTTATTTCGGGGGAGAAATAGGAGGGGCGACCAAGGCCATTCGAACTGGAGATGTCGTAGTTTACACTGAGACATACCGGGAAAAAGGAGAGCAAGACGCTGCCGCTAACTACCAAGTACAGGTTGATGCTTCTTCGCCACTAGCTTTCATCGCCTCTAGTTCACTTGTGTTTATTTATTACCAATTCGCGCCCTTTCCATGGCAGGTAACTCGTCCCTTGGATGCGTATGCAACAATTGAGGGGATTCTCAGATTTGTGTTAATAATTTATTCGCTTAGATTATGGTGGCGCGCACGTGGTGAACGAAGACAGCGATATACTTATCTGATTTTTTGTTACTTTAGCTTGGAATTTCTCTGGGCATTGGGGACGGGAAATTGGGGAACGGCTGTTAGGCATCATATTGTAGCCTATGCCCCTTTGGTCTTATTAGGTGGACCTGGACTGATATATAACATTGAGAGATTATTACGCCGCCTGCGGTTTAGAAGAAAGGCTCCCCCTCTCAGACGAATTGAAATAAAGGGCATTAAAGCTACTAGCTAAGCAAAGTCTTCAGCGCTTCCCAGTTGATAATAATCTGAGCTTTAGGTAGTCACACAAAACAATCTAGCATTAAGAGTTCGTGTCAAATCTAAATGAGAGTATTGGCATTGATGTTCGATTCTTGAGGGGCTTTTATGCGCCTACTTGGCTTTCACCAGCCCACCACGTATGAATAAAAATATAGATTTAGCAGGGAAAAGCTTTTGGGAATCGCAATGGTCGGAAAGTGGTGCAACCCTTCCAATCAATGTTTCTAATGATGGACTACGGAATTATCAGCGCCGAAAATTTCACGAAAGGTTTCAAGAAATATTCGCTGGCCTGGAAACCCGCGATAAACAGCTCTTGGAATTGGGCTGTGCCTACTCTGTCTGGCTGCCATATTTTGCCAACGAGTTTGGCTTTAAAGTATCCGGGCTTGATTACTCTGAGACAGGCTGCGCAGTGGAAAGACAGCTTCTCATCGAAATGAATACCGAAGGGGAGATAATCTGCGCTGATTTTTTTGCCCCTCCCCAAGAATGCCTTGAGAAATACGACGTCTTAGTCTCTTTTGGAGTAGCAGAGCACTTTACAGATACTGCCGGGTGCTTACGAGCCTTTTCACAATTCCTGAAACCAGGAGGGATAATTTATACTTTGATTCCGAATATGGTTGGAATTCTTGGTCCCATCGCCAAAATCATAAACCGCCCGTTTTATGATTTACACATGCTTCTCAGTGCAGAAAACCTAGCGGAAGCTCATCGTCAAGCGGGGTTTGCCAAAGTTCAGAGTAATTACTTCATGTCGGTCAATTTCGGCGTCCTCAATAATTTTACAGGGATCGAAAAAGGCTCTGTTAAATGGGCATTAAATAAAGCAATTCTCTATGGATTATTAGGGGTCACGGCTTTTACCTGGTTGCTTGAAGGTAAGGTGAAAGATTTCAAACCGAATCAGACATTTTCACCATATATTGTTTGTACAGGGTATAAAGAGTAAAGCTGGAATGTCGACATTGTGATTACTTACTCCTCTTCTATCCCGCAAGTGGCTTTAATCAAGCCACAACTATTTGAAGACTCACGCGGCTTCTTTCTTGAGTCGTATCAATTTGCCAAATTCGTGCAGGCTGGAATCCTTACTCAATTTGTGCAAGACAATCATTCGGGGTCAAAGCGTGGCGTTTTACGAGGATTACACTATCAAATTCACCAACCGCAAGGAAAATTAGTGCGCGCAATTGCTGGCGAAATTTATGATGTAGCGGTGGATCTAAGACGCTCTTCGCCAACTTTTGGCAAATGGGTGGGTCATCATCTTTCAGCGGAAAACCGTCTTCAGATTTGGATTCCGCCCGGATTCGCGCATGGCTTTTATGTGATCAGCGAATGGGCAGAGGTACTCTATAAAACAACCGATTATTATGCCCCCCAATTTGAGCGAACCTTGTTATGGAACGATCCGGCGGTTGGCATTGATTGGCCGCTGCCCCCCGATCAGCACCCGATACTCTCGGCAAAAGACGCTCAAGGTGTTGCCCTGAGCGAGGCAGAAGTTTTCGATTAAGGCGATGCAAAATATACTAGTCACAGGCGGTGCCGGATTCATCGGCTCAAATTTCATCCGCTATCTTTTGCACTCAGGTTCTGCCATCCAACTTGTCAATCTGGATGCGCTGACTTATGCCGGAAGTCTAAAGAACCTGACGCTTATTGCCAGTGACGCACGCTATACTTTTGTTCATGGCAACATCTGCGACAGCGCGCTGGTGCCCCATCTTTTGCGCCAACACAAAATAGATACAGTTGTCCACTTTGCCGCAGAATCTCACGTAGATCGTTCAATTCACAATCCCGGTCAATTCATCACAACCAATGTGGTCGGAACCCAAACCCTGCTTGATGCATGTCGTCAAGTCTGGCTGGAAGAGAAGACCGTGCCATTAGCAGAAGTGCGTTTTCATCACGTCTCCACCGACGAGGTTTACGGCACGCTCAAACCGAATGACCCGGCTTTTAGTGAAGCTACGCCTTATGCGCCAAACTCACCTTATGCGGCGTCAAAAGCGTCCAGCGATCACTTGGTGCGCGCTTATCATCACACCTACGGATTGCCGGTGACAGTCACGAATTGTTCGAATAACTACGGGCCATATCAGTTTCCCGAAAAGTTGATTCCGCTCATAATCCTGAATGCGCTCGCAGGCAAACCATTGCCGGTGTACGGGGACGGGCAACAAATCCGCGACTGGCTTTATGTTGAGGATCATTGCGAGGCGATCCGGTTGGTGCTGGCACGAGGACGAATAGGCGAAACATACAATATTGGAGGCAACAACCAGCCATCAAACTTGGAAATCGTTCGACAACTTTGTGGTTTGCTGGATCAACTTGTTCCGCACTCTATGCCCCATGAATCACTGATTCGGTTTGTCGCGGATCGTCCAGGTCATGACCGCCGCTACGCCATTGACCTCACTAAAATCCAAACCGAATTGGGATGGCAGCCGCGCGAATCCTTAACAACGGGACTGCGCAAAACGGTCGAATGGTATTTATCAAATCCTGGCTGGATCGAAACGATTCAACGCCAGAACAATTACCAACAGTGGGTACAGAATAATTATCAGCAACGAGGAGGGACGTCATGAAAGGAATTATCCTGGCCGGTGGGCGGGGTACACGCCTTCATCCATTGACGATGGCGATCAGTAAGCAACTCCTGCCCGTTTATAACAAGCCGATGATTTATTACCCGCTTTCGATGCTGATGCTGGCGGGGATCAGAGAGATTCTTGTCATTAGTACACCGGAGGATCTGCCATCTTTTCAGAAGCTGCTTGGCAATGGTGAGCAATGGGGACTGAGTTTTCATTATGCCGCGCAACAAGAGCCACGCGGGTTGGCTGAAGCTTTTTTGGTGGGGCGCGAATTTATTGGGCAAGAGCCAGTGTGTTTGATCCTGGGCGATAATATTTTCTTTGGACACGGGTTGCCGGAGAAGCTGAAAAACGCCGCGCGATTGAAGGATGGCGCATTAGTGTACGCCTATCCGGTACGCGACCCGGAACGATACGGTGTAATCGAATTTGACCAGGAAGGACAAGCGTTGAGTATTGAGGAAAAACCTCGACAGCCCAAATCAAGCTACGCTGTGCCAGGGATTTATTTTTACGATTGCACAGTGGTTGAAAAGGCCGCCAGTCTGCAACCTTCAGCGCGCGGCGAGTTGGAAATCACCGACCTCAACAAACTCTACTTAAGCAATAAGAACCTGCGCGTCGAACACATGGGACGCGGCACGGCGTGGCTGGATGCAGGAACACACGAATCCTTAATGCAAGCAGCCAGTTTTGTTCAGGCAGTGGAAGAACGGCAAGGGATGATGATTTCTTGCCCCGAAGAAATCGCGTATCGAATGGGATGGATTGACAGCTCACACCTAAAAGAAATTGCGAGTCAGATGAATAATGGATACGGAAACTATTTATTGCAGCTATCCAATCTTTCTGGTCTCCGGGTTTAGCCAATAACCTTGAAAGGTGAAAATGACGGAAACGCGGCTGGAAAAACTTCGCCAGATGGAGTTGGATAGAGTTAAGTCTCTATTCAAGCCAAAGATGCGAGTGCTGGAAATAGGCGGAGGAAATGGTTATCAAGCACATCTGATTTCTTCCTGGGGGTGTGAGGTTGTTTCCATTGATATTGCTGAACGCCCGGTCTGGCCCGTCAATTACTTTTCGGTGCAGGATTACGATGGGGTCAACCTGCCCTTCGCTGAAAATAGTTTTGACTTGGTTTTTTCTTCTAATGTCCTTGAGCATGTCCCGGTAAAAAACCTGCCCCTGTTGTTGCAGGAAAGCTGCCGCGTGATGCGAAATCCACAGGCTATTGCCGTTCATATTTTGCCGACTTCTGCCTGGCGGTTTTGGAATAACATTGCCCACTACGCCTATCTTTTTAAATATGTTTTGGGGTATGGGAAAACGGCGATGATGCCCTCACTTCCTTCCAGAGATGATGCCATAAAAAAGTATGGCTTAGGTCATCTGATTAAACGGGCCATTCTCCCAGAACCACACGGAGAATATCCAACTGCTCTTTCCGAACTATACTTTTATAGCCAGAAGCGATGGATAAATGAGTTCCGAAAAGCAGGGCTAAAGACTGAACAATTACTTAACTCAATGGTGTTTTATACTGGCTATGGGTTGACGCAAGATATTTCCCCACAAAACAGAGCCAAATTAGCTTCTTATCTGGGCGCAGCAACCTATGCTTATGTGCTTCGTCCCGATAGTAAAAACAGATGAATTTAACTCGCTCATCACTTTACCTGACTGGGGTTAATATCGGGATGTCCTGCCTCACTGCTGCGGGATTCTTTTTTCTAGCTGTAACCTTGTCCCCGGAGCAATTGGGAACACTCTCAATCCTAATAACAATCCCTTCTGTAGGACAGTCATTGTTAAGTTTTAGCTATGGCAAAGCGGCTATTTATTACATAGGGCGCAAAACGTTTTCAGTAGAAACCGTAGTTACAAATGGGCTGATTATTT
Source organism: Blastocatellia bacterium (assembly GCA_016789725.1). Lineage (GTDB taxonomy): Bacteria > Acidobacteriota > Blastocatellia > RBC074 > RBC074 > JAFDVL01. The sequence continues at coordinate 21,102 of JAEUQN010000054.1, read as the reverse complement.
GTGTACTGCAAGGGGTTTTACTAGGCTTGGGGTTGGCTATCTCAAAATCATATCTGGGACTAGCCTTTCCTAAGATTTCATTCGGCGTAATCACGTTGGCAGTGATAAGTATACCGATCCAAATTTTTCTATTTTACTTAACGGAGGCCTGCATTGCCGCAGAGTTCCTGACGATAACACTGACCGCGAAAATTATTTCTCCTGTTTTATATGTGACCGGATGTGTTTTAGCCGGTACTAGTGGAGTACTAAGCGCCGAGTTAGCATTTGTTTTTTATGTTTTGGGAATCTTATTATCGAATTTGATAGGCTTGGCGTATCTTATCCTGGCCTCGCAAAACAAAAGGCTTTTCAGGCCAAATGTAAGCGCCGCGATAAGTTGTTTGAAGTTTGGAGGGCAAGCCCAAATTGGAGAATTATCTCAATATCTTGCCATTCGCCTGGACTTAATCCTGGTCGGTTTTTGGGCAGGCCTGGAAGCTTCCGGTTATTACTCCATAGCGGCGCGTCTTGCAGAAGCATTCTGGCTGGCAGCGCATTCAATCCAACTCGTCTTCTCGGCCAAAGTCGCCCAGGATTTCCGGGAAAGTTTGGTCAATAAAGGGAAACGCCTGGGACAGGCTGTGCGATATATGATTCTCGGAAGCTTTCTAGGTGGAGTAACGGTGATTAGTATTAGTTTTATTGTCTTCAAGTTCTTTCTGATTCAATATCAACCAGCCTTCATTTTGTTAGTATCGTTGACTCCTGGTCAAATCGCTTTGGCTGTCTTTCTTGTTTTAATTGGCAATTTAATCGGAGATGGGTTTCCGATGTTAGCGACGAAATTGCGAGTTGGGTTCTTCCTCCTTTCGCTCCTTTTTTATTGCTCTTTAATTCCTATTCTGGGGGCCTTAGGAGCAGCCCTCGCTACTTCGATAGCTTATACTGGCAGTACAATTATAGCGGCTGTTGTTCTGGCCAAAATGTATCAACTCAGGTTATTAGATTTTGTTCGCTGGAAACAGGAAGATAACGACTTTATTATTTCCTCCAAGCAATATCTGCGCCGATATTTTGCAATTTAAGACTTATCTCAAGGCTTTCCCTTTTATATCCATGCTCGGATCAAATCATAGTTTTCAATCGGCTGAATCCGCACTTCCTAAACTTGCCACAACTCTCTCAACCAAGAAAAAAATACTTATTACGCATATCATCAATGGGCTTTATACAGGTGGCGCAGAGATGATGCTCTACAAGCTGCTCTCAGAAATGAATCGGGAACGATTTGAAGCCCGTGTAATTACCTTAATCGGAGGAGACAGCCTTAAAACCAAGGTCGAAAATTTGGGCATAGAAGTTTACTCCCTGGGAATGACGCGCAGTTATCCTAGTATTGCGGCAACAATTCGATTAGCTAAACTATTACGTCAACACCCTCCCGATATTGTCCAAACCTGGATGTATCACGCTGATTTGATGGGCGGACTGGTCGCCAAATTACTAACAAAGGCTCCCATCGTTTGGAACCTTCAAGCCAGCAATATAGTGAACCATCCAGATAATAAAGTTACTTTATTAACCATCAAACTATGCTCTTTACTATCATCGTTGATCCCGGCCCGAATCATTAGTTGTTCTGAAGTTGCTTGTCGGCTTCATGCTGACGTGGGCTATGATTCAAAAAAGCTATTGCCGATCCCAAATGGAGTAGAGTTGATTAATTTTCAGCCAGATGAAACTGCTCGAATTTCGTTTAGAAAAGAGCTGGGTGTCACCCCCTCAACCCCCCTCATTGGGATAGTTGCTCGATTTCATCCTCAGAAAGATCATTCTAACTTTGTTCAGGCAGCAGCACTTCTTCATCAAGCTATGCCAGAGGTTCATTTTGTACTCTGTGGGGAAGATGTTGTCGAAGGAAACCAACAACTTTCTGACTGGATCACGAAGGCAGGAATAAAGAGCCATTGTCATCTTTTAGGTCGGCGAGAAGACACACCTAAAATCAATGCGGCAGTAGATGTAGCGACCCTTTCTTCCGCCTTTGGCGAGGGATTTCCAAATGTATTGGGAGAAGCAATGGCGTGCGGCGTGCCGTGTGTCACAACTGACGTTGGGGATTCATCTTTAATCGTGGGGGAAACCGGAATCGTGGTGCCGCCACGTGATCCGGCAGCATTGGCAAATAGTTGGATGACGCTTCTGAAAATGAGCGCCGAAGAAAGAAAACAACTCGGTAAAACTGCTCGACAAAGAGTCGAAGAAAAATTCAGTTTGCCTTCCATCGTGGCGAGGTATGAAAAATTATATTGCGACCTGCTGGGCGTAGCATAAGAACCTGTTTGGGGCATTGTTCAAGGAAGTAAATAGGCCATTTCATGTGCGGAATTGTTGGCGCGCTACAATTTAAGAAAGTTGATTTTGATTGGCAAGACACGCTGCTACGAATGGCAAGCGCGCTCACGCACCGTGGCCCCGATGACAGCGGCGTTTGGTTTGATGCGGAAGCGGGCATTGGCCTAACGCAGCGGCGACTTTCCATCGTTGATCTTTCGCCTGAAGGTCATCAACCAATGCTCTCAGCAGACGGGCGATATATTGTCACATTCAATGGGGAAATTTATAACTTCAGGAAATTGCGAGCCGAGTTGGAAACGCTCGGACATCGGTTTCGCGGGCATTCGGACACAGAGGTGATGTTGGCGGCAATTAGCCAATGGGGGTTGGAGGCAGCAGTAAAGCGATTCGTCGGAATGTTCGCCTTTGGGCTTTGGGATCGGCGTGAACAGGTGCTGCATTTGGTGCGAGATCGAATCGGCGAGAAGCCTTTATATTACGGTTGGATTGGAGAGGTGTTCCTCTTTGGCTCAGAGCTAAAGGCATTACGCGCCCATCCATCCTGGCACGGAGAAGTTGATCGTGGGGCCTTAGCCTTACTGATGCGTCTTAGCTACATTCCCACGCCCTATTCAATTTATAAAGGGATTCATAAATTGACCCCTGGCACCATCCTTTCGATTTCAGCACACCAGCGGGAAGGCAAGCTCACAACTTACTGGTCGGCGAAAGACGTGGCTGAAGCAGGAGTCAGAGATCCTTATCGCGGAGGCGAGCCAGAGGCACTAGCCACGCTCGAAGAACTTCTTCGGGAAGCTATCGCAGGACAAATGATTGCGGATGTGCCATTAGGCGCATTCCTCTCCGGCGGCATTGATTCTTCGCTGGTTGTGGCGTTGATGCAGGCGCAAAGCACGACTCCGGTTAAGACTTTTACTATTGGCTTTCACGAAGCGGAGTATAACGAAGCAGAATTTGCCAAGGCAGTCGCCAGACATTTAGGAACAGAACATACCGAACTGTATGTGACCCCGGCTGAAACGATGGCCGTGATTCCCCGGTTGCCGAGCCTCTATGACGAGCCGTTTGCAGACGCTTCCCAAATCCCAACGTTTTTGGTTTCCGAACTAACGCGCCGCAAAGTAACCGTGAGCTTATCAGGTGACGCCGGTGATGAATTGTTTGGTGGATACAATCGCTATTTCTGGGGAAAAAACATCTGGGACAAAGTTGGGTGGATGCCGCAGGAACTCCGCAGAGTGGCAGCGAAGGGGCTGACAACCGTTTCGCCATCAAGTTGGGATGCCGCGTTTCAGGGGCTAAGTCCGGTTTTGCCCGCGCGCTTCAAGCAGCGAGTTCCCGGCGATAAGCTGCATAAGCTGGCCGAAGCGTTGATGGTCGAGCATCCCGAAGCGATGTATCGCAATCTGGTCTCAAGCTGGAAAATGCCAGCCGATGTTGTGTTGCATTCGCAGGAGCCGGAAACAATTTTGACGGACAAAACACAATGGGCGGACGTCTCGGATTTTGTGTTGAGCATGATGTATCTCGATTTGGTCACTTATTTGCCGGACGATATTTTGGTGAAAGTGGATCGCGCGGCGATGGGCGTCAGCTTGGAAACCCGCGTGCCATATCTGGATCATCGTGTAGTCGAATTTGCATGGCGCATTCCGCTTTCACTCAAGATTCGCAACGGCCAAGGCAAATGGCTGTTACGGCAATTGCTCTACAAGTACGTTCCACCAGCGTTGATTGAGCGCCCGAAAGCTGGCTTCGGCATTCCCATTGTTGATTGGCTGCGCGGTCCGCTGCGCGATTGGGCAGAAGCATTGTTGGACGAAAAGCGATTACAGCAGGAAGGATTCTTTGAGGCGCGCGCGATCCGCCTGAAATGGAAAGAGCACCTGTCTGGACATCGTAACTGGCAATATTATTTGTGGCCAGTGTTGATGTTTCAGGCGTGGCTGGCAGAAAACAAAGCAGCGGCGTAAACCAATGAAAATCGCGCATATTTCGACGATTGATATGGCGCTCAGTTTGTTGTTGCTCAATCAACTGAAAAGCCTGCAACAGAGCGGCTTTGAAGTCGTTGGCATCTCGGCTCCCGGCCCTTATTTGCCGTCACTGGGAGCCGCCGGAATCCGTCATATTCCGATCCCGATGAAGCGGCAATTTACCCCGCTGGCTGATTTGTTCGCGCTCAAACAGCTTTGCCAGGTAATGCGGCGCGAACAGTTCACGATTGTTCATACGCACACGCCGAAAGCTGGTTTGCTGGGACAATTGGCGGCGCGAATTGTGGGGGTGCCAATCATTGTGAACACGCTGCACGGGTTTTATTTTCACGATCACATGCCTGCGTTCTGGCGCAACTTTTACATTGCGACGGAAAAAATCGCCGCCCGTTGTTCGCATTCCATCCTCTCGCAGAACAGCGAAGACATTCAGACCGCAATTCGAGAACGCATCAGCCCGCCAGAGAAAATCAAATTCCTGGGCAATGGAATTGATGTACATCGCTTTGATCGAGCGCAATTGTCTGACGCCATACTCGACGCCAAACGCCGAGAGCTGGGGCTAACGCGTGAGCATCAGGTCATTGGCTTTGTGGGCCGACTCGTGCGCGAAAAAGGGATTCTGGAATTGTTCACCGCTGCACAGGAAATTTTGCGCCATCAACCTGCGACAAAATTTTTGATCGTTGGGCCGATTGACGATGACAAAGCGGATGCGCTGACGCCAGCTTCTGCGCGTGAGTACAACATTGCAGAGGCCTGTATTTTTACGGGTCTGCGCAGCGACATGCCCGAATTGTATGCGCTGATGGATGTGTTTGTTTTGCCGTCGCATCGAGAAGGCTTTCCGCGTGCGCCGATGGAGGCATCAGCCATGGGCGTGCCATGTGTGGTGACCGATGTGCGCGGCTGCCGCGAAGCCGTCGAACACGGGCGCAATGGGTTTCTCTTTCCGCTCGGCGACAGTCAGAAACTAGCCCAAGCGGTGCTGACATTATTGCAAAACGCCGATCAGCGCGCGCAACTCGGCGCAGCCGGACGCCAACTTGCACTGGAGAAATTTGACGAGCAACACGTGTTCCAAATGGTAAAAACAGAATACGTGCGTTTGTTGCAGGCGCGCGGCCTGGTTGTGCCGGAACCCGCCCTGGCCTGAGACACAGTGAATCTGATGAAACGAATTTTTGACCTTCTGATTGCACTCGTCGCATTGATTGTATTGTCCCCTGTTCTGGCAATCACAGCATTGCTAGTGCGCCTCAAACTCGGATCGCCCGTGATCTTTCATCAACCGCGACCGGGACTTGATGCGCGATTGTTTCGACTGCACAAATTCCGCACGATGACAGACCAACGCGATACGAATGGTGAGTTACTGCCGGACGAAATTCGGCTGACATCATTCGGGAAATTTCTGCGCTCGACCAGCCTGGATGAACTGCCAGAATTGTGGAATGTCATTCGAGGCGAAATGAGTTTGGTTGGCCCGCGCCCGCTATTGGCAAAGTATTTGGAGCGGTATTCACCGGAACAATTGCGCCGCCACGAAGTTCGACCGGGCATTACGGGCTGGGCACAGATCAATGGTCGTAATGCGCTGACGTGGGAGCAAAAATTTGCACTGGATGTTTGGTATGTGGATCACCATTCGCTGTGGCTGGACGTTAAAATTCTGGCCTTGACGGTTTGGAAAATTGTTCAGCGCGACGGCATCAATGAACCCGGACAGGCAACAGCGCAGGAATTTATGGGGAGCCAGACAAAACCGCTATGACCAGGCCTGATCGCATTGTCATTATTGGCGCAGGCGGACACGGGCGCGAAATCGCGGACATCCTGCGGCATCAGGCACAAGTGACCCGTGGCATCGTGCTGGAAGGTTTTGTGGATGGCAAGCGCGAATTGCACGGTAAAGAATTGGACGGGCTACCCGTACTTGGCGATTGGGATTGGTTTGACACGGCTGACCGCGACGGATTGAAAATAATTTGTGCTGTCGGCAATCCTCAGACGTGCCAAAAGCTGGTCAATCGTGCTATCTTGACCAAGCTCGAATTTGCGAACGCAATCTCGCCTTTAGCGCATCTCTCGCCCCGCGCGCACATCGGAAAAGGCGTTGTGATCTTTCCCCACGTCATCATCAACACCGGAGCACGTATCGGCAATTTCATTACGCTCAATGTCGGTGTCAGCGTTAGCCACGATTCAGTCGTAGGCGACTACACGAACATCAATCCTGGTGTTCATCTGGCCGGTAATGTGACGGTGGGCGAAGGCTGTTATATCGGAATGGGAACCAATGTAATTCAAGGATGTTCGATTGGTGCGTGGTCCACGCTGGGCGCAGGCGCAGTCGTGATTCGCAACATCCCGTCCTACAGCACGGCTGTTGGCGTTCCCGCGAAAGTGATCAAAATCAACGAGGAGTTATCTGAATGAGTAATCAACCCGCCATCCTGGGCAATGCGCCGATTTTTGATAGAAAGGTCAACATCGTACGACCGCAATTGCCCAGCATGGATGAAATGCAAGAAGGTGTCCGCTCGATTATCGAGACGGGAATGGTAACGAAGGGAAAGTTTCTGCGCGAGTTTGAAGAAGCGATTGCCGCGCATTTGGGCGTCAACCACGCTGTTGCACTTTCGAGTTGCACAACTGGTTTGATGCTGTCGTATCAGGGCCTGGGCCTGACCGGTGATGTCGTCGTCCCCAGCTTCACGTTTATGGCAAGTGTGAGTTCACTGGTGTGGGCGGGATTGAGACCGGTCTTCGCTGACGTTGATGCTGGAACGACGAACCTGTCCCCCGAAGCCGCCGAAGCGGCCATCACTCCGAATACCAGCGCCATCGTCGCCGTGCATAACTTTGGCAATCCGGCAGAGATTGAAGCGTTACAGGCCGTTGCAGATCGGCACGGACTCAAGTTGATCTTTGATTCTGCCCACGGCTTCGGCGCGTTGTACCGTGGTGTCCCGGTTGGCAAGCAAGGTGATGCGCATTCGTTCAGTCTCAGTCCGACAAAGCTCCTGATCGCGGGTGAAGGTGGAATCGTTTCGACCAATAATGACGCGCTCGCCGATCATTTACGGAAAGGTCGAGAATATGGCAACGACGGCAACTACGATAGTGCGTTTGCAGGCATCAACGCGCGAATGCCCGAATTTAATGCGTTGCTGGGACTCAAGAGCCTGCAAGGATTAGAGGGCGCAGCACAGCGGCGCAATGCCACGGTTGCCATTTATCGCCGCGAGATGGGCAAATTGCCGGGCATCGAATTTCAACGCGTTCACCCCGAAGACCGCAACTCCTACCGAGAATTCTCGATCCTGTTGGATGCCGATGCGTTTGGTGTCAGCCGCGATCATTTGGCACAAGCCTTAACCGCAGAAAATATTGACACGCGAAAATACTACGACCCGCCGGTACATCGCCAAACGGCCTATCGTCACTTTGCGCCGGATGAAAGCGTACTGCCAAACACGGTGTTGTTAGCAGAGAACAGCTTGAGCTTTCCATTATGGTCAAACATGGAAGAGGAAACGGCGTTGGGCATTTGTGAGGCTGTGACTCGTATTCATCAACATGCAGAAGACGTCACAAAAGCGCTGAATCAAGCGCGTAACGCTTCTGCCGTTTAGCGCAACACTGCCCCGAACAACGTCGGAGAAACTTCATGCTTGATTGGCGTTCTTTTCGGTTCTCACGGGAAATCGTCTTGCGGATGGCGGCGGATACCGTGCTGCTTAATGTGTCATTGATGCTGGCGCTGGCGGTTCGGTATTTCTATCTTGTCGCGTTTGAGACCATTGAGAATGGGCTGACCTATAACCAGATGTTCTGGGCTTATGTAACCTACTTCAGCAAACGAAGCTGGTTACTGACGGCAATCTGCCTCATCGTTTTTTTGATGAGCGGGTTTTATACATACAGCCGTGCGTATCAGGGACGATACAAGGCGCTGATCATTTTTCAAGCGGTCAGCCTTGGCTATCTGATTTTCAGCTTTCTCTGTTACATGTTTGATCTCACCCCACAGCTACCACGTGGCGCGGTGTTGTTGGCTTGGTTGGTAAGCGTGGGATTGCTGATGGCGGCGCGTGGTTGGTCTATGATTTGGCGCGATGTTGTGCGCACGGAATTACAACACGACAAACGGGCTGAACGAGCAATCCGCAACGTGCTGGTCATCGGCGGCGCGGGATATATCGGTTCAGCGTTATTGCCCAAACTATTGGAGAAAGGCTATCAGGTTCGCTTATTGGATTTGTTGCTGTATGGAACCGAACCTATTGAAGGCTTACTGAACCATCCACGTCTGGAAGTGGTGCGCGCCGATTTTCGCGCCATTGATAAAGTCGTCGAAGCCATTCGGGGAATGGATGCGGTGATTCACTTGGGGGCCATTGTCGGCGATCCGGCGTGTGCCTTGGATGAAGAGTTGACAATTGAAGTCAATCTGATGGCGACGCGCATGATTGCTGAAGTAGCCAAAGGCAGTGGCGTCAATCGCTTCATCTTTGCCAGCACCTGTTCGGTGTATGGTGCGTCAGATGAATTCTTGGATGAAAGATCCGCGCTGAATCCAGTTTCACTGTATGCACGCAGCAAGATCGCGTCTGAACATGTGCTGACGAGAATGGCGGATGAAACCTTTGCTCCGACCTTGCTGAGATTCGGTACGATTTACGGGCTTTCGGGGCGCACGCGTTTTGATCTGGTCGTCAACCTACTGACAGCCAAAGCCATTGTTGAAGGCCGCATCACCGTTTCCGGCGGCGATCAATGGCGTCCCTTCGTTCACGTGGATGATGCCGCCCTGGCAGTTTTCAAGGCCTTGGAAGCACCCGTTCCCGCCGTTCACAACCAAGTCTTCAACGTTGGTTCTAACGAACAGAATTACACCATTTCGCAAGTCGGAGAAACGATTGAACGGCTTGTGCCTTCATCAGAATTGATAGATGTGGCGTTCGATGGTGATCGCCGCAATTACCGCGTAAACTTCAGCAAAATTCATCAGGCATTGGGCTTCGTTCCGCAATGGACCTTGGAACAAGGAATTAATCAGGTGGTAGAGGCGATTCAGTCTGGCAAGGTGCAGGACTATACGCATGCGAAATTTAGCAACGTCAAATTCCTAAGCGAAGAGGGAATGACACGCAGTATCAATCGGCAAACTGGATGGGCGCATGAATTGCTCAATGAAACCATCGTCACACAAGTCGGAAGTTTACCCAATTAAAGCTCGCGCAACACCACGCGCGCCGGGCCACCATCGCCGCGTTTAATTTTCATCGGCAGGCAAATCAGTTCGTAATTGCCTGCCACCACCTCTGTCAGATTCAATCCTTCCACAATCACGACGTTGTTTCGGAGCAATGCGTAATGCGTCGTCGGCTGCTCAAAGTTGAATTTCTCAATCGAGAGATAATCAATCCCCACTAACTTCACGCCGAGCGCGACCAATCGCTCAGCCGCTTCGGTTTCCAGGTAAACAAACTCTTTCTCAAACTCGCGCACGCCTGCCTGCCACAGCCGTGAATTGCGTGTTTTGAAAAGCACCCGCTCGACGCCATCCAACTTCGCCGCCTCAATCGTTGCGACATCAATTGCGCTGATTTCTCCCACATCCACCACGCGTACCGGACCGATTAGCACTTCCAACGGCAATTCATCCAACGTTGCCATGCCTGCCACAAAATGCGCAGGCGGGTCTACGTGCGTGCCGGTATGTGAACCAAAGCTCAGATGCGAGACGGTACAAATATCGCCCGCAGCAAGGCTGGCAACCTGAGAAATTTGCACAACCGGATCGCCGGGATAAACAGGCAATTCGGTCGAGAATGGAACCGTGATGTCGTAAAACTTCATCGAGCTTATCGTCTGATTTGCTGTGGAACGGCTAACGCGCGATCATTTCCTAAACCGTGAACAATCACCCGTCGAATAGCACGACTGGGGTCGGCGACGGTAGTCGTGACGGTTGGATGTGAAAGGGCTTTGGTCGCGCGTCCTTCGGGCGGGGTACCTTTGATCCAAACGTCAAGCGTGTCTCGATTGACCTCATGTTCGGCTTTGACACGCCAGCCCCCAGAGGTCGTTTCTGCCGTTGCTACCACCAAAATAGAATTGCCGGAAACGCGCTCTACTTGTGCAAAACTGACCTTTAGTAATTGCGGCTCCAGCGGCGGCGTCGGTAACGGGACAGGCTGCTGCGGATTGTTAGGCGTAGGGGTGGGAGATTGATTGCCATTCGACGTTGTCGGCGCTGTCGGCGTGGTCGAAGGTGTAGGGCGAGGCGGCGGAATTGTACCACGTTGCGTCAGATCTACGCCCTCCGTTAACTCCAGCCCAATTAAGGTTCCCGGCTCGACAATCGCCTCTTTTCCTTTTGCCAACAAAACCGCCACGATTCCAGCCGCTGCGCCAACACCAGCACCAAGCGCGGCCCCGCCGGCAATCGCTCCGATGACGGCTCCAGCCGCTGCCCCACCACCCACAAAAACGGTATTACGTTTCAATTGCCCCCCGCCTTCAATCACACCTTCTTCATCAATTTTGAGTTTTCTACGCTCTACAGGATCGGCGCTCGTTAGGATACCTCGCAACGAAAGTTCCCGACCATCCGGCATCACCAGACGGTCGAACTCAATCTCAATCACGCCAGAGCGACGCCCCATTTGCGCGGGCGTCACTTCTTTGATGTGGCCAATCACCAATAAATTTGCGGGCAGGATCATGTTTCCGACCTCGTCGGTGATGGGTTCATCAATGCGAGCGGAAAAACGATCACTGGGACGCACCTGACCGGAATCCAGCCGGGTGTCCAAACGCAAAACAAGGACGTATCCTCTAGGCAAAAACCGCGTTCCCGCAGGCAGCTTACTAAACTCTGCATCACTCGCACGACGCGGACGTTGTTGTTGTGCAAAAGCAGAAAAAGCCAAAGAATTAATAAGAAGTGCGATGCTGATGCTAGTGCTAAACCAAGTCTTTAGTTTCTGTTTCATCCTCAAATTCCCTTAGTCGAAATATTTTTTGCAAAGCTGCTTGAAGGCTCGTTGCAGTGGCGGCACGTGATCGCTTTTGAGCGTGACTAAGCCTAATTCCCAATTGTCCTTAAAGCCACGGATCGGCAATGCCAGCAGCTTACCAACCCTGATTTCTTCTCGCACCGACGAGCGCGGCAAAATGCTTAATCCTAATCCATGTTCGACCATCCGTTTGATTGAAATCATACTGCCAAGCTCCATTATCACTTCAGGCCGCACCCCTGATTTCGCAAAAAACAAATCTATCAAGCGGCGTGTGTTACCGCCCTGTTCACCGAGTATCAAGGACTCGGCAGCGAGTTGTGTGGGGCTGACACTGCGTTGATGCGCAAGTGCATGGTCGGGTTGCATGATGGCAACCAACCGATCACGTTGCAACACCTCAGCACGGATATCATTCGCTTCGACCGGAAGCGAAACCAACCCGATATCCAAATCATTTTGTAGAATCTGTGCGACGATTTCGGCACTGGTGGCGCGACGAACAGTAACTTGCGCTTTGGGATATTCGCGTTTGAGTTCAGCCAGAATCGTAGGCAATTGATCATTACTCGCCATCGTCGAAGCGGTGCCAATACGCAGCCGTCCTTTTTCCGCATCCCCTAATTCTTTGAGCGCGAGCAAAGCCTCATCGTGTGCTTTGAGCAACCGCTCGGCCTTGCGCACCAGCAATTCACCAGCTTCTGTCAGAAACACCTTTTTGTTCACACGTGCAAACAACGGCACACCGGTTTCCATTTCGAGAGCTTTGACTTGCGCGCTGACGGCAGCCTGCGTCAAATGAACACGTTCGGCAGCCCGCGTAAAATTGCGCGTTTCCGCAATGGCTAACAGAGTTCGGAGCTGACGAAATTCCATAAATTGATAGTTGGTAGCCGGTGACTGTTTGACTGGTCATAACCCGCAATCGGCCATTCACCAACAACAAGTATTATTTATCATTATGATTAGAACTTTTAGTTTCATTTATGACAGACGGTAAGTTTATTATAAAGCTTCCCTGGACTGCAAAAGTAAACGCTTCTGGTATCAGTGGGAAGCTCGCACCGCCCTCGTCAATGTCGAGCTGGTCCAAAGCGTTGAAGATTCGTGGGAAGGATAGAACCATGCACCCCCTCACCGAAGTTTTAGATTCGGTTGTTAGGAATCTGGCGGAGGAAGATCGCAGCACCTTATATTGGCTGGGAGTAGATGGCGGTGGAACAAATACACGGGCGATGATCTTTCGTGCGCCGATTGATTCTGACGCTGATCTCGCTAACTGTTTAGTTGGCGAAGGCCGGACTGCCGCCGCCAATTTTCATCGCGTAGGTGTTGAAGCCGCAACACACGCCGTAACAACTGCTATTATCCTTGCTTGTCGCCAAGCTGAAATCACGACGCATCAAATTACTGCCGGCTGTATCGGGCTGGCTGGCGTTTCGCATCCAGACAATCATCGCAAAATGTACGAGGCCATCGAAGCGGCCCTGCCGTCGCTTCATTTCACGCTCGAAACCGACGCGCGCATTGCGTTGGCAGGGGCCACCGCAGGCAAACCGGGTATCGTGATTATTGCGGGCACTGGTTCGATTGCTTATGGCGTCAACAAAGACGGCGAAGTAGCGCGCGCAGGAGGATGGGGGCCAACACTTGGCGATGAAGGAAGCGGCACCTACATTGGCCGCCGCGCATTAGAAGCGGTGATGACAGCTTATGATTACCGTCGTCATGAAGAAACAGCGTTGACGGAAAAAGTCTGTCGCTACTTCAATGTGAAAACACCGCCCGAACTTCCAGCCGTCATTTATAATCCTGACAAGAATGTCATGCCGCAAATTGCGCAGCTCTCCAAACTCGTCGTCGAAACCGCACAAGAAGGTGATGCTGCCGCGATTGAAATCCTGAAAGATTCAGCACACGAATTAGCCCGTGCCATCAAAGCTGTCATTGCGCAGTTGAATATGCGCGACGAGATATTCCGCATCGGCTATGTTGGCGGCGTATTCAGCGCGGGCGATCTGATCTTGCAACCTTTGCGTGAAGACATCGCCGCCTTTGCACCAAATGCGATACTTGCGGCTCCGCTTTACAAGCCCGCCGTGGGCGCAGCGCAAATGGCAATGGCGAATTTTATCGAAAGCCGAAATCAATGATGAGGTGGGCAGCCGATCAACCTGGGAAACCTCTTCCTAACCCAAACAACCATGACGACCACCGAACAAGCCAATCCCAATACCTCAGAAATTGACCGTCTTCCCACACTCGAAGCCTTGCGCATCATCAATGCCGAAGACCAAAAAGTAGCCGACGCCATTGAGCAAGTTCTACCTGCGATTGCAAAGACCGTAGATGCGATTGTCGAACGGCTTGCACGTGGAGGCCGATTGATTTATGTCGGCACAGGCACAAGCGGGCGCTTAGGCGTACTTGACGCTTCGGAATGTCCGCCGACGTTTGGTGTTTCGCCAGAGCTGGTACAAGGCATCATCGCGGGCGGCTATGAGGCCTGTTACAAAGCCGTCGAGGCTTCGGAAGATGATCGCGCAGCGGGAGCTACGGATTTGCAAGCGCGCAAGGTGAATGCCAACGATGTCGTCATCGGGATTGCTGCGAGCGGGCGCACGCCATATACCATTGGTGCAGTTGAATACGCGCGCCACATTGGCGCATTGACCGCGTGCATTACCTGCAACGCCAACACAGCGCTAGCCGCAGCAGTGGAAATTCCAATTGAACCGATTGTCGGCCCCGAAGTGATCGCTGGGTCAACGCGGCTGAAATCCGGCACAGCACAAAAACTCGTGCTGAATATGCTTTCGACGATGGCGATGGTGCGGCTTGGCTATGTGAAGGGCAACCGCATGGCTAATATGCAAACAAAAAATATCAAGCTGCGCGAACGCGCTGTCAGCATTGTGAAAGACGAATGCAACGTGGATGAAGCGGAGGCACGCGCGGTATTGGAAGCGGCGGATTGGAAATTACCTGTGGCGTTAGTAATGCAACAAGCGAATGTGAAGCGAGAAGAGGCAGAAGCGGCGCTAACCCAAACTAACCAATTGGTCGCACCTGCGGTCGAATCATTGCGGATAAATTGATTATGCCAAACAACATTCGGTGGGTAATCTTTGATCTTGGCGGCGTGGTGGTGAAGCTCAATATTGATGGGGCTTTGCTCGCACTCACACAGCAAAGTGAAACAGACCCCGAGGTTATCAAAGCCTATTTATCTGCGCCGGATGAAAGCGGGTTCTCCATCAATGCCCGGCTGGAATTGGGGCTGTTCACGGCGTCGGATTATGTGCGGCAAGTCGCGCAAATTCTCAACAAACCTCTCAACCACGAAGAAATCATTGCGCTGAAAATGCTTATTATTCAGGGCGAAGATGCGCAAATGCTTGACCTCCTCGCGGCTTTATCAAAACAAAAAAAGCTCGCCTGCTTTTCCAATACTCATGAGATTCATTGGAATCACATGACACAGCATTACCGCGCGTTTCAATTCTTCGAGAAGACCATCGCGTCACACTTAATTCGGGCGGCCAAGCCTGATTGGAACGCCTTCGCACTAGCCACAGAATATCTCAACGCTGATCCGCAAGAGTGCTTGTTTATTGATGATTTATTGGCCAATGCCGAAGCGGCGCGAGCATTTGGCTGGAATGCCATTCACTTCCAAAACCACGCCGCACTACGTGAAGAATTAAGGCAATATGACATCGTCGTGTGAGTGTTATTTGCGGTCGCCTTCCATCACCCACTCTTCATTGAAATGCGCATGCTTAATTGTCTTACGCATTGGTTTGCCATCTTTATCTAAACTCACTTCTTTTTTGTTCACAAAATAACTATAGGTTGCGTGCAAGGTACCGTCTTTGGCCTGGATGAGTGACGGGTAGTGAAACGAACCAGCTTCGGCCCCCGAAGCGTCAAGTTCAAGATGGCGTTTCCATTTCCAGGTTTTGCCTTCGTCATCGGAAATTGCTACAGCAAGACTGTGGCGACCGCGTTCGAGGTCGTTGTAAATCAATGCCCAATGATCATTGCGCAAGCTAATAATTTCTGCGCCAGCGCCGGGGTTTGGATGCTCGCTGTCGGTGACGGGCGACCACGTTTCGCCGTTGTCCTTGGATTCGCTTTGGTGCAGACGTTTCGGCGCGGGGCCATTGTCGCGCATCAATGTGTACAGCGTGCCGTCTTTCTTGCGCACGATGCTCGGTTGAATATTACCGCCGCCCACCAACGGCGTGCTGGTGTGCCACGTCCTGCCCCAATCATCCGTAATAGCCATCAATGAAATCGAAAAGCCATCCGAATAGAGCGGCACAATCAGGCGTTTATTATCCACTACAAACGGATGCGCGCGCGTCATCCAGCCGATGCGGCGCGTGAGCTTGTCAGCAGCCATTTTGCGCATTCGCGCGATATAGGCTTGTAAGTTCTCGCGCGGATACTCGGACGACTGTGCATTTGTGTTTTCAAGCTGATCCATTGCTTTGTTCACACCATCCACGAATTCCTGACCCGGTGTGACATGCAAAACTTCCTGGACATCCCATTTCGGAGCGCCATCCCCGGTCCAACGCGAAGCGATTTTGTATTTCATCAACGCGCTTTCCCACAAATTCGCCATGATCGTCGGCCACATCAGCCAGAGTCGTCCTTGTGGATCAACGAACATTGTGCAATTCGTGTCGGGGTAGCCGGGGGTATCCGCCATCGTAAAGCGCGGCGACCATTGTTTTGCACCTTTTTTCTTGCGCGCCCCTTCAACAATCACATCGTCGGCCTGCCTCTCGCCAGAACCGTGAAACCAGCAAACGAGCAAGTCTCCGTTCGGCGCTTCAACAATAGCCGACGCGTGGTTGTGCCAATGTTCGAGCGGAAAAATCATTTCAGATTCGAGAAACGGTTTTGCTTTTGTTTGCCCACAAACAGGTGCAAAAGCTAATAAACAAAAGCTAATCATCACAAAGATAGTTTTCATAAGGTTACTTTTATTGCACCAGTAAGGATGAACAGGTCAGCCCGCCATCCATCTTTCTGAACTCACTCATTTCAACTTCCAGCACCGGCAGGTTAAGTTGTTGTAGCTCATCTTTCAAATCCGGGAACCCCGCCGCTATCACAATGTGATCATTGATGCGCAAACAATTAGCAGCGTAATCTTCCTCTGGTAACGTCACGATCTTTTTGTAGTTTTGAAACTCTTGGCAATGGGCGAATTTCTGCGTTGTGACCAAGGTGTCATCTCCCACCAAACAAACGCCTGTTTTTAAATGCAAAATATCCTGTACCACAACAGAGATGACTTCATAGCCATGCGGCTGCACGATTTCGCCCAAGGCTGACGCCGCGTCCATCGTTGTGCGAGCCGAAATGCCGACGTAAAAATTCTTATCGATCAATAGCACATCACCACCATCCAAAGTCACGGAAGCAGGCAAAAACCTGAGCGGACGATATGGTTCCAGCCGAGGAATGATCGAAGACGTTTCGCCCCTTCTGCTTGGTGCTCCGGGATTCGTGATGACAGCAAATTCGGAGGTAATGAGTGCCGTATCTTCGACAAAACAGCCATCGGGAAAGTTCTCGTCCGCATCCAGATCAATGACCTCAAGACCACACGATTTGAGCGCCGTGACATATTGCGCATGCTGTTCTAAAGCAAGAGCAATATCCGGCCTGCCAAGATTCGCAGTTGTGATGCCATCACCAAAAGAGCGTCCCGGTTTGCGTGAGATGGCAATTTTATAGTGCAACACTTCCTCCACTAATCTCGAATGATTTTTGAAAATATAACGCGTCTCCCCGCATTGTGAAGATGCATGGTAGGAATGTCAAAATTACTGCCGCTCCGCCTGATTCAGGACTTCAATTCCGAAGCAACATACTTGCTTCAAAACACAGCACAGACCCGTCAATACTAGTGTTCCCAAACCTGCAATTAACTTCAATTTAACGCCTTAAATCCATTCCCGCTCTTGCTGAATGAGGTATCGCCTCTTACAATTTGTCCACCAAATACGATGTCACACCCGAACCCGGACTCAAGTCTTTCGAGAAGGAGCATGCCAATGAAATCTAACCCAGGATGGGGCTATTGCCTCTTATTTCTATTTCTGTTTCCCCTAACTACTTTTGCACAAACCCAAATGACAACAGGCGTCATCCAAGGAATGGTGACCGATCAGGCTGGCGCAGTTGTGCCGGGCGCAAATGTTGAAGTCAAAAATCCTGATACCAATCTCTCCAGAGTCTTAGTCACAGATGGTGATGGCCGCTTCGTCTTTTTGCAATTGCAGCCTGGGCGCTACACGTTAGATGTGATCAAGCAAGGTTATGCCAAACTGCGGCAAGAAGCACTGTCTTTAACCGTTGGACAAACAATTAGTCTGTCATTGCAAATGAAAATCTCAGCGGTGGAGGAAACCATCACGATCACCAGTGCGCCGACCATTGACAACACAAAAACCGAATCCAGTTCCACGCTTAATGAAGTGGCGGTGTCCAACACGCCAGTGCTGGGGCGCAAATTTCTAGACATGCTGACACTCACGCCGGGTGTCAGCGTCACCCAAGGGCCGGATGGGGATGTCGTCAATTTTGCTGGGCAACGTGGGGTTTTCAATAACATTAGTTTGGATGGCGGTGATTATAACAACGGCTTTTTCGGCGAACAGGTCGGTGGACAACGCGCGGCCATTGACATCACATTGGACGCAATCAAAGAGTTTCAGGTCGTTGCTACTGGCGCGTCAGCAGAATTCGGACGCACCGCTGGAGGCGTCGTGAACGTCATCACTAAATCAGGAACGAATGACTTTCGCGGAACAATCTTTCACTTCCAGCGCCTGGAAAATCTGACGGCAAAAACCTCAGATGGAAACTCGCTGACTGATTTTCACCGTGAACAATTTGGTGGCACCTTTGGTGGCCCAATTGTGAAGGACAAGGCATTTTTCTTTGGCGCATTTGAGCAAATCACAGGCAATTTTACTCGGGCAAATTTGAGTGCGCCAATTGGAACGCCTTGCAGTGTGCAAGCGCCGACCATTCAAGCGAACGAAACACTGATTAATGGCAGCGCCGACTGCCAACGCCTTGCTCTTATCAATTTCTTCAAAACGACGCGCCAGCAGGATGAAGGATTGCCCCTAAAGAAACCCGTCAACACTTCAGCCTTTTTGGGCAAGCTAGATTGGAAACTGAATGACGCTAATGATCTTTCATTTTCCTATAATTTCAGCCGCTCGCGCAAAGATAACGAAACCTTCGATGTCGCAACGTATGGCAACTCAGCAAACGGTATCGAAGGGCCAGGCAAAATTCACGTGATGAACTGGAATCTGTATACGTCTTTGTCCAGCACGAAGCTCAATGAATTCCACGCCACTTATTCACGCGAAGATCGCCCGCGCAGTGCGGTGCAATCAAACATTCCCGCAGACACGGCGATGGGGTTTGCGACCACTTTCCGTTTTGGCAGCCCATTTTTCATGCAGCCAGGCGTAGATGAAGTGTTCCAGCGCGTACAGGTACGTGACAGCTTCTCCATTATCGCCGGACAACATAACGTCAAATTGGGCGGCGAATATATTCGCAGCAACAATGCGCAGGTCTTTCGCGGCTTCTTTACAGCGCGTTACATCTTCGACAGTGTGACAGGCTTTTTGCGTTATGCCTCGCCTGCCACCTTAGGCGCAGGATTCGGGCCAAATATCAAAGGTTGCTCGGATGGAACCTACATTGCAGCATCCGGCAATTGCCCTAATGGAGCTACGACTACAGGCGGACCATTACTATTGTATTTGCAAGGGGCAGGTCCCAATGGTCCTGCTACCGATGCGGCAGGTGCGTCAGACATCAATAATGATGAATTTGCTGCATTTGTGCAGGATAAATGGCAATGGCGGCCCGGCTTTACGTGGCAATTTGGTCTACGGTGGGAAGCGCAGGTGTTGCCGAACCCAGCGGTTGATCCATCAAAAACAGCTTACGGTTTGTTCTTGAACGATCCACGTTTCCCATCGGATGGGACATTGCCCGATCAATGGAAGATGTTTCAGCCGCGTGTCGGCTTCGCCTGGGACATTGCGAATAACAGCAAATCGGTGCTACGTGCATCCTGGGGGATTTACAACGCGCGACAAAACATGTTGTCGCAAGTCGGATCAATCACGACGAATGGTGTGCAGCAGCAAACGATCTTTCGCAACACAGATTTGATCGCACTCGGTTTGCCTGCGCCTACTTGGCCGGGCGTACTGACACCGACGGCACAATCGTGCAGCGGATCGTTGGGTACCAATCCATTCCCTTGTTTTTCTGGCGTGCGCGCGTTCAGCCGTGATTATACAAATCCACGCATTTACACAACGAATGTGCAATTTGAGCAACAGATTGCCAAAGATACCGCACTTTATCTGGACTTCACGCATTCCAAAGGCGTGCGGTTGACGCGCTTTTTGAATTATGGTCGTTTGGGCATTTTCGCGCCGTATTTGGATGAAACTGCGATTACCAGCTCAGTGGGTAAATCGCTCTATCGCGGCGTTACAGTGGGTGTTCGTAAACGGTTGTCACGCGGATTCCAAATGGATACTAATTATGTCTGGTCGAAAGACCTTGACGACGATTCCAATGAACGTGACCCCTTCTCTGATCGTTCATTTGATATTCGGAATCTAAGTCTTGATTATGCTTTGTCCGACCGCGATATTCGCCATAAATTCAATTTCCTGATTTATGGTGAAATTCCCAGTGGATTGCAGGTGAACACGCGTATTCAAGCACGTTCCGCACAACCAATCACACCGGGCGCACGCACGGCAACCAATCGAAACACAACGCGTAAAGACAACGAGTTCTTCTCTTTCGATTGGCGGGTATCTCGTCCATTCCGCTTTGGCAATGAACGATTCGTGCTGATTCCAACGGTGGAGATGTTCAATACTTTCAATAATAAAAATCTTATCAATCCTCTGACGACGCCAGGGCTGTTTAATTTTGACGGCTTCCTGCGACAAGGCGTTGGCGATCCACGACAATTACAGTTAGCGGTGAAGTTCACATTCTAATCAGGCGATTGCTTTTCTAAGGCCAAGACACCAAGCGCGTTAATGCTTTTGGTATCTTGGCCTTTTGGTTCGTGAAGTTACGCAAACTTGACCGCAGGCAACTGAGTCTATCCCACTGATACAACATTTCTGACGGCCTCAAATTTTGTTCAGTAGCGGCGATTATTTTCTTTCTGTTTATGATAAATATAGCCACCTGCTGCACCAACAATACCACCTATCAAGGCACCTTTTCGCCCCCCCATAAGTCCCCCACCTGCCGCACCAATTGCAGCCCCGATACCTGTTCGCTTTAAGCCATCTTTCTTGCTGCGATTGCGATCATAATAGGGATCATTTTCGTAATCATAGTCTCGATTACGACGAACACGATCCCCCTGATAGTCAGAGTCGCGGTGATAATCATCAACATACCGCATATGACGAATACGAGTGCGAGGTTGTCCTTGGGCAAGCACACTAGGTACAACAGTGGTAAGCAAAGTACTAGTCATCAAAATAAACACGAAAACTGATTTGTAAATTGATTTATTCATAATCTTTATCTCCAAGAGAATGGGGTCTTTTAGCCCACCGCATTTCTTTTCTTTCCTTGCGCGTCCCGTGTCTCAGCTTCGGGTCGTAACATGCAGATAACAAATCCTATGCCAATAT
>JAEUQN010000549.1:314-555 GCA_016789725.1 Blastocatellia bacterium | reverse complement strand
CGATTGGCACAGGTTGCGCCAATCTTGCAAATGGGTCCGCCGCCTCAGGTCAGAATGCCCTTGAGCACCTTGGCCGGATCGACTCCGGTGAGCCTGAAGTCCAGGCCCTGTGATCGCACCGTGAGGCGTTCATGCTCAATGCCCAACTGATGCAGAATCGTGGCATGAATGTCATGCACGTGGGCCGGATTCTCCACAGCGCCAAACCCAAACTCATCAGTCTGGCCATAGACCGTGCCAC
>JAEUQN010000549.1:0-304 GCA_016789725.1 Blastocatellia bacterium | reverse complement strand
AATGTGGTGATTGCGCCCCGTCGATTCACGCACCTCGCCCATCGGTGTGCGCCCAAATTCGCCGCCCCAGATCACAATCGTGTCATCCAGCAATCCGCGTTGCTTGAGATCCTTCACCAGCGCAGCGCAGGCCTGGTCGATATCCATGGTCTTCATGGGCAAGTGCTTCTCCAGGTTCTCCGTCGGGCCACCGTGGTGATCCCAGTTGGTATCGTAGAGCTGGACGAAACGAACTCCGCGTTCGACAAGACGGCGGGCTAACAGGCAGTTGCGGGCAAAGCTGGCTTCCTTGGGGTCTTTGATT
>JAEUQN010000548.1 GCA_016789725.1 Blastocatellia bacterium | reverse complement strand
GTCGAACATCATGAACACGGGGTTGAACCCGCCGGCTGACTCGCGCATGGCCTTGACCATGGCGTCGGCAACGTCGGAGTTCGCGTGCGTCCAGGTGTCGATGACCTTGTTGTAGCGTTCGCCGTTCGTGATGTTGCCGGTCGCGTAGGCCTTCTGGAAGCGCTCCACGCGCTCCTCGGCTTCCTCGAGCAGCGACTCCTTCTCGCCCGGGATGTGCAGGTCCTCGATGCCGATGGAGACGCCACCACGCGTCGCATTGGCAAAGCCGAAGTCCTTGAGGCGATCGAGGAACTCGACGGTGCGCGAGAGCCCGCACGCGCGGAACGTCTCGAACGCGAGTTCGCCGAGCGCCTTCTTCTTCATCTCGCGGTTCTGGAACCCGACTTCCACCGGCACGATCGCGTTGAACAACACGCGACCCGGCGTGGTCACCACCCACGACGCCTCGCCCTTCGACACGGCCCGATAGCGAATGGGCGTGTGGTAGGCCACGCGGTAGTTGGCGAGCGCCATCTCGACCTCGGCCGCGGTGCCGAAGGTCTTGAGCCCGGCGTG
>JAEUQN010000547.1:282-556 GCA_016789725.1 Blastocatellia bacterium | reverse complement strand
ACGCACCCACCATGCGGCGTGCTTCTCGAACGTAAATCTGGCGCGGCCAATGGTCGTTGTCGGGGAATTCGTCCTTGGCCAATCCCCACTGGCGCATGCGTTCCTGAACCTCTTTCGGCACTCGCGGATCGTTGGCGATGAAATAGAGCCAGCCCTTCTGGTAACGCTCGTGGTCTCGAATGATCTGCCGGCGTCTGGCGTACGAGGCTTCGGGGTAATCGTAACTCGCGCCGATATAGTCCGTGCTGACCGGGCCATGGGTGTTCGTGTCGGT
>JAEUQN010000547.1:0-272 GCA_016789725.1 Blastocatellia bacterium | reverse complement strand
CGAGCAATTCATAAAGGTCCGGGTCGTACCCGCGCGGCTTTCGGCCCGGCACGCGATTCTCCGGGTGATTCGACAGGCACATACGAAAACAATAAGCCTGCACTCGACGGTCGCCCTGTCCGTACTCCCCCGGTGGTTCGGCACTGACCAGAGGCACCACACCGCTCGTGGGATCACCGGGAACTCGATAGGGGCTGATGGGCACCGGCAGAACGCCAAAATGATGGCGGTGATGCAGAACGCCCGTCTGCACGCCATTCCAGGTTTCGCCA
>JAEUQN010000546.1 GCA_016789725.1 Blastocatellia bacterium | reverse complement strand
GCCGGGCGTCAATGGCATTGCCGCGAGAAACCAGAGCAAGCACAGCAGCAGGACTTGATATTCAGATGCAAAGAGATGACGCCATCGTGGCCGTCGTTCGCTCTTGCTATCTATGCTTCCCGCGCTGATTTCTGTTTCTGATTGAGCCATTGGAATACCGTCATTTTCCATTTTCCAATTGTCATCGTTCATTTGTCATTGCTGGCTGCAACTCAAACACAATGACAAATGACAAATCAAAAATGGAAAATGGAAAATGAGTTTATTTCATCACTTGTGCGCCCCACATCTTGGCGGACATTTCGTTCAGGTTCCCTTGATGAATCACAAAGCCCGGATCGCGGATCACCTCGGCCACGGGTTTTCCGGCTTTCAAATCCAGCACGGCCTGCACGGCGGCTTCGCTCTCGAAATACACATTCTGCACACCGTCCGCGTCCAGATAACCGTCTTTCATCATCTGGTAAGCCGTCGCATCGCCGTCAAAACCGCCCATTAACACATGCCCGTCTTCGCCAATCTTTTTGTACTTGTTCGCGTTCTTGAGCGCCGAAAT
>JAEUQN010000545.1:283-556 GCA_016789725.1 Blastocatellia bacterium | reverse complement strand
ACAAGAATCAGCGTCGCAAGGATGCCGATGCATCTCCGTACATCAATCACCCCTTGGCATTGGCCAGTGTGCTGGCCGTCGAGGGCGGTGTCGAAAATCCTGATGTGATTTGTGCCGCACTGCTGCACGACACCATTGAGGACACCAAAACCACAACCGAAGAACTGACAGCCATCTTTGGCGACAAGGTAACGGGGATTGTGCTGGAGGTGACTGACGACAAAAACCTGGACAAGCATGTACGCAAAGAAGAACAAGTACGACATGCACCGC
>JAEUQN010000545.1:0-273 GCA_016789725.1 Blastocatellia bacterium | reverse complement strand
ACATCTCACCGGAAGCCAAACTGGTCAAGCTGGCTGACAAGATCTGCAACCTCAGAGACATCCTGGCGTCCCCGCCGGCGGACTGGAGTGCTGACCGCAAGCGGGAGTATTTCGATTGGGCCGCCAGAGTGGTGGCAGGGCTTCGAGGTTCGCATGCGGGGCTGGAAAGAATCTTCGACGAGATATACGCTCGACATATTGAATTTAATAAGTCGAGCTAAGGAGAGAAAAACACCATGAACAAGCCCATCGACCCAGTTCTGCCGTTTATCT
>JAEUQN010000544.1 GCA_016789725.1 Blastocatellia bacterium | reverse complement strand
AGAGTCCTAGCTGCGTGGGATACCGGAAAGCGGGCGTTACAGAAACGGCAGAAAACTTCTGTTTGCACCCAAAATTGCACCCAAAATGCACTTTCAGGAGCGTTATGTTGGACGTCCTCTAGATGCTATGTTGTCAAGTACCCGTATTTACTGCGTAAAACGTGGAGCCGGTGAAGGGACTTGAACCCCCGACCTGATGATTACAAATCAACTGCTCTACCAACTGAGCTACACCGGCCTGGTGTGAGGTGCTGCGGTTTCGCGGCAAACGAAAATACTAGCAAAGCGGTAGTTGGAATGGCAAATACGGAGCGGCACGGGGTGAAATGATCTCATCTCCCCGTGTTAAACAATGCAAAAATCTGTTGACTAATCGAAACCACTCCATATAAGATAATATAGGCCCACTGGGCAAACCACTTCTATAGCTAACTGCCATTCTCTTTACCTAACAGAGAACCTGCAATTTCAGCAAACAGATCGGCACAACCAAGGAGACAACCGTGAATTTTCAAAGCCTTTGCAAAAGACTCGCTGCGTCCGCATTCGCAGCCCTA
>JAEUQN010000543.1 GCA_016789725.1 Blastocatellia bacterium | reverse complement strand
GTACAAAGCTCCTGGTTCCCGCTGACAGACCGCAATCCGCAACAGTTCGTCGACATCTGGAAAGCGCGCGAGCAGGACTACCGCAAAGCGAGGCAGCGGGTCTACCGCTCGCGCGAATTGCCCACCTACATCGAAGCACCGGTCGAGCCCTGACCCCGCCGCAGGGAATACAACAACACTTCGCGGGTATTTACACGGCAAGAAGCCGAGAAATGCCCAACACCACTCACTACGACGTCATCATTATTGGCACAGGCGCCGGCGGCGGTTCGCTCGCCTATAAATTGGCGCCCACAGGAAAGAAGATTCTCCTGCTTGAGCGCGGCGCCTATCTGCCGCGCGAGCAGGACAACTGGAGCACCAAAGCCGTCTTCCTCGACTCCAAGTACCGCGCCGGCGAGCAGTGGCTGGACAAAGAAGGCAAACCGTTCCATCCCGGTATCCACTATTTCGTCGGGGGCTACACGAAATTCTATGGAGCGGCGTTGCTCCGGTTCCGCGATGAGGACTTCGCCGTGTTGCGCCACCACGGCGGTGTCTACCCCGCATGGCCGCTCG
>JAEUQN010000542.1 GCA_016789725.1 Blastocatellia bacterium | reverse complement strand
CTCAAAAACATCCAGAACGAAAAGGACCCGTTCCTGCGGACTATGATGTGGGGAGCCCTGTGGGACAGCGTCCGCGAGGGCGAGCTGGACCCGCGGGAAGATGTGGAGTTGGTTTTGAAGGTTCTGTCGTCGTCCAAATCAGAGAACCACCCCGTCGCCGAAGCGGCGACACCCCTCCTTCGTAAGGAGGGGAGTTCTGTGATTGACGATGAGTCGACGACGGCGTTGCTGCTGAACCGTGTCGGGACGGCGATGAACTATTACATTGAGGACAGTGTCAGTAGCCCGCGCGTGAGCAAGGGCGCCGTCGGCACACAGGCGCCCTTCCTAACGGTCGGGCTACGGACACGGGTCGAGGACTTGCTTATAGCCGGCATGCAGAACTCGCCGACGCAAGGACAGCGGATCACTTACTATCGGGCGTTTCTGAGTATAGCCTCGAGTGAGAAGGGGCGTGGTGTATTGAAAGGAATGTTGTCGAGCCAATTAACCACCCCGTCAGCCGAAGCGGCTGCCACCCCTCCTTCAAAAGGAGGGGAGTCGCGTGGTGTGACGATTC
>JAEUQN010000541.1 GCA_016789725.1 Blastocatellia bacterium | reverse complement strand
TGAATCATCCAAACATCATCACGATTCACGACATTGGGCAGGCAGAGGGCAGTTATTACATCACTACCGAATACATCGCCGGGCAAACCCTGCGACAACACTTGAAAGATGCGCCGCTGGCATTGACGGTGGCACTCGACGTGGCGAAACAAACTGCGGCGGCGCTGGCGGCGGCGCACGCAGCAGGCATCGTGCATCGAGACATCAAACCCGAAAATATTATGTTGCGGCCCGACGGGGTGGTGAAGGTGCTCGATTTCGGTCTTGCCAAGCTGACGGAATCGCCCCCGCTATCCAATCCGCAATCCCCAACCCGTAATCCGCAATTAACTGAACCGGGCACCGTGATGGGCACGGTCAGTTACATGTCGCCGGAGCAGGTGCGCGGTCTGGACGTGGATGGGCGCAGCGACATTTTCTGTCTCGGCGTCGTGCTGCACGAAATGCTGAGCGGTAACAAACCGTTCACCGGCGCGACCAGAGCGGATGTACTAGCCGCGATTCTGGATAAAGAACCTCCGCCGCTGCCGCCCGCCACGCCGCAACCGCTTACGGCCAT
>JAEUQN010000540.1 GCA_016789725.1 Blastocatellia bacterium | reverse complement strand
AGCCATCCACCGTGTGCACGTCGCTCTTCTCCATCCCGTAGTAGCCGCTGGCGACGAACGGCCCGCGCACCTGGAGGGAGCCGAAGGTGCGGCCGTCCCGGGGCAGTTCGTGGCCGTCGTCGCCGACGATGCGCATCTCGACGCCGAACACGCTGCGGCCCTGCTTGGCCTGCAGCGCGCGCGCCGCCTCCAGTGGCAGCTTCTCCTGCCCGGGCTTTGGCGAGTTGAAGGTGCCGAGCGGCGAGGTTTCCGTCATGCCCCAGGCATGGTGGGTCTCGACGCCATGCCGGTCGCGGAACTCGTCGATGACGGCCTGGGGACACGCGGCGCCGCCGACGACCGTGCGCTTCAGGCTCGGCAGCCGCACTCCCGTCGCCGCCAGATACTGGAGTAACGCCAGCCAGACGGTCGGCACGCCCAGCGCGACGGTCACGCGCTCGGTGTTTATCAGGTCCACGAGGGTGGCCGGATCGCCGGCGCCGCGGCCGGGCAGGACCAGCTTGCCCCCGGTCATCGGCACGATGAACGGGATGCCCCAGGCATTCACATGGAACATCGGCAC
>JAEUQN010000053.1 GCA_016789725.1 Blastocatellia bacterium | reverse complement strand
TCGGCGCATTGGGGTAAATCGCACGACGGGCAGAACTGGCACTTGCGCGGGTCGTCAATCAACCCGTCTTTCACCCCGTCCTTTTCATCGCATTGTGCGTAAATTTTTTCGGACAGCAATTGCAACTTGGAATAGGGAATCGGAGCCTTTGCCAAAGCCTGCGCCGTTTGCATATAACCCGTCATCGTGCCCGAAAAATTCAGCACTGGCGCGCCGATGACCAGACCATCGAAATCATCAGGAAAACGCTGTGCGAGGATCAAGCCTTGTCTGCCGCCCGTCGAACAGCCTTCGTAATACGACCGCGTCGGCTTCGCGCCGAAATAGGCTTCGGCAATGCGCTTACCCGTGTCAGCCGTCGTGTGCAACGAACGAAAGGCGTAATCTAGCAGCTTCTGCCGATTGATTGCGAACGTGCCAAGTGGTTCGGTCGCGGCGTCATGCCCTGTGTTTGTGTCCGCGACCACAAAGCCGCGTCGAATGGCGCTGTTGCGTTGCCCAATGCGATTTGGCGCGTCCAGGCTCTCACCCGCATAACCGCCGTTGCCGAACATATAAAACCGGCGATTCCACGTCGCGGGCAGGTTCACTTCAAATTGAATTTCGGGTTGAATCAAACCTTTGACGCGACAACGTTCGGGGGCGTCAGCAGTGGCGGGGATGAGCGTTGCGCTTTCAATGGAGAAATCGTAATTCGTGAGGCTGCGCAAATCGGCGCACGCGCATTTCGGTGGCAATGTCGTTTCGCCCGCAGGCGGCGCAATGGCAGTTTGCGCGCTTGTCACTTGCGACAGAAAAAGCGCGCCTAAAAACGCGAAACAAAGCTTGTACATTTGGCCTCCCGATGAACACGCGATTTGGCAAATCGCGTTACCTGCGTTTTTAGTGTTCCTGGGCGATCAATTGGCGATGCTCGCTGAACGAGAAGCGGAGATCATTTGCCAAACGGTCGTGCAGCATTTGCATCTTCCCGTACAACGCCACGTTCGCCGCATTCGGTTTCGCGCGCGTCGTTTCGTCCAGCGCCAAATAACGGTCACACAATTCGCCAATAGTAACCGGCGTGCCAGTGTGTTTGCGATAGGCCCAGATTGCCTGAATCGCTGCGCCGACGGCTGCGCCTTCTTCGCTGACGGTGCAAACAACTTCGGCATTGAACACGTCGGCCATGATCTGCCGCCATTCCTGGCTCTTTGCGCCACCGCCCGTCGCGCGAATTTCGGTGGGCGTGATGCCGAGTTCACGAAAACGATTCAGCCCGTAATTCAAGCCAAGCGTTGTGCCTTCCATCGCGGCGCGCGCGAAATGTGGGATCGAATAGGTCTGCTCGCGCAAGCCGAAATACACGCCTGTGCCGTTCGGTGAATTCGGTGTGCGCTCGCCTTCAAAGAATGGAATCAGCATCAAGCCGTCATTGCCAGCGGGAAGCGAAGCGACAGCGGTGGACAAATCACTGTGCGAAAGATTGAAACGTTCACGCACCATTTCCGTTGCAACGGTCACGTTCATGGTGCAAACCAGTGGCAGCCATTGCCCGGTCGAATCGCAGAACGCTGCGATCTCGCCTTTCGGATCAATCACCGGATGCGATGAGCAAGCGTAAATCGTGCCGGATGTTCCTAGACTCACAGTCACGACGCCCGCTTTGACATTGCCCGTCCCGATTGCGCCCATCATATTGTCGCCGCCGCCGGAACTGACGATGACGGAATTGTTGAGGCCGAATTCATTGGCCAATTCAGCCCGTAGCGTGCCTGCGATGTCGTCGGCCTGGATGAGACGCGGCAGCATATCGGCGAGACGCAGATCAATCGCATTAATGGCCGCTTTTGACCACGCCCGATTGCGCACGTCCAGCAACGCTGTGCCGGATGCGTCGCCGTGCTCCATCGTCTTTTGGCCCGTCAGCCAGAAGTTGATGTAATCGTGCGGGAGCAGCACGCACGCGAGCTTTGCATAATTTTCCGGTTCGTGATTCTTAAGCCAGAGAATTTTTGAAGCCGTGAATCCTGCTGGAACGCCATTGCCAACGGCTGCGATGGTTTGCTCAAGACCGCCAAGTTTGCTGATAATTTCATCGCACTCGGCAGACGTTGCCGTGTCGCACCAGAGCTTCGCCGGACGAATGACTTGATCGTTTGCGTCCAGCGGAACAAAGCCGTGTTGCTGCCCCGAAACGCCGATGCCTTTTACGGCGGCCCTGTCAAGATTGGCTTCGGACAAGGCTTCACAGATCGTTGCTTTGACCGCCGCGATCCACGCAGACGGATGTTGTTCTTTGTGACCGGCAGGCAAATCTGGAATTAAATCGTAAGGCGCAGAAGCCGACGCGACGACTTCGCCAGATTCGACGTCGAGGACGATGGCCTTGGTGCTTTGCGTGCCGCTGTCAATGCCAATGAAATATTCGCTCATAAAGTAAAGAAGGAATTTACCACGGAGCACGGAGATGTTTCAGACAGGATTGACAGGAAAACCGACTTGTAAATCTTGCAGCAACTCCTATCAATTCTGGTTTATTCTTCTCTGTGCTCTCCGTGTGCTTCGTGGTTTCATTCTGCTCATGTCTGCTTAGCCGGACAGCTTCTTCATTGACTGTCCGATGCGATCCGATGCGTTGTACATTGTGCGCAGCGGAATGGCTCCAAAGAGTTTGTAATCGCCGACGGCAGTCAATCCAGCCGAAGCGACACATCCGCATTGCGAACAATCCGGGTTGCCACCAAATTGGCACGGAGTGATTTTGCTTTTCAAGTCCGCCGTCAGATTCAACGTCGTACGCGAAAAGATGCAGTCATCAGGACTCGACGGAGGGTTTTTGTAACCTTCCAGCACCATATTCGGCAAATCGAGTTTGGGGAATTTTTCTCGCAACGCCGCCAATTCATTCAGGCAGCGCAGCTTGGTTACGGGATCAAGAATCTCCACGTCATTCGCGCCTTTTTGCGGCGTAAACAAGCTGAACCAAACACGCTTGACCTCTTGTTTGGCCGACCAAAAGCTCAGGAATTCTTCCAAATATCCTGCGCGATTGGCAATCTGACTGGTGATGGTGCAATGCACTGTGATTTGATGTCCGACGATGTTCCGCAGAATTTTATCGTAAGTCGCGGGTTTGCGCCGCTCGTCATGTTCGGGTTGCAATCCATCAATGGAAACCACGAAATACAGCCCCGGAATGGTTGCCCATTCTTTCGGAATCTCGCGCACCGCGCTGGTTACCAGTTGTGTTGTAATTCCCATCTTCCCAATCTCCGGGAGGATTGAATTCAACTCCCGAAATCGGACTAATGGCTCGCCTCCGACGATAGAAAGATGCAACGGGCGATGCTCACGGACGGTGCGCAAAAACGCCGTGACCAGGTCTTCGCCCTTGTGATCGGCGAGCGAGCGTAGCGGCCCTAAGTCACCCAAATGTTCCGGCTCAAACGCATAGCAGCCGGGGCAACGCAGAGGGCATTCCCGCGTGATTTCAATCGAAAGAGACGGGTAGTCTCCCTGCAAAATACGACCCCAAGCGCGAACAACATCGCTTTTTTTCATTCAATCTCCTTTGATTTTCTCGGTACTTATAGACTCATCAAATGGGATTGAAGTCAAGCGAATGCCTCCGCGCCCCAAGTGTCAGATTGGTTACGGATTAGCCCGCCACGCACGGATTGCGCAGTACGCCCAAGCCTTCAATTTCAACTTCGTAGACATCGCCGTCTTTGAGCAAAACAGGCGGATTGCGGAACACGCCGACACCTTCAGGCGTCCCGGTTGCAATCACATCACCTGGTTCCAGAGTGATCCCTTCGGTGATGAACGCAATCAATTTCGGAATCCTGAAAATCAGTTTGCTCGTGCTCGACGACTGCATCGTTGTGCCATTCAAGCGACCTTCAATTTTCAAATTGTGAACATCGGCGATGTCGTCTTTGGTTGTAATGAACGGGCCAATGGGGCAGAACGTGTCCTGACCTTTGCCGCGAATCCATTGCTTGTCGCCGAATTGCAAATCGCGCGCGCTGACGTCGTGCAGGCAGGCATAGCCGAAGACGTAATTCAACGCGTCTTCTTCGCTGACCTGTTTCGCGCGTTTGCCAATAATGACCGCCAGTTCAGCTTCGTAATCCACCTGATGCGCGTGTTTGGGCAAAACGATGTTGCCGTTATGCGCGTTCAGCGAATTCGGCAGCTTCATAAACACCATCGGCGATTCAGGCAACGCTGCGCCCTGTTCCAGCGCGTGATCCAAATAATTTTGCCCGATAGCGATAATTTGGCGCGGATAAACGGCGGGCAAATATTCGACTGCGTCCAGCGCGTATGCCGTTTTCGCCGTGGCTTCGGCCAGCGATTTCGCAATCACTCCGAAGCGTTCGATGGCGTCGTTCATCGTCGGTGCGATGTCGGTCACGTCTACAATCACGTCGCCGCGCAAAACGCCGAGGCGCGTTCCTTCTGTGTCTTTGGTTTTGAATTGTGCGAGTTTCATAAAGATTTATTCTGCGATTTCAAATTTCCGTCTTTGGAATTCATCGAACGTGACTGCCAAAACAATCACCGAGCCGATGACGATTTTTTGGATGAAGGGCGAAATACCCAATAAATTCGCGCCGTTCGACAGCACTCCCATAATTAACGAACCGATAATCGTTCCCACCACCGTGCCTTGTCCGCCGCTCAAACTGCCACCACCGATGACGACTGCTGCGATGACATTCAATTCGTATCCTTCGCCTGAGGTCGGTACGCCCGTGACCAGGCGCGCGGTTTCAATCGCGCCTGCCAGGCCGGTTAATGCGCCGAGAATGCAATAAAACAAAATCTGATAGCGCGTCACGCGAATGCCTGCATACCGAGCCGCTTCGACGTTGCTGCCAATCGCGTAGCAGTAGCGTCCGGGCTGAGTGCTGGTCAGCAGGAAGTGGACGATCAAGGCAATGGCGACGACGATCAGCAATGGCACCGGAATTCCGACGACTGTGCCTTCCGCCAGTTTGCCAAAACCTTCCGGCAGGTTGACCACGCCGTTGCCGTCCGTAATCAGCAGTGCGATGCCGCGATAAATGCCGAGCGCGCCCAGTGTCACAATGAACGGCGGGATTTTCAGCGTCGTGACTGCCAGCCCGTTCAAAAATCCGCCCAATAATCCGACCGCAATGCACACCGCAATGCCTAAGAAAATGATGCCGAGCGAATCGCCTTTGGTGGTCATCGCCAGTGAGCCGCAGCATCCCGCTAACGCCAGCAGCGACCCCACGGACAAGTCAATGCCGCCGGAGACCATCACCATCGTCATCCCCATTGCCATCACGGTGATGACGGCGGTTTGACGTGCCACGCTGGCTAAGTTGCCGGGTGACAAAAAGCGCGGTTCCACTATCGCCACAATCAGGCACAACACGATCAGGCTAATGAAGGGCAAAAATCGTTTGATGAGATCAGGCATAGTTATGAGCGGGTTAAGCGAGCGCGCACCAACAACAAGATGCCAACGCCCAGCAATAAATATGGGGTAAAGGTTGAGCCGACGTAATACGTGTTTGTGTAGTTCAGGACAAAAATCACAGCAGCCGCCACACAACAAATCAGGCCAAGAATGCGGATGATTTTGGGGGACATAATAGCTCCTTCGGTTGTTTGCTCAGAGTTCAGGCTTCAGTGTGTTTGTCACGCTGAAGCCTGAACTCTGAATGGGTTATTCTTCAACCGCAGCGTATTTCAGAATTTCTTCCTGCGTCGTTTCTTTGGCCTTCAACTCGGCGACCATTCGACCGCGCCGCATCACTAAAATGCGATCCGCCATGCCGAGCAGTTCGGGCAAGTCCGATGACACCATCACAATGGCCGCGCCTGCTTCTGCCAATTCGTTGACCTCACGGTAAATTTCTGAGCGGGCGGCGACATCTACTCCGCGCGTGGGTTCGTCCAACAAAAATACCTGGGTTTTGGCAAAGAGCCAGCGACCGAGTAAGACTTTTTGCTGATTGCCGCCACTCATTCGTCCGACAGTTTTGGTCGGCGACGGCGGGCGGATATGTAGCTTGTCTATGTAATTGGTTGCCGCCACCGTTTCCGCTTTGGTTTGCAGCATACCGCTTGTCAGCAAAGCTTTGACATTCGCCAGCGTCAGGTTCGTGGCCAGCGATAAATTCAAACACAAGCCCGTCCGTTTGCGATCTTCGGTCAGCAGGCTCAAGCCATTGACGACCGATTGATGCGGCGTCGAATGCTGAATCGTGTTGCCGCGCAAATTGATTTCGCCGCTGGTGGCAGGTTGCGTGCCGTAAATGGCTTCGACCAATTCGGTGCGGCCCGCGCCTGCGAGTCCTGCGATGCCGACCACTTCGCCCGCGCGCGCCTCAAAGTTGATGTCGGTAAACTTGGGCGGACGATTCAGGTTGCTGACGCGCAGTTTCACTTCGCCGATTTTTGCGTGGCGCGGCGGAAAGATTTCTTTCAATTCGCGCCCGGCCATGTGCTGAATCACTTCGTCCGTTGAAATTGCTCCCCACTTGCCGGAATAGACCGCACGCCCATCGCGCAGGATCGTGACCTGATCGGCGATCTCATCCAGTTCCTCAAGGCGATGTGAAATGTAGATTACCGCCAACCCGCGCGCTTTTAGATCTCGAATCAGGCGAAATAAATCTTCGACTTCGTGTGATGTGAGCGATGAGGTTGGCTCGTCCATCACGATCACGCGCTTGGCTTCAACGATGGCACGGGTGATTTCGACGAGTTGGCGTTTGGCAGTGCTGAGCTGACCGACTTTGGCTTTCGGGGCAAGCTTGAAGCCATACTCCTGCAAAAGCGCCGCCGCCTTTTCGTTCATCGCTTTTTGATTGATGATGCCAAGGCTGGAGGCAGGTTCGCGTCCCAGGAAAATATTTTCGGCGACGGTCAAATGTGGCGCAAGCGAAAGCTCCTGATAAATCATCGCTACGCCGTGGTGCAGTGAATCAACCGGATTGGCAATTTTGACGGGCTTTCCATCAATGAAAATCTCTCCGGCATCTGGTTGATGCACACCCGCCAGAATTTTCATTAACGTGGATTTGCCGGCACCATTTTCACCAAGCAGCGCCAACACTTCGCCCGAATTCGCGGACAGGTTTACGTCGGCTAAGACCGTGTTGCCAGCAAACGACTTGATGATCCCGCGCATTGCAAGCGCAGTATGGGGCGTTGACATAAACTTGATTGCGGAATGATGAGTGCGGAATGCGGAATCTAAGGGGCCACGGATTTCACAAATTCTCACGAATTATTTAGGAAGAGTACACCGAATTTGTGCCAACTCGTGAAATTCGTGGCTGCCAGTTTTTAGTGTTCGCTGCGATCTTTTTTGGATTGTAAATACACCATGTAATAAATCGAAACGGCGACGGCCAATACGAAGAGGCCGCCAATTAAGCCGCCAATCCCTAAGGTCACAATCGGTTGAAGAACTGCGTCTAAATCACCTGCAAACATGAAATGAATCCCTTTCTAAATTAGTCAGGCCAAATTCGTAGGGTTGAATTCGGCGCGCGGATTATAACAGCAAGTAACGATTTCTTTGAACCCCCAAGCGAAACCTTTGCCGCTACTTCCGCTCTTTGAGTAAATTTTGAATCTTTGGGGTGTCAATATTGTCTCGCTTAACCAACTCCACCCCCGTATCCAGGCGGCGCTCGACAGGTTTGCCCGCCTTCTGATTCAGTGCTGCCTTGACGCCCTCATATCCCATTTTGTAGGGGTCTTGGACGACCAGCGAATCAATGATGCCAGCTTTGACAGCGGCCACCAAATCGGGGCTGGAATCAAAGCCGATGACCTTGATATAGCCTGCCACGCCTTTCGCTTTGGCGGCATTGAAAACGCCCACAGCGGAAGATTCATTCGAGGCAAAAAATCCGTTAAGGTCAGGATTTTTGGTCAAAATATCCATCGCCGTGTTAAGCGATTTGGCGCGGTCAGCGTCGCCATACTGAAAATCTACGACTTTGATGTTGGGATATTTTTTGATGGCTTCCTGAAAACCATCCTCACGCTCGTCGGTCGAAACCGAGCCTTTTTTGACACCCAAAATGGCGATTTTACCTTTGCCTCCCAGGATTTCTGCCATTCGCTCCGCCGCCATTGCGCCACCTTTGCGATTGTCGGTGGAAATATAGGCGGCGTAATCTTCCCAGTTAATGCCGGAATCAATAATCACCACGGGAATATTCGCGGCTTTGGCCTTTTTGGCCGGTGTGACCAACGCGTCGCCGCTGGACGGTGCCAGCACGATGCCGTCTACCTGTTTATTCACGAAGTCTTCGACAATATTGATTTGGCCGGTGTAATCGGTTTCGACCGCCGGACCTTTCCACAAAATTTCTGCGCCGAGTTCCTGTCCGGCAGCATCCGCGCCCGCTTTGATTGAAAGCCAGAAATTATGCGAAACGCCTTTCGGAATCACTGCGATTTTAGGTTTGCCGCTGCCGCCGCCAGAGCCGCCTTTGTTGCAGGAAAGCGCGGCGAGACAGATGGACAAGGCGAGGGAGAGAAGGAGAAGGTGCTTAGTTAATTTCATAGTTTTGAGATGGAATTTGACCACTGAGGAATCGCTGCGTCCCGGTGGTGAAAAAAATTTTAGTTGTCAAAAACAGCTACGCCTTTGATGTAGACTTTATCAAAACGGTCTTGCGTAAATGCCTGCGGCACCATTTCGAGCGAGGTGTATTGATGTGTGATGAAACGCGAAACGTCAATCAACCCACCACTCAGCAAATCCAACGCTTTCGCGGGCGTGACGGGTTTGCCGTGCTGATCCAACGCGCCCGACGCGCCGCCGGGGCAAAGAATCGTTGGTTCTAAAAACTGCACACTGTTCATCACACCTAAATCCACGCCGAAATGCCCGTGTCCGTACATCATCAACGTCCCTTGTTTTCGTAAAACGCCCGGAATTTGTGGAAAGATTTGGGCGACGCCCGCCGATTCGATTAAATACTGGACCCGCTCGCCGTGCGTCAAGTCTTGCACCGCCTCCACTAAATCTGTTGTCGTCGGATCAATCGTTATCGCACCGTAACTTTCGGCCAGATGGCGGCGCTGCTCGCTTGGTTCACTCACAATCAATTGTTTCGTATAGCCCACAACGTTGCGCAGATATTGCGTGAACAAGAGTCCGGCAGGGCCAGCCCCGCAAATCAGCACCGAGTTGATCGGATGTTCGCCGCCGAACGTGAAGCGGGCCGAAGTTTTCATTTGCAATTCAGACGCGTGAAGAATACAACCGAGCGGTTCGCACAAGGCCGCCTGACTCATCGGCAAATCACTTTCAATACGAATCGCGTTCACCGCCGGGACCACGATGAATTCTGCGAGCGCTCCTTGCTGTCCAGTGATGCCGTGTTCTTTGTACTGCAAGCATTGATGACTGTCGCCGCTCCGACAATATTCGCACCACTGATGGCGCGGTAAATGGCGACTGCTGCAATTGAGGCCTTGATCCACAATGACGCGGTCGCCAATCTGCAAGTCCTGTACGTCTGCGCCAATTTCAACGACCGTGCCACAAAATTCGTGACCGAGGATCTGTGCTTGCTCGCTTAATGGAACACGCCGCCCGCTGGTATCGAAGTTATAATTCGCTTTGCCCTCGTAGATGTGAAAGTCAGTGCCGCACAAACCGACCGCCCCGACCTGCAACGCGATTTCGTGCGATTGAATCGCGGATTGCGAGATGTCGCGCAACTCCATCTTTTCGGATTCGTAAACAGCTAATGCTTTCATCAACAAGGGAAACCACGGAGGGCACGGAGGACACGGGGAAAAGCAAGACAAGATGAACGAGTTTTTCACAAGACTGACAAAAATAATCCTGTCAATCTTAGTAGTCCCGCCTAAAAATCTCAGTGTTCTCCGTGCGCTCTGTGGTTCATAAAATGTTTTATACGTCCAAATCTGCTGTGTCCAAACGTCCTTCGGAATGCAACAGGCGAAACCGCGCCATCGTTTCCTGAACGCCTTGTGCGAGCGAAGTATGCGGAATGTTACCGAGCGTCGCCACAATCGCCGAATCGTCCAATTCCGCCGGAATCGGCATGATGTTTTCGGCGTGCGTGATCGTGCCTTTGGCTTCCGGCGCTTCTTTTTCAATCTCGGCAATGATGTCGGCAATCGCTGCTGTCTCGCCGTGCAAATTGAAGACGAATGCGCCCGGCTGGTTGGAATCCGCCGAGCGAATAAACGCATCCGCGCAATCGGCAGCATAGAGAAAATCCGTGCGTCCACCGAAACGAATGTGGAACGGACGCCCAACGACAGCGGCTTTCATCGCTTTGGTGGGGTCAGACGTGACACCAAAATCACGACCAGTTCCGTACACCGTCAGCGGGCGCAGTCCGATACTGCTGATATTGTTATCCTGAAAATAAATGCGCGCGTTGTCCTCGTTGCAGCGTTTGAATGCGCCGTAATGCGATCCCGTGTTGCCCGCTTTGTCTTCGGTTTGTGGCGTATCGTCAGAAGCGCCGAACACTGCGGCAGAGCTGGCGTAGGCAATATGTTGCACTTGTCCGCCCGAATGCAATGCGGCCTCGAAGACGTTAATCGTGCCGATGACGTTGACCATCGCGCCCATGCGCGGATCGGCTTTGCACGACGGAACCTGCAATCCGGCGAGGTGAATGATGTGCGTGACGGCGTGCTGTTCGATGATGGGCGGTAATGTTTTGGCGTCGGTGATGTCGCCCGCGACAAACGAAGTCTGTTCGATTTCGTCTTCGTCCATAATCAGGCGCAGGCGGCGTGGATCGCTGCTACGATCAAACATCACCACCTTGCCCGCGTCGGCGGCCAGCAATCGTTTCACAGTCCAAGCGCCGATGAAGCCATGCGCTCCGGTAATCAAATAGGTTTTCGTGTCCATGTTGAGTGTTTTGCGTGTTTGTGATTTCCAGATGAGCGCGCATCATACCTTGTCAATTGCTGCCTGTCACGCGCGTTAAGGAAAAATTGGACAGACCAATGCACGCTTACATAATCAACCGCACACCACCCAGTTCCGCAATATTGTGCGGGAAGTGATCGCCCGGTGTGCCGAGGAACATGTAGTTTTTCGGCACATTCAGACGCTGCGATAATTGCTCAATTAGTTCTGGGCAGAAGCGGCCTTTGACCAAAATCAGATCTATCCTTAGTTCAGGATAGATGCGATCAATGATGGCGATTTGTTGTGGCAGTTCCGGCGGAATTTTCTGTTCTTCGTCGTAGCAATGAATCACGCGCATGCGTTTGGTTTGTTCGTTCGCCAGCACATACAATGCCGCGCGATTCAAGGTGACCAGGTTGTCTCCCTTGGAAAAGAAGATGACTGATTGGCTGTTGATCTGGTCAATTTTCCCGACAAGCCAGTGACTGATTTGCCGGTTGATCGCTCGAATTTCTTCGATGATGGTTTGGGTTACTGCCAGCGCCGCTTTGAGGATTTCGACGCGCAAAAACATTACGCCCACCACCGCCAGCGCGACCGCGAAGTAAATCGCAAAGACCTTCACATATTCGGGATTCAGTTGCAGATTGCCAGCCAACCCCAGCAGCACGGCCAGCAGGGCGATCACGACTGCCGGCCACGTGGCGCGCGCCGCACGGGGGAGGCGCGCGCGCTTGATTTTTAGCAGCATGTTGCCAGCGGCAAACAGCGACATCACGCCAAGAAAGGATATCGTGTACACGCCCGCGAGTGCTTCAATCTTACCTTTTGTAATGATCAGCACTGAGCAACACAACACAAAAAATAGCAAAATGATCCAGTGATTGGTTGCGCGCCATTTGTTTTCACCCAGCAAAAATTGTGGCAGGCACCGATCCACTGTCATCCGACGCACTAAACCCGTTACGCCAACATAACTGGTCAACACTGCACCGGACAACACCAGCGTAGCATCTACACTGACCCACGTTTGTAACCAACTGCCCGCCGTCAGCAAGCCAATATCGGCTAATAGGTCTTCCTTGTTGGCGGCGATATCCTGGAGCGGCATGACTCCGAGCGAGAGAAAACTGATGAGCGGGTTAAAAATCGCCACGGCAATCCACATGTTGCGCAGCGTTTTAGGGAAGACGCCTGCCTTTTGCTCTTCGACAAAATTAGCCGAGCTTTCAAATCCACTAATACCAAGCATCGCGGCTGAAAAGCCAAAGAACACGGCTTTCAGCATTCCACCGGGTGGCGGTGATTGCCAATTTGCAATCATGGTTGAGAAATCCTGGCTGACCATCAGCCCTGCGCTCCCGACCAAAATCGTCAACGTCACGATGTGAATGGCAAATAAAAGGACGGCGACAATCGCCGACTCGCTAATGCCAATCAAATTGAGGAACGCAAAGAACCCTAATAAGACTATGGTCGCCACAAACACATTCATCCCTGACCAGAGGTTGTGAGCGTAGTGCATCGCTTCGTAGGCGCTGATGACCGCTGTCGCCAAATACGACAGCAAGGTCAGGCACGCCGCAATCGAAGCTTTGCCTTTGGTCGTTGTATTGAGTAACACGTTGTACGCGCCACCATTGAGCGGTAACGCCGTCACGACTTCGGTATAGATGTTGCGAAAGAGGAACAACAAGGCTGCTACTGCCGCCAGCGCAATTGGCGCATACGGCCCGGCGTAAAGCGCGCACAACGCCGAAACATACAAACAACTTGAGGTAATATCATTGCCGCAAATAGCAGTAGCTTTCCATTCCCCCAATTTATGCGTTTGCAAATGACTGGGGTGACAGGCCTGTAAGTGGTCCTCGCTGAGATTGTCAATGCGCTCGGCTGCTTTCCAAACAGGCGTTTCGCTCAGCGTGGGAGGATGGCCTGCTGCAATATTACTCATACGATTCTCCATGCATATTTATCGATGACGGAACAATGTTGGCACCGACAATTTTTAGCATGGTTGCAGGAAGACTGGCTAGGTAGTCGCGCGCTTGCTCGTCAGATAATTTGCTTTGGCGGGTTGATTTGACGCGCAGTTTGTCGGAGTATTCTGTTTCCTTCATCAAAATCATCAACACCATCGTATCCAGAAAAAGAATGAAAATCTTATTGTCTCTTGGCACGTTCACCCTATTATTCGCTAGTTTTGTGGGATGTGACGTCAACTCAAGTGCGCCACCAGTCACCAATACTACCGCTTCGCCCGTTAATTCGACGACTGCCTTACCAAAAGAAGAAGCCGAAAAACTCATCCATCGGTTGGCGACACAAGATGGTTGCAAAGATTCAACGGCGGACCTGCGCTTGTCGTTCACTGATGCCGAGGGCAAGTCACAACAAATGGATTTTCGGCTGCAACGCAAATATGAAAGCGGCAAGGTCTCGACGTTAATGACGGTGCTTTCACCACCGGAGGAAAGCGAAAAAGCGTTGCTTGCTTTTGAAGAAGACGGCAAACCGACAACTGCAATTTCCTATCTCGCGGGGCTGAAAAAAGTTGCGCAATTGAAATCCGACAATCCGCTGAACTTTCGTGGCTCGAAAAGCACGGTACAGGAAATGTTGGGCATGGAGCTGGGGCAATATCAAATTGCGAATACCACCGCCGCGAATGGGGCTATTGTTATTGAGTTGAAAGAGAAAGACGGCGCACAATTAAGCTTTCCGCGCCTTGACGTGACATTTGCTGAAAAGGATAAAACGCCCTCCAAATTTGAGCTTTATGATGGGCGCGGCGAGAAGGCGAAAACGATTCAAGCGGCTGAGCTGAAAACGAACCAGAATTATCAAGCGATCACCAAAATGGAAATCGAAGATCATCGCAACAAGCAGACGCTGAAGCTCGAAACCCGCAGCATTAAATACGACACAAACCTGTCAGCTTCCTTATTCACCGAAGCGAACCTGATTAAAACAGTGACGGCGGCAAGCCAAAAACAAATTCAGTAGGTGTTAGGTGTTGGGTGTCGGGTGTTAGGGGAGAAATCCTGATACCTAACACCTGACACCCGTCACCTCATACCTGTGCATGAAATCCACACTCCTCCACTTCATGGTCCATCGCCCGCTATTGATCATCATTGCCGTCGTTGTTGTCACGGCGATTCTCGGCTTCGGCTTGCGGCGAGGTTTGATGCTGAATGTTTCGCCGTTGCTGTTCGTCGAAGAACAGAGCAAAGAACGCGAAGATTACAACCGCGTGCGCGAAAGCTTCGGAGATGATTTGTTTATGGTCGTCGCCTGCGTGAGTGACGATACTTTTGCGCCCCAGCATCTCGCCCGCCTGCGTGCGTTGCATCAGCAAATCGAAAAGCTCAGCGCAGTGGCCGAAGTCATCAGCCTCATCAATTCGCCGTATGCGCGAGGTGATGCAAGAGGTGCAAGCGTCGAGAAGTTAGTGCCGGACAACGCCACGCCCGAACGCTTGCAGGAAGCCAAGGCCGTGGCGCTTACGGATAAGCTGTACGCGGGGCAAATCATTTCACGCGATGGAAAAACAGCGGCGATTAATTTGCTGCTCAAACCCGAATTGACGACCGATCAGCGGTATCAGGTGACGTCGCAGGTCTATACAATCGCCAAACAAGCGGGCTTCAGTCAGACCTTTTTTGCGGGTGATCCGTTTATGCAGTGGCGTGGCGTTGAAGCCATTCGCCGCGATCTGACATTGTTTTTACCACTTACGTTGTTGCTCGTGGCATTTTTGCTCTGGCTCTGTTTTCGCTCATTGATTGCGGTTGTCTTACCGCTGTTGACGGTCGGCATTGGCTTAATCTGGGTGTTTGGGATTATGGCTTACGTTGGCTCGTCGTTTAATTTGCTGAGCCTGATGCTGCCGACCGTATTGCTGGCAATTGGTTGTTCGTACGTCATTCACGTTTTCAATCAAATCGGGCTGGAATGCGCGGCGCTGCAAGAATCCAAAATCCAGAATCCAAAGACCGAAATTCTCACGCAGGCGCTCAGCTTCATCTCTCTGCCGGTCATTGTTTCCGCGCTGACAATTATTGCGGGCTTTCTGTCGCTCGCATTCACGAAAATCCCAGGCATTAAATCCACAGCGATTTATGCTGCATTGGGCGCGGCTTCCACCATGTTGTTAGCTCTGACCTTTGTGCCAGCGATGATGGCGGTGATTGGTCAACGCGCCGTTCGTTTGCACGTTGGTATGGGCGGGCAATTAATTTCGTGGCTCGAAAAAACAGGGCGCACGGCAGTTAACAAAGAAACACTGCTTTACATTGTGACTGCTGTGATGTGTGTGCTGAGCGTCGTTGGCATCTTTCGGCTGGTCGTCAATGTAGATTATTACGGCTTTTTCAAACCGAATACCGAAACCGCTATTGGACCGATTGAAGTCGCCAAGCGTTTGGCCGGAGCGACCAGCGTAGATGTCGTAATCGAAAGCGACCGTTTGCTTGACGCCCCGTCAATATTGGCGAAAATCGGCGAACTACAAGCCTTTGCAGAAGCGGCGAGCCAGGGGCAGGCACTCTCCGTCGTAGATTTTATCAAGCACGGCAATCGCGCTTTTCACGAAAACAAGCCGGAATTCTATACGCTTCCGACGGACGAGAAAATCATCCGCGAATTGATGTCTGACCGTGAGCAACTGCGGAAATTTATTACCGATGACAGTCGCAAGACGCGCATTTTAGTGCGCTCGCCATTGTCAGGCTCTGCCGCGATGTCTCAAGTCATTCGTGACGTCGAAGCGAAGGGCAGAGAGCTGTTGCCTGGTTTTCGTGTCTATGTTACCGGCACGGTGGCGTTGATGAATCGCACCTCGGATATGATCGCGCGCGAGCAGGTGCAAAGCATCGCCCTTGCCTTGTTGACGATTTACGTGATGCTGTCGCTGCTCTTCAAATCGTGGCGTGTGGGTCTGACGGCACTGGTCCCGAACTTGATTCCGATTCTGTTTTTCTTTGGTTATATGGGTTGGAGTGGAACGCCGCTGAATATGACGACGAGTTTGGTGGCAAGTGTCGTGTTGGGGTTGGCAGTGGACAATGCGGTGCAATTCATTGTGCGCTTTCGCCGCGTGCAGTCGAATTTTGCCTCCGTGCGTGACGCGATTGTCGAAAGCATGTGCTTGTCGGGCCGACCCATCATCTACGCGAATATTGCCATTACGGCAGCCTTTGCGGTTTTCGCGCTCTCGAATTTCTGGCCTGTTGCAACCTTTGGGATTTTGTCCGCCGTGACGATTTTAGGGTGTTTGGTGGAGGATTTAGTGTTATTGCCCGCGCGGTTAACGTCGCCCGTTTTTCGAGCGACGTCAAAGTAAACTCATCACAATCGTTTCCCACTCAATTTCCAGTGGCGCATTGGAAAAAGGCTTTCCGGCCCGGCGATACCAATAACCAGCATTGACCTTGTCCCCTTCTTTGCGGTGCAAATACGCATGTACCCAAGCGCCTTCCTCGTCGTCCTGCTCCTGCGCGCAGTTGTGCGCAGTGTTCCAATCGCCTTTGGCATCATGCCACAAGCCTTGGATGGCGAGGCTCAAACCTTGGGGGGGCGTTTTGTTTTCCAGTGAAGCTGTGAATTCATCAACGGTCATAAGCACATCAATCTGTTCGTCGTGTTACTTCCCACGCCGCACGATCTCGTAAGAGGGTTGAGAGCAACATCGTGTGTAACCCGTGCCCGGAACGAACCGCGTGAACGTGGCCTAAAATCGGCATTCCAGCCAATGCCAAATCGCCAATGATGTCGAGGATTTTATGCCGCACGAATTCATCGGCAAAGCGTAATGGCTCGGTATTCAGCATTCCGTCGGGAGTGAGAGCAATC
The DNA here is from genome assembly GCA_016789725.1 of Blastocatellia bacterium. Classification (GTDB taxonomy): domain Bacteria; phylum Acidobacteriota; class Blastocatellia; order RBC074; family RBC074; genus JAFDVL01. The sequence continues at coordinate 22,097 of JAEUQN010000053.1, read as the reverse complement.
GCGTTTTCGAGCGAGCCACCCTGACATAACCCACTTTTCCTGAGCATTTCTAATTCATGCACAAAACCAAAGGTCCTGGCCGGCGCGATTTCAGCCAGGTATTTATCATAGGCGGCGCGCCCATTATACAGGCACAATTCGCCCCGTTGTTTGCCGATCATCGGGTGGTTGAAGTCAATCTCACAACTAATACGGAACTCATCGGCTGGCTCGATGGACATAGAGCGATTGCCTTCACTGACTTCAATGCGTTTGAGAACTTTCAGGAACGCGCGGGGCGCGGAAAGTTTGACGATGCCAGCTTTTTCAATCAACTCAATCCAGTGTTCGCTGCTGCCATCAAGAATTGGAACCTCAAGGGAATCTACTTCGATAATCGCGTTGTCTACGCCTGACCCCATTAACGCCGAAAGCAGGTGCTCGACGGTTGCAATCATGACGCCCGATTTCATCAGGGTCGTGGCATAACTTACGTGGGCGACGAATTCAGGTGCAGCGGGAATTTCGAAATTATTTAAGTCGGTGCGGCGAAATAAATAGCCCGTGTAGGCGGGGGCTGGCAGGACCGTAACGGAGACCTTCGCGTTGGAATGAAGTCCTATACCACTGGCTGTGAAGCTGTTTCCGATAGTAGTTTGTTTAGCCATTATCTCTCGTATTTTTATTAAGGGGAATTATCTTAATTCGGCCTCTTTTAGCAAACTTCAGGCCACGCTTCTCGCCAAGAAGCAAGTAGCCTAAGCTGTCTGAGATCAATGAGATAGTAGTGGCAACGAGAGGGCGGGAAATTGTTGGCTGGTGCAGGATGGCAACACGACAGTAAAAAGATGTTGTGCAAATACAACCGGCTGCTGCAAATTATTTTACTTGCAGCAGCCGAATTGGTGTTTAAGTTTTAAGAGGTGGCGCAATATGCAGTCCGTTTATTCGTAAACGCGGCGGACTTTCTTGCGATTGCGCTTGCGTGCCAGCGCCGATTTGACGCGACGCTTTTCGCCCGGTGGCATGTAGAACTGGTGACGTTTCACGTCTTTGATGATGTCCTCTTGCTGCACCTTGCGTTTGAAACGGCGGAGCGCGCTTTCCAGCGATTCTCCTTCGCCGACTTTAACTTCTGCCAAGCTATCTTCACCTCCTCAGTGGCAAAAAATCGTTTGCTGCAAATCGTGAATTCTCAAGCCTGCGCCAGAAGCTTGACCCTACAGGCAACAAAACAAGCGGCAAGGCTACACTAGCCACTGGCAGTGGTCAAGCAACTTGACTCATAACTTCACCGCGTGCCAAGATGCGCGCTCAATAACCACAATCTTCAGAAAGCAATACTCAACATGAAAGTTTTAGTGATCGGTTCCGGTGGGCGTGAACATGCATTGGTTTGGACGCTTGCGCGCAGCCCGCACATCAAGAAAATCTACAACAATTCGACTAACGCGGGTCTTCTGAATTTAGCCACACACGTTAGTGAAAATTCGATCAGTGGACTTGCAAGTTTTGCCGCCAGCGAAGGGATTGACCTGACCGTTGTTGGCCCTGAGCAACCCTTGGTGGATGGGATCGTGGATGCGTTTGAAGCACGTGGCCTGACGATTTTTGGCCCCTCGCAAATGGCTGCACAACTCGAAGGCAGCAAGGTCTTTGCCAAACAGTTTATGCAACGCCATCGCATCCCAACGGCGCGCACAGTTTTCTGCGACGATCAGGAAACGGCACTCAAGACCGTGAGTGATGGATCATTTCAATATCCACTGGTGATTAAAGCTGATGGACTGGCAGCAGGCAAAGGCGTAGTGGTCGCTGCCGACGAAACTGTTGCGCGCACCACTATCAATGAGTTTATGGCTGGGCAAAAGCTTGGCGCAGCAGGGAATCGGTTGCTGATTGAAGAATGCCTGGTCGGGCGGGAACTGTCATATTTGCTGATTGCCGATGGCAAGGGCTACTGCACGTTACCCGTGGCACAGGATCACAAACGTGCTTTCGATGGCGATCAAGGTCCGAATACAGGCGGGATGGGGGTGTTTTCGACACCAGGCTTATTAGACGAAGCCCTGGAGCGACATATTATCAAAGAGATCGTCGAGCCTTCGCTGGCTGGAACTGCCGCTGATGGTTTTCCATTTCGCGGCGTTCTTTTCATTGGCTTGATGCTAACGGCGAATGGACCACAGGTGTTGGAATACAACGTGCGCTTGGGCGACCCTGAAACACAGACTGTGTTGCGACGATTGGATAGTGATTTGGCCGAAATCCTTGTGGCCGCAACGCGCGGTGAATTAGAACAAGTAAAACCTGTTTGGAGCAATGATTCGGCTTCATGCGTGGTGTTGGCCTCAGCAGGCTATCCAGGTAGTTATGAAACGGGGAAGGTCATTACTGGTATCAACACCGCTGAGCAAATTCATGGCGTTACAGTTTTTCACGCTGGCACACGCAAGCGAAACGATGGGGCCATTGAGACTGCTGGTGGACGCGTGTTGGGTGTGACCGCGCGGGCCGAGACCCTGGCCTCTGCTACTTCGTTGGCATATCAAGGCGTTGCCTCCATTCACTTTGACGGGGCGCATTTCCGGCGCGACATTGGGACGCGATAGATTCGTTTGCGTATTATCGGCAAAAAGAAACAGCCTCAACTTGATTCAAGTTGAGGCTGTTTGGTTTTGACCACAAATGTTAGCGTTCAAACTTAGTCTTTGCGGCAGGTATTGAGTTGTTTGTAGATTGCGAGGAGTTTCTGGAGGTCGTCCATAGAGCCTTTGGTGACGACCCAATCGGTGACATCAAACAAATCCTGGAGCGTGGAGGCATCGGTCAGGGAGGTGATGGGGCCGCCACTGAAGGTCGCGGGCAGAGCGCGCGGAGCACCCGGCATCCCCGGCATACTCATCGGAGTGATGACGTGGCATTGCAGGGGTTGTTTGTTGAGCTTGATCCACCAGAAGGACAATTGGGTTTGGATGTCCAATTGAGCGGCGATGTAATGGGCAATCAACTGAGCGCGCATTTCGCTGCGATAGAAACCGCCACAACCCAGATACTGACTGATCAACGGATTGATGGGCTGTCCAATCCGCTGATTGTCCGGCACAAAGACAGGAATCGGCTGATTGAAATTGACGCCGGGGACCACCACGCGATGGTTCAGATAGCGAGTGGGGAAGGACAAGCGATTGCACCAGGTGCAAGGATCAGCAAAGCACAGCACCGTGTCGCAAACGATAGTCGGGCAAGCCGGGCAAATATTGTCGCAAACACGGGCCGTCGGATAACGCAGACCTGCAATGCCGGATTGGATGCCGGTGCCTGTTGCGGTCGTGGTTGCGCTGCGCGTGACCACCAGATTAGCCAAAACGATCATTGATCTGCCGCTTCCACCTGCTTTGCGAATGGTAATACCCAATTGAGCACAGTTTGGAATGCTGCCATCCATGGGGAGCGCCAACGAAATGAGACTGGTCCGAAGCTGTGGATTGCCGGCACCGTCATTTCCGCCAGCGATTTCAAATGGGATTACGCGGCCAACCGTTGTCGGCGTGTGTCCGACTGCCGAAAGATCCGCACCCGGAACAATGGAAGTTACCACTGCTCCGGTTCCCGCCGGATTGGTGGTGAAGGTTGCAAGCGAGATGCGACGGCTGCCATCGGGTTGTTGCAGGTATAGTTCATACACATCACCTGCCACGCCCGCTGCGGTTGCGCCACCACCATACAGGACAAAGTTGATGTCCCAGATGCTATCCAGGCAGGACAGCGCAGTGGCTACTTGATTTGGTGTTTGACTCTGAAAGCGGAGGTTGATCGTGTTCGGATAGCCAATAGGAACAGCGCTGGCATCGTTCGCAAATGTCTGTAGGAACGTGTTGGGCGAAGTGGTAGTGAACTGAACGCCATTGTTATTGCCGAGGTAAAACAAATCGCCATCTTTGAGAACACCGCCACCCGGCAGTTGCAGGTTTTTGTCCACGCCGAGGGTGAACGCTGGGGCGGTTGCCGTCACACAGTCGGCTGGAGCTTGCGCTTCCACTGTGGTGGGAACGCGGAAACTAAGGTTGGTGAGTAGGGCGAGACAAAGAAAGCCCGCCAGTATTATGAGTCGTTTAGTCATCGGAATTTGCCTCCTAAAAGGAATAACATTGAGTATGCGCGGAACGGCCTGCAAGGGGGAAGGAGCATAATTGCGGCGTTGTCCACGTGAGTGCTTGAACAGTAGAGAGTCGCTAGTTTTTTAAGTTGCCGAAAATTTGCCACAGGTGCCGGCTTGGCAAGATTGGATGAGTCGCCTAAGAAATGCTAACTAACATTTGGGTCATCTACCCGTTAGCCTTTTCAATCCTTGCAAGCTGGTGATGCTTCAAAGAGGATTGTTCGTGAGGGATTTGTTAGCTGCCGGTAATTTCAGAATGCAAACTCAATGAGTACCGCTGATGTTTTTTCAAACTATTTGGATAATTGGCGCAACCACAACGTAACTCTGTCGCCTGAAATTGTCAATGCAGGCTTGTTGCCTGCACCGAAAATTCGCGTTGGTTCTTGCTGCGCCGGATAAATTGCCAGTTTCGCGCCGATTCTATGTCACGATTGTGTGTGACTTCAGAAAACTTTGTTATACTGCACGCCGCTGGCTGCAAGCCGTGTGGCTCGCGCCGTCCAAGCCGATGCAGTACGAATTACAGGCAGGCAAATACTACAGTGAGGAACTAACACCATGTGGAATCGAATCGTCAGGCTGTTTCGTTCAATCTTTGGAGGCATTATTGACCGCGCCGAAGACCCCGAATTGATCCTTCAGCAGTTAATCCGCGATATGCGCGACAAAATCCCGGAAATGAACAACAATGTCGCCCAGGTTGTCGCCAACGAAAAACTCCTGACCCGTCAGGCTGAACAGGCGCAAACGAAAATTGCCGAGTTGGATAGCAAGGTCAAAGCTGCGATCAAGATGGGACGTGATGACATCGCGGCACAGTGGATTACCGAACTCCAAACCACGCAAAAAGGGTTGGAAGTAACGAAAATGCAGTTGTTGTCAGCGAAAGATGCTTCAGGCAAGGCGATGAAGTTCCGCGACAATTACATGGCGCAGATGAAGAAAAAGACCGATGAAGCCATGCAATTGATCGCGCAAAGCAAACAGGCCAAGATGCAGGAGCAGATAGCGCAGACAATGACGAGCTTCCAAATCGGAGACGATTCTGCCACCTTCGATGACATGCGCGAAAAAATCTCACGGCGTGCGGCCACTGCTGAAGCGAAAGCCGAGATGGCGACCAACACGCTTGACAACAAGATGCAGGAAATTGAAATGGAAGCCGCGAACTTTGAGGCACAAGATACCTTGCTGGCCTACAAACGTCAGATGGGGTTAATCCCTGATGCGGTGACTCCTTCATTGGGAGAAGGTTCCTCTGTCCTTAATACTGAGAAAACTTTAGGGGCTGCCGATGACACTTTGCCCAATCGTGCTCGGACCACGGAATAGTTGATCGTTGCCATGAATTTCACGGATTGGTATGCCGTTGCTTAGCAATGCGCCTTGAGATGAGCAGTTCAGTTCTCCTGTGCATTGATGCTGGTTCGTGAAATTCGTGGCAAAAATTAAATTGAATCTTTGCCCGGCAGGATTGCGTATCACCATTGCTCGAATGACCGCCGAATTGTATGGATCGAAAGCCTTCGTACATTCAATCTGCATTGAAAGAACCGCTGAACCTTGGCGCGTTGGTGCTGGGTGCAGCCGGGGCTGTGTACGCCTCGTTGTTCGGCGCGGTTGACGGTGCAGTCGTGGCGGCGGGCGTGATTGTTTCTGAAGCGGCTTATCTGGCAATTGTGCCGGCCTCGTATTTTTATCGGCGCATCGTGGATCGTCGCGCGCGTCAAGTTTTGCAACTGGAACGGCATCGCAAACGGCAGGAACTTATCAAGACCTTTGATCCTCGTGAACGGGAAGCGGTCGAATATCTGAGCTGGATGAAAGGTCAGATTGGCAGCAACTTCAAAAAATTTGCGCGCCTCAACGAGGATCCCCCGCAATTGCGAGAACTTGAAACCGCCTGGGAAGCATTTGTGGATTTGCTGGATGAATACCGCCGCCGCAAAATGCACCTGCGTTCGATTAATCGCCAAGCCGTCGAAAATCAATTACGGCAGGCCGAACGCGCCAGCGCGCAAGCCGATGAAACGGCCCGGCTCCTACATGATAAAAATGTCCAGATTTTGCGCCGCCGTCTTGACACCTTCGATGACATCGAACGCAGCGTGAAGCGGGTTGAAGCGCAATTGCAAATGATTGAAAATTTCTTTGGTTTGGTCAACGATCAAGTTGTCACGATGCCCGGCCCGGAATACATGTCATCCCTTGATTTTGACACGCTGATTTCTTCGATTGAATCCACTCGCGAAATGTTGCAACATACCGCCCCGATAATGAGTCAACTGGATTCATTCAATAATGCCCCTCCTTCGACGGCTTCCTCGCGCCCCACATTTGCCGCCGAACGAAGATAGAGATTTGAAGTTGTTCTGACCTTCAATATCTCACCGCAATTATTTCTCACATCTGGAGGTAGTCCAACTTGCAACCATTCCGTTTTTCTCACCGCCTGTTGTTCTTGTCGGCACTTTTGTTTGGCCTTTTACCAACCTTGTCCGTCTTCGCTCAGGATGATGACCAACTGGAGCCGCCTGTGTATCTGACGGCGCGCCTCTTTGAAGTTCGCGTTCCATCAAAGCAGGACCCGCTAACCAATCAGGTTTTTCGGGTGCGAACAGCAGCCCAAACGGATGATGAAAAATGGCTGAGCACGATTAAGAAAGCCTATCCGTTAGTTACGGAAGCGGCGTTGTTGCGGACGGCACAGTTCCGGCTGTTTCGACGACCACGACCAGGTATCATTGTGATTGGCGACTCCAAACTCGCGCATCTGGAGGTTCAATTCCTGGTTGCTCAGGGCTTGCGTGATGACGATACGATTAACACGATGGCGCTGAGCGAAATCAATATGTACGCTGGCCCGAAAAGCACGCATCCCATCCCGATGTCAATGATGAGTCACGGCTTTGAGGTAGAAGCTGGGCTGACCTATTTTTACACCGATGATGGCGTGCGGCTGAAGTCGAGTGTTTATTCCACCTATTTCCGCGATGGAAGCCCCGTTCAGGCATTTGAAAATTCCGACGTCTACCTGGTGTTAGCCATTTCCTGCGAAGAAACAAAACCTGTTCCATTGACTTTTGATGAAGCCAAATCCGCTGCCTTGCAGGCCAAGGCCACGAAAAAGCCTGACCCCAACTGGCCTGAAGTTGTAAAAAAACAAGGTATGGTGGGTAAAGTATCCGTTCGCGCAGAGGTCAACGCAGAGGGAAAAGTGGCAACGGCTATGATCTGGCAATCGTCCTTGCCCGAAGGAAATCAAGCCGCGCGGGAAGCGGTCAAGCAATGGGAGTTTCCACCGTCTGAGTTCGCTGGTATAAATGCGCCTGCCAGTGCATTATTTACTTTCACAATTGCGCCGACCGAGAAAAAAGCTGTAACGACTCCGACTGAACCGCCGACGTTAGGGGCCGCAACGAAAACCGCTACGCCACCAAAAACGGTAGCCACGAAACCAGCGGTGAAGAAGCCGCCGGTCAAACGGCTGAATAAGTGACAATTCATGAAATGAGGAATGAAGAGGCACGAAGCAACTTCTTCGTGCCTTTTTTATTGTAGAGATCGCTATGCCAAACGGACAACATTCATTAACCACCTCAGGAAAATTACCCCGCTGGGCCGATGAACTCGCGCGCAAATATCGTGCGGGCGAAGCCAGCCATTTTCTGCTGCACCACAATGTCTACGATTTGATTCGCGCCCGTACGGGCTATGTTTCGCTAATGTCGTTTTTACAAAAGGAATTGCTCGGCAACAAAGGTATCGTTGCTTATAACCGCAGTGAAGGCTTGACGTTTGATTCGGACGAAACCTTGCGGCAATTCGTCGCGCATCAGCGTGTTGCCGATCCCTTGATGAACGTGAGTGCTGCTTCTCAGCTGCCGCGTGATCCGGCCAAGGCCTTGCCGATGATTGAGCGGTTTTTGTTTTATGCCGATAAGGTGGCGGTCATCATCAATTTTGTCGAAACGATTTTGCCCGCAGGCGAAATGACGTATTTGTCAGGCGATGAACGCAACACGTTAGTTGCATTGCAACGATGGATGACGAATCCGCGTTTGCTTGAAACTGACAACCTCGTCGTGTTGATTTCCGAAGCGTTGTCCGACGTGCATCAACGTGTGCGCGAAAATTCACGGCTGGCCAGTATCCGCATTCCGTACCCGGACGAAGCGGAACGTTTGGAATATCTGACCGAAAATATCAAAGCTTATCCGATGCGCATGGAAATGCACATCAATCAATTGGCGGCGATGACTTCGGGGATCAACTTCATTCACTTGCGTGGGCTGTTGCGGGCAGCGCAGCTTTCAGACGATGGCCTGACGTTTGCAGACGTGCGCCAGAAGAAAAAAGAAATCATCGAATCCGAATGCGCGGGGCTGATTGAATTCACGGATCCGAAGTATGGATTAGACACGGTCGGCGGTTTGAAGGCGGCGAAAGATTATTTAAAGGACATCGCCGACGTCATCAAAAATGGCAACCGCGAAGAAGCCCCGATGGGCATTTTGTTTTCCGGCCCCGTTGGCACAGGCAAAACCTTTCTGGCCGAATGCTTCGCCAAAGATTGCGGCCTGAATGTCGTCGAATTCAAAAACTTCCGCGACAAATGGGTTGGTTCGACCGAATCCAATCTCGAAAAAATTCTGAACCTGCTGCAAGCCTTGACGCCGATTGTGGTGCTGATTGACGAAGCCGATGCGGCGCTCGGCAACCGCGATTCCGGTGGTGATTCCGGCGTAGATCAGCGCGTGTTTTCCAAGATTGCCGCCGCGATGAGCAACACCGAAAATCGCGGGCGCATTTTGTGGATATTGATGACGTCACGCCCGGATTTATTGCCGATTGACCTCAAACGGCAAGGCCGCGCCGAAGAACACATCTCGCTGTTTTATCCCGAAACTGAGGAAGATCGAAAAGAAATTGCGGTGGCGATGGCGCGCAAAAACAAGATTGCGCACAAGATCGAAGATTGGTCGCCGATTACGCAAACCCCACTACATCTGTCCGGCGCAGATATCGAATCCATCATCATTCGTACCCGCCGCATCGCGCGCCAAGCCGGGCACGCCGAAGTTACCCAGGAGGATTTGAAATCCGTCGCCGATGAATTCACACCCGCGCGCGATGAGCAAGCTGTCGAATATCAGGAACTCGTGGCCGCCCGCGAAGCCACGACGCGTTCGATGTTGCCGAAACGTTTCCAGGAGATGACCAGCGCGCAAATTTCACAGCGCATTGATGAACTGCGCTTAATGATTGGATGACCGCGCTTCACGCCATCGGCCCTTTCAAAAAACAGATACGGTGTGTCCACCAACCTCCACGCCCTGCTGAAAAATTGCGAGGGCGTGGCTGACAGCTTGCTTTGGCTGTCAGCCACGCCCTCATTCTCACCAAATCGTGATGGTGTAGGTGTGGATGGCCTCACAGGTGTTGCTAGTGTTTTTCGCCAGCAACGTGAAGGTGTAAGTCCCGCGCGTGGTCGGTGCTCCCTGCAATATGTACTGCCCAAAGTTGTTCACAATGGACAGACCCGGCGGCAAGGTTCCCGCAAACAGGCTGAAGGTGTAATTCCCCAGCGGCGAGGCCGAGAGCGGTTGGTAGTACAACCAATAGCCTCCGACCGCTCCCTGGGTGGCAAAGAAGGGGACGGGACCGATGCCGCAGCTATTGAAGACCTTGAGGGTCCCCCCCGGATTCGTGACCTGATAATTGCCGAGGCGATGATTGGGATCATTGAGCGTGGCGGTGATCGGGTAATTCCCCGGCGCACTGCCCAAGGTGGCGGTGGTGCTGTAACTGGCGGTGATGTTATCGCCATTCTTGAGCCCTGTGATCAAGCCGGAGAGCGGCGGATTGGCTGCGCCCTGATTGCGAAACGCATTGTTGATCGTCACGGTCAGCGGCGCTTTGGCAATGGTGAGTGGATAGCTGCGGCCATTGACTCCGTTTGTACAACCGTAAGCATCCAGGACATCCACGCGCAGGGTGAAGTTGCCTGTCTGCGTGGGTGTGCCGGAGAGCGTGACATTCGTGCTTGTCTTCGCTGCGGTCATCCCATTGGGCAAACCGCTGATGGTGAAGGTATAGGGAGCCGTGCCGCTGGTCGGCAACAAGGTCGTGCTCGGATAGGCCGTGCCATAAGTGCCGCCCGCCAGGGTGGTCGGTGTCAGATCAATCATTGGGCAATTGATCGTCAGGGTGTAATTGGTTGCCCCCGGACATTGATTGGTATCGGTGGCCGTTACCGTGAAGGAATAATCGCCTGGTTGCGTTGGGGTCCCGGACAGTTTACCCGTCGCATCAATCGAGAGGCCGGGAATTGGTGGATTGACGCTCCACGTAATTGTGCCGTTGCCACCCACCTGCGTGAACTGCTGCGCATAGCTGGTGCCGACCGTCCCTGCGGTGAGCGCGCTAGTTGCCGGACTGACGGTGATCGGTTGACAGGTGATATTAAAGGCACTGGAAGTTGCGCTGGTGAGGCCGTTGCTGCTGGCGACGAGCGTGTAGCCAGTGCTGGCGCGATTGAGCGTCAGATTGCTGAAAGTGGCGATGCCATTGACGGCATTGACCGTGAGCGTTCCGCCGAGCGTCGCACCACCGGGGTTGCTGCCGAGCGCGAGCGTGACAGAAGCATTGCTACTGGTGAGCAGGTTGCCACATCCATTCAGCACTCGCACCGTGACGGCTGGATTGATCGTTGCTCCAGACATTGTGTCCGGCGGTTGCTCACTGAAGGCCAGGCTGACAGCCGGGGGCGGGCTGACATTTCCAACCGTTGTGTACACGCCTTGACTACCGGAGGCATCGCCGCGTCCACCATCCACATTAACGCAGCCTTCGGTGATGGTGCTTGCTACGATCCGCACGCGTCCCCCACCGCCCCCACCACCAAAAGTGCTGCCGCCGGCTGCGCTCAGCCTGCCTGAGCCGGAAAACGTCACGATCTGACCGTGGATCAATATCCCTCCACCCGCGCCACCCCCGCTTCCAGAAGTACCATCACCACCGTTGGCCTGCACCGTACCCGTCATGAGGATGGTAGAAACAGCACCTAACTCAATAGCTCCGCCGCCGCCACCACCACCGTCACCACTACGATCTAAGCCGCTTTTACCCCCGCCGCCACTGCCACCCTGTAACCTCAGGGAGAGGTCGCCGTAAGCAGTGCCGCCAACTGTTGTGTACGAAAGAAACATGGCCGTCCCTCCATCGCCCCCAAAAGCTCCACCGCCACCATCAGCGGGCTGAATGCCGCCGCGACCGCCACCGTCGGTCGCCACACTACCGCCACGACCACCAGTTCCATATGGAGTGCCGCTTGGCCCATCATTGCCGCGTACGAAGCCTACGCCGCCGAGCCCAGGGGACCCAATCGGTATTCCATGAAAAGGCTGACCTTCTCCTTTACCACCGCCACCACCGCCACCGCCGCCGGGCCCCGCTGCCCCGCCCGCCCCGCCGATGTTGGTTTGCTCGCCGCTATAAAAACTGCCACGTTCGCCGCTCACATCTACGATGCCGTCAATCGTGATCCCCGCTTGTGACAGCAAGGCGATAGGACGCGAGTTGGCGTTGCGCTGGCCCTGCACCGTCACACCCATCGGGATGTTGATTGAATCAAAGGCGAAAACAGCGATCTCGTCATTGGCCGTTACGCCCATCGAGGGCGAGTGGAAGACACCCAGCAGCGGCACGGCAAGACCCGGCCCCATCAAACTGGGCGCGGCGTTATCCTTGCTGGCGTCAATGGTGTACGTCCCCGCCGTGCCAAACGGCGAGACGCCCAGCGAAGTGAAAGCGTTTGGGTCAAGCGGGTATGCGGCGGCGACTGGCAGCACTTTCGCATTTGCCCCGCGCCCCGCGCTCCACAGTACAGCACTCAGCAGAAGGCTCAGCATAATAAACAATACGGATAGTCGTTTGATTTGATGGTTCATCGGTAGTTTCCTTTCCCGGTTGTCAGGTTTCAGGCAAGCTTTAGGCCGCTGTTCGGTTCAGCGGTCAGCCATTGCCGTATTTCCATCAGGTTTTCTTTCAAGACATACCCGCACGCGCCTGCGGCCTGTGCCGCCGCTCGCAAGGCGGGGTTGCCGTGACTGGTGACGATCAGGATATGCGCCACAGGATCAACGGCTCTGATTTGTCGCGTCGCCGTGATGCCATCTAGCTGCCCCATCTCAATATCCATCAGCACCCAGTCGGGATGTTGCCGGGTGTAGGCACTGAGCACTTCGCCGCCATCGGAACATTCGAAGATGTCGGTGCTCAGGTCTGCCAGCAGGCGGCGCAGCATCCGACGGATTTCCGAGTTGTCATCCACAATCAAGACTTTCATCTCAAACTCGCTTGGCCATTGGTCGCAGGGCGGTGGTGACAAGGCGGGGCGGCCTCTTGCCTAAATCGCTAGCTTGTAAGAAGTGATGTGGCACAGCGAGAAGTGACGAGGTGAGAAAAGATTGAGCAGCTCGCTACGACTCGCTATGCCAACACTTCTTACGCCTCTTACTGAACCGTAATCGTGTACATGCGAGCGCCTTCACAACTGGAGTTGTTCTTCTTCGCCTTCAGCGCAAAGGTGTAGGTGCCGCGGGTGGTCGGTGTGCCTGTTAGCAAGGAAAGCCAGGGCCCAATGACCGACGGTATCTGGATGATCTGCAAACCTGGTGGCAGTGTGCCGGACAGCAGGCTGAAGGTGTAATTACCACTCGGAGTTGCCGCTAAACTCTGGTTGTACGCCACGCCAATTTTAGGTTGTGCCAGAGTGAGCGGAAGAACAGTCGTGCCGCAACTGGCCGCGAAGACTTGCCAGGTATAGATGGCGGGCGTCGGGTCCACATTGCCCGCCGCATCTTTGGCCCGCACCCGGAAGGTATGCGTGCCGTTCGCCAGGTTACTGTAGCTTTGGGAACCAGTGCTCGCGGTCCATCCCCCGCCGTCGAGTTTGCATTCAAAACTACTGATAGCACAGTTGTTGGCACCGATAAAACTGAAGGTGACATTGGCCCCACTCACACTGGCCGGGCCGTTGGTAAAGCTGGTATTAGGGCCGACGTTAATGGTGAGTTTGGCTTCAGAAAACAAGCCGCTCCTGTCCGTCGCACGCAAGGTAAAGGCGGAGGGCGTCGCTCCACATACGGTTTGCACATTCGCTGTCAGGTTGCCCTTGCTGTCCACGCGCATCCCCGTGAGCGAAACACCAAAACCAGAGAGCGGAGTGGCGGAGACATCAAGCAGTTCTTCGACCTCCTGAGCATCCTTAACAGTGGCGAGCTGGACATTGTTACTGGCGGTGCCTGTTATCTGTGATGGGGAATTGACTGTAATTGTCGGTGGGGTGTTTCCAAAGGCCAGGCTGTGAGTTGCACCTGCGGCAATCGCGGTCACGCTACGAAGCCCCACCGGGACATTCGTCTGACCGTAAGTATTGTTTCCCCAGGCGTAGACAGTGCCATCATTTTTCAGCGCCAAACTGTGGTAACCACCCGCCGCAATGGCTTTTACACCACTTATTATGCCGGACGTTGGTCGTATATCGCTTCCCCACGACATGACCTGCCCATAACTCAGTGCAAGGTTGTGAGTCGAACCCGCAGCAACCGCAACATCTACTCTAGGGCCGTTGAACACTTGCCTCTCAGAGTTATATCTCCCCCACTCAAAAACGATGCCATCGGACCTCAGCGCCAGACTGTGATAATCACCTGCCGCAATCGAGACCACGCTGCCCACGCCTGCCGGGATATTCGTCTGCCCATAATTATTCTGTCCCCAGGCGACAACCGTGCCATCCTTCTTGAGCGCCAGAGCGTGACCAAAGCCAGCAGCGATAGCTTTTACATCGCGCAGCCCCGTGGGGACATTCATCGCTCCCCAAGCAACGACGGTGCCGTCGCTCTTGAGCGCCAGACAGAAAGAATTCCCCGCTGCAATGGCCGTCACGCCGCTCAAGCCCGCCGGAACATTCATCTCGCCAAAGGTATTGCTTCCCCAGGCGATGACGGTGCCATCGTTCTTGAGGGCTAGACTGAAGGAGTGGCCTGCGGCCAGAGCTTTTACATTGTGCAGCCCCTCAGGAACATTCAATTGGCCGTCGCGATTACTTCCCCAGGCAACAACGCTGTTGGTGCTTTGTGCGGCGACGGGTTGGGTTAGGATTGTCAGGGAGATGCTGAGCAGAAAACTCAGCGCGATCAAGAATTGAGATGGTCGGTTCAGTTGTGTCATTGGTGGTTGCCTCTCTCGATAGTGCAAGGTCAAATTTGGGGTTCAGAACATCACCTCCACAAGGCAGTATTCTTCCCAAACTCTCTTTGCGATTGGTTGCTACGGTACGTTGAGAATTATCGGCAGAGACGCGGAAAGGCGGTATTCGTGCGCGCCCCCATTTCGGCATCGGGGCACGCCCCTAATTTGCATCGGTGAGCGCCCCGATGCAGCAAGGTTCAGGCAAGTTCAGATTTGTGGGAAATGGCGAATTTTACGAGGGCGTTGAAGCCGCGCAGGTCCAGTTTTTCGCAGATGCTGGAGCGGTGATGTTCGACGGTCTTGGGACTGATGAAAAGTTCGGCGGCAATTTCTTTGCTGGTCTTTTCCTGCGCGATCAGCTTCAGCACGCGTAGTTCGGTGGGCGTTAAGTCGGCAATACTCGGTTTTTGCTGGGCCAGTTCCGTCGCACGCTGGGCGCGATTGAGCAGCCAGGTGGAAAGTTCCGCGCTGATGTGATTGCGACCTGCGGCAACCGCGCGAATCGCATTGACGATTTCGGCAATCGCGCCGTCCTTGAGCACATACCCGGACACGCCCGCATCGAGCGCCGAATGAAAAATCGCTTCGCTGTTGTGCATGGTCAGGAAGATGACTTTGACGGGCAGCTTCGCTTCTTGCACCGCACGCATCACCGCAAAACCGTCCTTGCCTGGCATATCCAGATCAAGCACGGCAACCTGTGGTTGCAGGGTCGTCAGCAACGCAATGGCGGTGAGGCCATCTTCCGCTTCGCCGACGACCTTGATCTGCGCATCGCGCGTAATCACTTTTTTCAAGCCTTCCCGAAAGATGGGATGATCGTCGGCGATCAGAATCTGAATTTCACTCATGTGCGAGGTTCCTTACTATAGTTTTCAAGAAGATGTTTTCCACGAAGCCACACGAAGCAGCACGGAGAAAGATGGAGAGATGGAGAGACGGGGAGACATGATGGTAAAGGGAAAACGCCGCAGCCATCTCCTTGTCTCCTTGTCTGCCCTCTTCGTGAGCCTTCGTGTGGCTTCGTGGAGGAGAAAATCTTTTTCTAACCTTTTATAGAGTCACCTCCAGCGTCGTTCCCTGACCAGGCGCAGATTGAATTGCCATCGTGCCGTTCAGCAGTCGCACGCGTTCGGACAACCCGTGTAAACCGAAGCCCGCTTTTTGCGTGGAGGCCAGTATTGCCTGCGCATCGAAGCCTTTGCCATCATCAGTGACAGTCAGCTTTACGCCTTTCGCTGTGCGCTGGATTGACACTGCCGCTTTCGTCGCTTCTGCGTGTTTGACCAAATTGTTCAGCGCTTCCTGTGTGATGCGATAAAGACTCATCTCGGCCTCGCGGGAGAGCGCTCCATCGAGTGGATCAAGCGTAGTTGTAAAGTGAATCCCGGAAGCCTGCGCCACGCGATTGACCATCTCCCGGATCGTTTCGGCCAATCCGAGCCGATCCAAATGATACGGCCCCAGATTGTACGCGATTTCGCGCACTTCGTTGATGGCCCGTGAGGCGGTGGACTTGATTTCGTCTAGTTCTTCCGTCGCCGGAGCCTGCGGTTCCAACTGACTCGCCCCCAGCATCGCCCAGTTGCGAATCAGCACCAGACTTTGCCCCAATGAATCGTGCAACTCAGACGCAATCCGTTTGCGCTCGCTTTCCTGCGAAGCGATCAATTGCCGCGAGAACGCTTCCTGCGCTGCCTGCACGCGCCGCAACTGTCGCACGCGATATTCATACGTCGCAAACACCAGTCCGCCAAGAGACAGAACCGCCAACGTCAGAAACCACCACGTGCGATAGAACGGCGGCAACACGCGTAGCCGTAGGCTCTGCCCGGTTTCGTTCCAGACGCCATCGCTGTTCGCCGCAATGACCTTGAACGTATAGCTGGCGGGCGGCACATGCGAATAATTGGCCGTGCGTCGTGTGCCGACATCAATCCAGTCCGCTTCCAACCCTTCCAGCTTGTAGCGAAACCGCAGATGCTCCGAATTCACAAAGCTTAACGCCGTGTACTGAATCTCGAAATTGTCCTGACCGGGATTGATCGTGACTTCGCCATCAAAGGCCACTGGCTCACGATCCAGTAGAAAGGATTCGATCAACACGGGCGGCGGTTGCGGATTGAGGGAAACGGATTTTGGATCAACGACTGCCACGCCATCCATCGTCGGAAACCAGAGTTTGCCATCACGCGTCTTGATGCCTGCCGGCCAGCGCCCGCCATTGCATTCGACGTTGGAGATGCCATCGCCTTTGCCGTAGGGGAGCGAATTCAGCCGCTTGATTTTGCCGTCCGCAAAATCGTTCAACTCCTGCTTGCGTACGCGATAGATGCCGCGATTGCAACTCATCCAGCACCAGCCCTGATCGTCTGCCAGAAACTGAAACACGCCATTATCAAACAGCCCATCCTTCATCGTGTAGCGCGTAAACTTGCCGTCTTTGAAACGTCCCAAGCCGCTGTCATACGTGCCAATCCACAAGGTCCCGTCTGCTTCCTGCTGCAAGGCGCGCACGGTCGCACCGGGCAAGCCGTCCTGCTCTGTCCACTTCGTGAACTTGCCGTCTTTGTAATACGTCAGGCCGCCATAGCTGCCGAGCCACAGACCGCCATTGACCGCTTCGATGATGACTTTCGTGTCATTGCCTGCCAGTCCGTCTTGTGTTGTCAGAGTAGTTTTGACGCCGTCTTTGTAACGTTCGACACCGCGTTCGGAGCCGCGCCAGAATGCGCCTTCGTGATCTTCATACATCGTCCAGATATGCGTGGGGGATGCGTCATAAACCTGCTTGAAGCTATCGCCTTCAGAACGCCACGCGCCATTGAACCAGATGCGCCCGGCACGATCTTCATAGAGCGAACTGACGAAGCTCGGCAAGCCCGTCGTCTTGTATTCGTAATGCGTGAACACGCCTTGTTGCAGGCGATAAAGGCCATCCAGGTTGGTCCCGATCCAAATCGCACCTAGACGATCTTCCAGCAGCGGATAAATCTCGTCGGTGTTGAGGCCCTGCACCTGATTGATTGTCGTAATGGATTGCCGCCGCGCGCGATACAGCCCGTCGTTGTAGGTTGTAAACCAATAATTGCCTTCGCGGTCGGCATAGCAGAGTGTCGCTTTTTCGGGCGGCGTCTGCGTCATCAATTCACTTTTTCGCGTCTTCAGATCAAATAGCCAGAAACTGCCCCGCGCATCCACCGAAATCGCCTGCAACGGTTGCCGCCCATAAATCAAATACACATTGTTCCCCGGCAAACCTTCTGCTTGGGTGATACGTCGGGTCAACTTCCCCTTCTCAAATCCGAACAGCCCATACTTTTCCGAGCCGATCCACAGTGTGCCATCGCTCGCCACGGCGCTGGAAGCAGGGCGAAAATCTGGCGGGAATTTCGCCCATTCCCAGCCTTGTAACTGCCCCCACACCACAGCCCTGAGCGTGGTGCGAAAGTCGGTGGCAATGGCGGCGCGGTCCGCCCGTTCAGCCAAGCCCGCGGCAATCTGTTCGCGTGGCAATTGCAAATCATCCAACTCCTCGAATTTTCCATCTGCCCAGCGAAAAAGTTGTGCGGACGCAAAGCACACCAATCTTCCTTGCCCATCGTCGCCCAGGTTTCCAACTATATTTGACGGTAATCCGTGCGCCGTCGTGTAGGTCGTGAAACGCCCCTGATGCAACCGCGTCACACCGCTGGTTTCCGTGCTCGCCCACAGATCGCCCTGTCCGTCTTCGTAGAGAGCAACGAAACGGTTGCTCACAATGCCCGGCGAATTGCTTTTATTGAAAACGGTGAAGCGCACGCCATCAAAACGCACCAACCCATCCAGCGTAGTTAGCCACAAATATCCGTCGCGTGTTTGCACAATGTCGCGCACCGAGTTTTGTGGCAGTCCATCATCCGCTGACCAATGGTCAAAGCGATATTGCGCCTGCACGGACAGAATTAGCCATAGCCACAGTCCTCCCGTCAGTGACCACAGGCCCCACTGACTACGCCTCCGCTTTCTCCGTTTGCACCAAGTGTTCATAAATCGCGGGTGGGAGTGTACTGGATGAAGTTGGGCGGGCGCAATTTGGGCGCAGCAGGGCGGAGGGGGAAGTGGGCGAGACCCGTGTTGCCAAGACCATCCGCAACCCGTGATCTGGCCACTTCAACACCCAACGGCTCGCTTCAGGGCCGTTCGTCTGGAATGTCGCTGCGAACGCATTTGCCTGATTGTAGAGGCAGAGAGTCAGACGCCTGGTCCGGCATTGCCGCCGATTCCGCCTATGGGATCGGCTTCAGACGTTCCGTTTGTCCTATTCACGCCGCTGACATCAACCGTGCCGTCAATTGTGATGGTAGATTGCGAAAGCCGCGCAATCGGGCGCGAATCCCCGGTGCGTGCGCCCTGCACTGTTACATCCGCCGGAATCGTGAGCGAATTGAACGTAAAGACCGCGATCTCGTCGCGCGCCACCGCGCCAGCGGAAAATCCGGCTGGCACTTGTTCTCTGGGCAGTGATGCTGCATATTGATCTCCCTCACGTTCATCTGATCACGCAGTTGAAATGATCGCACCGATTGCAACATGGCTACTATCATTTCTGTCACCGATCTGAGTAAAAGCTTTTCTGACAGCCTCGCGCTCAATCGCATCAATTTTACCGTAGAAAAAGCTGAGCTAATTGCCATCATCGGTCCGTCTGGTTGCGGCAAATCTACGTTGCTGCGTTGTCTGAATGGTTTGGAATTATTGGACGAAGGCAGCGTTCAGATTGGTGATGTGAATCTGGAACGGCATCACGGCGAGCAACCGCCTGACTTTCAGCAACGCTTGCGCGCGCTGCGGGAAGAGGTCGGGATGGTTTTTCAGAGCTTCAATCTTTTTCCGCATCTGACTGCACTTGAGAATGCGATCAAGGCTCCGATGGTGGTTCGCAAAATGAAGCGCGCTGAAGCCGAAGAAAAAGCTCGTGTTTATTTGGAAAAAGTTGGGCTGGGCAATCGGATGCACCATTATCCTTCGCAGCTTTCCGGCGGCCAGCAACAACGTGCCGCGATTGCACGGGCCTTGACGATGTCGCCAAAAGTAATGCTCTACGATGAACCCACGTCGGCGCTTGATCCGGGGCTGGTCGGTGAAGTGCTGAGCATCATGCGCCAACTGGATGACGAAGGGATGACGCAAGTCGTAGTGACGCACGAAATGCGTTTTGCCCGCGAAGTTGCGGATCGCATCATCTTTTTGCAACAAGGCGAATTGGTCGAATCGGCACCGCCCGAAGAACTATTCACCGCGCCGCGCGATGACCGCACGCGCGAATTTCTGAAAGACTTTCTCTGATGGAACCACGAAGGTTGGAAAATCAAAAGGCAAATCGAACAAGGCAAAAGGCAAAAGGTCGGCACTTTCTTTTTTTCAAAGAAGGAAAAGAAAAGGTAAGTTCCGCCCTTTTGATTTTTGAGATTTGCCTTTTGCCTTTTGATTTTTCATTCTTCTTCGTGCTCTTGGTTTCTTCGTGGTTCATTTTTTCCCCAAGCCTCACTGTTGCTGCGGATGATTTGCGTTGGGGCGCAGATTCGGAAGGCGGCGCGCCGTTTGTGTTTTCCAAACCGGACAATCCGCGTGAATTGATCGGCTTTGAAGTGGATTTGGTGAATGCGTTGGGGCGCGAATTAAATCGCCGTCCGACGTTTGTGCAGAATCAATGGGACGGCCTGATTCCGGGGCTGCAACGCGGCAATTATCACATCGCCATGAACGGGCTGGAAATCACGCCCGAACGCCAGCGCGTCATTAACTTCACGATTCCGTATTACGCGACAGTCGAACAACTCGCCGTGCGCGCAGGCACAACAGGCATCAACTCGCTCGCCGATTTGAAGGGCAAAGTTGCTGGCGCGTTGAAATTCTCGCTCGCGCACACCTTGCTTGAAAAAGCCGGTGGCATCGAGGTTCGCACGTACGACAGTCAGGTCAGTTGTCTGGACGATTTGATTTTCGGAAGGCTTGACGCGGCCCTGATGGAATTGCCTGTCGCGGTCTATTACGTCAAACCGAATCCGAAGCTGCAATTTGCGGGTGAGCCGTTTGAGCCAGTACTGTACGGCATCGGCGTGCGCCAACAGGATCAGGCGTTGCTCGCGCAACTCAACGACGCGCTGCGCACATTGATGAAATCGGGCGAACTGCGCGGCATCTATGAAAAGTGGAACATCTGGAACAAGGACACCGAAAAGCTGTTCGTTGAATTGGTCGGCGCGCCGCAATCCACACCCGCTACTTCGCCCGCGAATTCGACGCAAGCGTACGAAGATTTCACGAAGGTCATCACAAACAAGCCGACCTGGGGCGAACGATTGCGCCGCTATTGGAGCTACTTGCCGTTCCTGCTATTTCAGGGCGCGCCGATGACGTTACTGATTTCGATTTTAGGAATGATCGTCGCAATGGCGGTGGGGCTGGTATTAGCGCTGACAAATCTGTATGGCCCGCGCCCGCTGGTGTGGCTTTCGCGCAGCTACATCGAAGTCATTCGCGGCACGCCGCTGCTGATTCAGTTGTACCTGATTTTTTACGGGTTGCCATCGGTCGGCATCAAGTTGACGCCGCTCGTTGCTGCCGTCGTTGGCTTGGGCTTGAACTACGCTGCCTACGAAGCCGAAAACTATCGCGCCGGAATTCAATCTATTCCGCGCGGACAAATGGAAGCCGCGTTGTCATTGGGCATGAC
This sequence comes from Blastocatellia bacterium, assembly GCA_016789725.1. Classification (GTDB taxonomy): domain Bacteria; phylum Acidobacteriota; class Blastocatellia; order RBC074; family RBC074; genus JAFDVL01. The sequence goes on along the minus strand of JAEUQN010000053.1, from coordinate 975 downwards.
GCGCGCACAGAGCTTGCGTCACGTGATTGTGCCGCAAGCGTTGCGCCTCGTGATTCCGCCCGTGACGAATGATTTCATTGCGCTCTTCAAGGACTCTTCGATTGTGTCGGTGATTACGATGGTGGAGTTGACGAAAGTCTACGGGCAACTGGCGACGGCCTATTACGATTACATCGGCGTCGGCATTCTGACGGCTGCGATTTACTTCTTGCTTGGCCTGCCATTTGTGAAGCTCGCGCGTTACGCCGAAAAACGATTGGCGACCGATCAACGCACGCCTGTGCCGGCGAAGCGGCGCTGGTTTGGCGTGAAGTAATGTGGGCAGCTTGTCCGCGAATTTTTGCTTCAAATTGACTTCCTGATTTTCGCGGGCAAGCTGCCCGCGCTACGCTAGACATTCCGCGACCAAATGCGGCATAGTCATGGCACACGCTGCTCGCCAGTGTGCATCGTCAATCCCATTGCAAATTTCATAAGGAGGATCACCGTGAGTACACACGAGAACCAGGACCAATTCACTCGTCGCAATTTCCTACGCAAATCTGCGGAACTCGCCGGAGCCGCTGCGTTGACGCCGTCGCTGTTGACACTTGGTTGCGCGGTTGAAGGCAACACCATTGAAGTCGCCACTGGCCCCATTGAAGCTGTCGAACCCGCAGTGCAGGGCAAACGCAGTCACGCGGATCTGGTGCGGCTTGGCAAATCCAACGTCACCATTACGCGCATGGGCTTAGGTACTGGCACCAAGAACGGTCGCGTTCAGCGCGACCTCGGTCAGGACGGATTCACGAAGCTCGTGCATTATTGTTATGACAAAGGTGTTCGTTACATTGACACCGCAGATCAGTACAACATGCACGATTACGTCAACGCCGCGATCAAGGGTTTGCCGCGCGAGAAACTGTTCATCCAAACCAAAATGCGCTGGATTGAAGACGAAACGCGCTTGAATCCAATGAAGCATCTCGACCGCTT
>JAEUQN010000539.1 GCA_016789725.1 Blastocatellia bacterium | reverse complement strand
GACCGCGCAGCCAGGAAGTCGAACATGTTTCTTCTGCTCGTCCTCGCCCTCATCCCTAGCGCCGGACACGCCGGCCAGGCCGCGGCCGAAAGCCCACGGATCGTCGTCCAGACGGGCCACACCGGCGAAGTGCGCGCGGTCGCCTTCAGCCCCGACGCCCGCCTGCTCGCCAGCGGCGGAACCGACAGAATGGTCAAACTCTGGGACATGGCGAGCGGACGCGAACTGCGCGTGCTTGCCGGACACGAGGATTCCGTCGCCGCCGTCGCCTTCAGCCCCGACGGCCGGCTTCTGGCAAGCGCCGAAGGCACGACCGGATTTTCCGATCCCGACGACGAACCGCTTCCCGGCGCCGTCAAAATCTGGGACGTCGCCACCGGCGCGTGCCTGCACACGCTGCCCGTCCCCGGCGCCGGAGCCACGACCGTCGCCTTCAGCCCCGACGGCAAATGGCTCGCAAGCGCCGACTCCGGCGGAACCGCGTACGTCTGGAACGCGAGCGACTTCCGCCCCGTCACGACCCTCGCGACGGGCGAATCAGGCTGGGCCACCGTCGCTTTCGGC
>JAEUQN010000538.1 GCA_016789725.1 Blastocatellia bacterium | reverse complement strand
GAATGGATTGAAACGGACAAGCCCGCCTACCTGAGTCTCTATGGCGTTTGGAGCAAGAAAGCCGGCTTTGCGCGGATGCAGATTGGCAAGCCCGTTGAGCAATTGGTCTGGCTCGACAAGCGCGCAGGAAATTTGGTCAAAGCGAAGGACACCGATGTTTATGCGTATATGCTGCAAGCCTACGACGATTCGCCCGACGTGTTTGCCGGAGACGGCGCATTGAAGGACGTGAAACAGGTCTCGAACACGAATCCATTTCAGAGCAAATATGCCTGGGGACGCGCCGAGTTAATCGAATACAAAACCGAACGCGGCGACCGCTTGCAAGGCGTGCTGACTTACCCGGCGAATTACGAAGCGGGCAAAAAATATCCGATGGTTGTGTATATGTACGAGCGGCTTTCCGACACGCTGCATCTTTACATCGAACCGTCGGAGCGCGACTACTACAACATCACCGCGTTCACGCAAGAAGGCTATTTTGTGCTGCGGCCTGACATTCTGTTTCAGCCACGTGAGCCGGGTCGTTCGGTGGTGGATTGCGTCTCCGCCGCCATCAACAAA
>JAEUQN010000537.1 GCA_016789725.1 Blastocatellia bacterium | reverse complement strand
CGTCTATCCGATGAACGCCCTGATCAACTCGCAATTCGATGAGATCACTCGCTACAGGGAGAACTACGAGCAGGCCACGGGTAAGACATTCCCGATTTCATTTGGGCAGTACACCGGGCAGGAGAAAGAAGATACTCGCCAGAAGATGCGCGAGTCGCCACCGCAGATTCTGCTGACGAATTACATGATGCTGGAACTGCTGCTCACACGATTGCGTGAACGCAACATTCGGGACGGTATCTATGAAAACCTGCGCTTCCTCGTTTTCGACGAACTACACACCTATCGGGGGCGCCAGGGGGCTGATGTCGCACTGCTAACCCGGCGTATCCAGGCACGTTGCATCAATCCGGTGGTCTGTATTGGCACATCGGCAACCATGGTGTCGGTCGGTTCGTTGGCGGAACAGCGGACCGAAGTTGCCAAGGTGGCGAGCAAGCTGTTTGGCAAAACGTTCTCCTCGGCTCAGATCGTCAATGAGACCTTGGCGAGATCCCTTGATGCGAAAGGCTCCACGCCGAGCCAAGATGTTCTTTCCCAGGCAATCGCAGACAAAAGCGGTCTT
>JAEUQN010000536.1 GCA_016789725.1 Blastocatellia bacterium | reverse complement strand
GGGGCTTTGCCGGGCCGCCTACTCTAGTCGGTTCTCCTTGGCGTACTCGCGCCGGATCCCGTCTAGCAGGTCCTGCTGGCGCAGCACCCGCTCGTCCCGGCCGATGGCCTTCAGCGAGGCGTGCCGAATGACGTTCATGATCATGCCGCCACTCAGCTCGTAGCGGGCGGCAATCTGCGCGAGGTCGACACCCGCTTCCAGCGAGGCCGCGGACGGCAGGCCCTTCTTCCAGATCAGGAGCCGCTCGCCCTGGCGCGGCATGGGGAAATGGACCAGCAGTTCGAAGCGGCGCGCAAAGGCTTCGTCGACGTGGCCGGCGAGGTTGGAGGCGAGGATGACGAGGCCGTTGAAGGTCTCGATCCGCTGCAGCAGGAACGAGACTTCCTGGTTGGCGTAGCGGTCGTGGGCGTCGCGCACCTGGGTGCGCTTGCCGAACAGCGCATCGGCTTCGTCAAAGAACAGGATCCAGTCCTTGTGCTCGGCCCGGTCGAATAGGCCCGCCAGGTTCTTCTCCGTCTCGCCGATGAACTTGGAGATCACCATCGCCAGGTCGACCTTGTAGACC
>JAEUQN010000535.1 GCA_016789725.1 Blastocatellia bacterium | reverse complement strand
AGGTGTGGAACACCATGCCCTCGAACCCCAGCGACTCGAAGCTGGGCACGCCCGGCAGCAGCGATCGGCCGTCGCGCGCGCCGGTGTGGGCCAGCAGGCGCAGCTTGGGGTTGTCCTTGACGGTCTGCGTCAGGCCGACGGTGGCGAAGTAGCCGTCGATCTCGCCCTTCATCACCGCGGTCACCGCCTCGACGCCACCCTTGTACGGCACCATGCGGTGCTTCACGCCCAGCTGCGTGGCCAGGCGGGCGGACAGGATGGCGTACGAGCTGACACCGATGCCCAGCGTGCCGAAGTCGAGCTCACGCGTCTGGCCGCGCAGGTCGGCCAGCTTGTGCCAGCCGCGTTCGGCCGGCACCACCAGCACGTAGTTGGACTGCGCCAGCGGTGCGATGACCTCGAAGTCGGCTGCGTCGTAGCCCAGGTCGGGCTGCGTCAGGCGCGCGTTGTAGAGCCCGTCGCTCTGGAACAGCAGCGTGTGGCCGTCGGCGGGCAGCATCTTCACCGCCATGGCGCCCACCGTGGTGCCGCCGCCGGGCTTGTTGTCCACGATCACGGTGGCCTTC
>JAEUQN010000534.1 GCA_016789725.1 Blastocatellia bacterium | reverse complement strand
TTTCGGCGGCGGTGCCGGTGAAAAAGATTTCGTCAGCGGTATACAACGTCGCGCGCGGGATGACGGCTTCGACGACTTCGTAACCCAACAAGCGCGCCAGTTGCATGGCCGAATCGCGCGTGATGCCAGTCAACACGGCGCTGGAAAGCGGCGGCGTATAAATTTTGCCGTCGCGCACGATAAAGATGTTTTCGCCACTGCCTTCGCTGACGTTGCCGCCGGTATCGAGCGCGATGCCTTCGGAATAGCCGTTGGTGATGGCTTCCATCTTGATCAACTGCGAATTCATGTAATTGGCAGCGGCTTTGGCGGTCGGGGGCAGGGTGTTGTTGTGCATGCGCGACCAACTGGCGACGCACACATCTACGCCTTCTTCGATGGCTTCAGCGCCCAGATATTTTCCCCACACCCAACTGGCGATATAGGCTTCGACCGGATTGTTTAGCGGGTTGACGCCAAATGCGCCGTAGCCGCGAAATACCACCGGACGCAGGTAGCATTCCTTGAAGTTGTTGAACGATTTTGAAAAATTGAAGTTTTGGAAGGACTGTTACGTAGTTGAAGTAG
>JAEUQN010000533.1 GCA_016789725.1 Blastocatellia bacterium | reverse complement strand
GTTCGGCTCCGGCTGCAAGGCGCGGATGACGATGTTGTCGAGATCACCTTTCAGAAGAGTAGTCGGTAGTCGGTAGTCGGTGGTCGGTAGAAAGGCAGGTTTCTTGCTTCCTTCCGACTTCCGACTTCCGACTACTGACTTCCTGACCTGACTCATCAGTGGTGGCGCGTGTTGGCTGAGGACGCGCGCGACTTCGTGTGGCTGACGGGACGCAAATTGAAAGGGGCGTTGGCCGGTGAGCAATTCAAACAGCACCACGCCGAGGCTATACACATCCGAAGTCGTCGTGATGGAAGCGCCCGTCAATTGTTCAGGACTCGCATATTCCGGCGTCATCAAATGCGTGCCGGGTAACGATAAATCAGCCTTGGATGCGGACGCATCCAAGGCTTTGGCGATGCCGAAATCCAACAGTTTCACCTGACCTTCGGCGGTGACGAGGATGTTGCTCGGTTTCAGATCGCGGTGAATGATGAGGCGTTGATGTGCGTGCTGGACGGCGGCGCAGATGTCGAGAAACAAATCCAACCGCTGACGCACGGAGAGGTTGTGTTGCTGGCAATACTCG
>JAEUQN010000532.1 GCA_016789725.1 Blastocatellia bacterium | reverse complement strand
GGTCGTGAGTGCCCCAACCCTGACGGAGAAAGACCGGGAAGATTTGCGTTTCGGCGTGGCGCAGGGCGTGGACTATATCGCGTTATCCTTTGTCCGTGGAGCGCAGGACATCATGGCCGCCAAGGAATTGATTGCCGAATGCGGCGGCGACGTGCCGGTGATCGCCAAGATCGAGCGGCAGGAGGCAGTCACGGACCTGGAGGCCATTCTCGCCCATGCCGACGGGGTCATGGTGGCGCGCGGAGATTTGGGCGTTGAACTCGGCCCGGAAGCCGTGCCGGTGCTGCAGAAGCGCATCATCGCGACGGCGAATCGCCAACGGCGGCTGGTGATCACCGCGACGCAGATGCTCGAGTCCATGACACAACATCTGCGGCCGACCAGGGCGGAAGCGTCGGATGTGGCCAATGCCGTGTTCGATGGCACCGATGCCGTGATGCTCTCCGCGGAAACGGCCGTCGGCCATTACCCGGTGGAAGTCGTGCAGGTGATGGATCGGATCATACGGGCAGCCGAAGTCGAAACGGGGCCCTGTTTTGTCCGTCGCTCGCAGGGCGAGCAGGGGCAGG
>JAEUQN010000531.1 GCA_016789725.1 Blastocatellia bacterium | reverse complement strand
TTCGTTCAACTAGTAGCTTTGCGGCACTGCGGAATTAAATGGTCAGGCACCTCGATCTCCATCTCCAGCGCGACTTGCCCGACCGCTTTTCCCTGCGCGTCGATACGGAGCGAGCGGCTGCCACCGCCGGCGAGCACTTCGGGCAATACGAAGTTGAGCACGTGCAGGTTCGGCACTTCGTAGCGTTTCACGCGGACCGCGCCCATTGGTTCAAAATACGTTTCCATCGCATCGGCGGTCAGGTGCTCGCGCAAGACCTCATAGCCCTGCGGCGTGTACGCAATGATGCCGAGCGTCGCACCCGAACCTTTGTCGCCGCTGCGGGCGTATGCAATATCTCCCAAGCGTATTCGCATTTGTATTCAATCCAAAATCCAAAATCCAAAATCCAAAATACTCATACCCCAATCACCTCAACCTTGTACGGCACTTCACTCTTATTAATCAGGCACGGCCAATACCCAAACACGGGACTCACCCGCGGCCGGCCAGAACTGAATCCTGTAACGCCCTGCGCGCCGCTGGTGACGAGCGGGGCGAGCTCTTTGGAGAAGCGTTCGACGGCTTCTTTG
>JAEUQN010000530.1 GCA_016789725.1 Blastocatellia bacterium | reverse complement strand
AAGGGGTGGCGCGGGTCGGACCGGTACAGGCTGATGCCAGTGGTCAGCCGCGTGTTCGGGTCGACCGTGGTGGTGGCCAGCGTGTGGGCGATGCCGTAGTGCTGCAGGTAGGGCAGCGCCTGCGGGGGCGCCCATTCGCGCGAATCGGCGGCCAGGGGCTGGCCCGGCTGCCGCAGGGCCGCAGCCAGCACCGGGTCGGACGGACCGATGGCCTGGTAGTCGACCAGCAGCTGGGCTGGCTGGCGATGCAGCACGACGTTGTGCACGACGGGAACACCCTGAGGCGACACGTGGCCCGAGGCCCAGAAGGCCGAGTCGAAGGGCAGCTTGGCCTTCAGCGATTCCAGCGCCCAGTCGCAGAAGGCCTGGGCCGGCTCGCGGCGCGAGGCCCTGTGCAGCTCGAGGGCCAGCTGGCTGGCCAGGGTGGTCAGGTCCATCGTTGGCAAAGCCGGCGCCATCACGCAGGCCATCATGCAGCCAGGGCGGTGGCATCGTGCCACCGCGCCTCAGCCGCCCTGCGGATGCCCGGATCGGGCTTGGGGTCAGCCCTGTTCGAAGCCCTGCAGCACGTTGA
>JAEUQN010000052.1 GCA_016789725.1 Blastocatellia bacterium | reverse complement strand
ACATCAACTTTGACGTTTATGTTTGGTTTGTCAGTCATCATTTGTCCTCTTTGGTTGGTGGCAAAGCCGCTTGCTGTGCCGCTTGCTGAGATGCCAATACATCAGCGCAACGAACCAGAGATTCAAGCCACGCCAGTCCCCATCTGCCAAAGCGTTTTTGCAGGCGAGCGTAACGGCGCATGACTTCGTGTGCGGCCTCTGCGTTTTGCGCGGTGGTATAACGCTCCATATCCCAGCCATCCGGGTCGAAATGCGGCCTGGCTCGACCGTGGTGCGCAGCGATCAAATGCAAGATGAGGTCTGCTTCATGGAGTGCGATGATTTCACTGGCTTGAGCAGCATCCAGTAATGAGCCGAACTCATGGCGATAGCCGCCCAGCCGCCGCCAATCCATTCCTTTCGGGCCGGATTTGGCAAAAAACAGGTTGTGGTCATCGTTGTAAATGGCGTGCTGCCAGCGCCGCCGATTTTTGCCTACGTCGTGCCACTTGGCGGCTATCACCACGGCATCGTGCAGCGATTCCTCCAACCTTAAAGCGCGGGCAATCTTGTCGGCATAAAAGCCTGCTTGCGTAAGGTGGTCATCCAACGTTATGTCTTGTTCGTAACTGGTTAGCTCTGGGTTCTCGGTGGCTGCTTGTTTCGGCTCAACCAAGAGCAACAGGAAGTGGGCTGTGGCTTCGTCTTCATCATCTTCAGGAAGCGTCGTTAGCGGAATGATTTCAGACACAACTTTGCCGTAGCTGCGAGCGATGCTGGTCGCGGCTCTTTGCAAAGAAGAATACTCTTGCTCCACTAACGGCGAATTAGCGTCTGCCGTTTCGCTGAGGGGTTTCACAAGTGGATGATGCCAATATACGTCTCCGGCACAGTTGAGAATGATTCGCATGCGAGTTCCCGCAGCTTCCGTCACATCCAATTGAATATCTTTTGCTTCCTTCTCCCCACCGTCCAACATCCCTCTGCTCGCTAAGCCATTGGCTTCAACAGGCAGCACCAGTGTGCAAAATTGGAGCGCGCTGGCATCACGTTTCAGCAACTCTTGCAAAGAGACTAACTCCGCTTCGCCGCGCTCTGTGAGTAAGACACAAGGCAGCGGCGTGTCACCCCATCGTTTAGCAATTTTCCCAAGCTCTTTCGCGATTCGGCTTGTCTGGTCGTGCAAACGTTCGCGCGCCTCGATGCGACAAAGCTGAAACCATTCACGTAGCCTTTGCGGAGAAATCTTGGCTTCCGCCAAGAACTTCACCTCTGAACGCCAAGCGATGTAAGTTTCGGGAGGATCGAACGTGAGCCCGTGAAGGTATGGGGCAACCGCTGGTCGGCCAGGTAATTCCTGGTAGATGGTGGTAAGCGCCCAGGCGTCAAACAAAATATCGGTCACTGGGACAATCGCAGGTTTGGGTGCAAAAGATTTGTCCCTTTCTTCGTCGGTCAATTTGCGGAGCAGGTCTTGCACTGCACGCGGGCTTGCGTTGTAACCGCCTTCCTCATCCTCAAACTTCGAGAGCTTTTTCAACATCGGCTCGGTGTTGGCAACGGCAAATTCCATTGGCGAAGGTTCTTTCTGCTTTTCCGGCTTTGTTTCCTCTTTCCTCGTTTCTTCCTTCTTCTCGGTAATGACTTCAATGCGTGCCTTGCGTCCCTTGCCTCCAAGCCGATTGACACGCCCGAAACGTTGAATCATCGAGTCCAATGTCGTTAGGTCACAGATGATATGGTCAGCGTCTAAATCAATTCCGACTTCCCCAGCCGAAGTGCTAACCAGATAAACCGTTTGCTCAACGCGAACCTGACTCTGCAAAAGTGCTTGATAAACTAAATTGTCACGAACCAATTGGTCGCGCTCGTGACCACGAACAGTTCCTGTCAACAACGCCACGTTTTGTTTTGCCGTCCCGCCCAAAGCTTTTTCCAACCCACTTGCTATTTCTTTTGCTTTCTCCGGTGAGCGGACATAAATCAGCACCTTGACGGCGAGAGACTGGTATTTCAACGCTCTTTTAATAGCTTGTTCAGGTAATGGGGTTGCTTCGGGGCCAGGGAAGAACAAGCGTTTCTCCGCATCTAGTTTCTGCGGAACCAATTCATCTAGTTCATCCTCCTGCTCAAGACGGATTGGAGAATGACTTTCTGCCGCCGAAGGAGTTGCAGAAAGTTCCATAACATAAAGCCGACGCGGCTCTGCGAACCATTGTTGTTCTTCAGCAATCCTGTGTAGGAGCTTTCCAAAAGCCGGAGTCAAGTGTGCTTCGTCATGAACAATAAGCGTATCCTGCCCAACCAACCCCGCATGCTGAGGACTTACCCGATAACTATCGCCATAGCCTGAAAAGAGCAGCTTGCTACCAATCATGTCGATTGTCCCGACAATGATTGAGGGACGCGCCGGATCAGTTTTCCACTCTTGGTTGTCGGCCAGTTCTCCCCTCAACGTGCTGATTGCAATAGGCAGGTCTGTGTTGACCGCAGTCGCTTTTTGTAAAGCTAACTTCAACTGATTGACGCTCTCGACAAAGGCATCATTCACAGTCACCTGCCCAAGTATGCGATGGCGAAGTCGTTCAGCGATTTGTGTGGCTTGGTCTACCACTGTTCGGCGATTGACGATGTAAATTAGCCTACGGGGTAAGCAGCTTATTTTGCCCTCAATTATCTGAGAGGCAAATGCAATTAGCCAGATTGGAATGACAGAGGATTTCCCTAAACCAGTTGGTAAATCACACCCCGGCGGAATATCTCCCATGCGCAAACGATTATAAAGGCGTGTCTGCCAGCGAAGCGGCTTATAACCCATTAGTGCTTCGAAGGTTGAGTCGAAATTTAGTAGGTTCATATTTTGTCTCTATCGCAGAATAACCACTCTATATTTGTTTCTTATCTTCGTGAGTCGTTCGTTTTCATTTATCTCCACACATGGCTCATAGGCGTTCAGCCACATCACTTGTGCCTATCCAACCAGCATCCTACACACGACACCGGGAAAAAATTCCGCTTATCACCCACCGCAATACATTTATTTTTCACCCACCGCATTCCGCTCTCCGCCCTGCTGCAAAATCTTTGTAATCCGTTCGCGCAATTCCGACGGCGCGACGACTTCGATGTCCGGCAGCCAGCTCAAAATGAATCGTTCCAGCCCGCGTCCGCGTGCGATGCGCATTTCTATCGTGATGGATTCGGGCGTGTCGGTTGTGGCTACGGTGCGAGTGATTGTCCGTTGGCTGCGATGGAATTTGCGTTCGGCGAAGACTTGGGCGGTGACGCCGTACGCGCACAATTGCACGGTCATCGGTTTGCCGTGGATGCCGTTGAAGCAGTACGTTTCCAGATAGTCGCGCAACTTGAATGGGCGGCGCGCAAACTGTCGCTCTGTGATGTGAACGGCGTGGATGTGGTCTATCGAAAACGGAATGAAATCTTTGCGATTGTAGTCCCAGCCGATCACTTTCAGCGTGGCTCCGTCGGGATCGAAGTACACCGTATACGGGTCGAAATCGCGGGGGCGGGGTTCGTTGGAATCGAAGGATTGATAGTGCATGCGCACGGTCTGTTGTTCTATCGCCGCTGTCACCAAATCGTTGATGGTTTGATCGTGCTGGGTGAAATCTTTGGCGGGTGTGATGGCTGCGCCGTACACCTGTGCCATTGCGTCCAACCGTTTGTGCAGAGCCGGATGCAGCACCTTGCGGATTTTTTTCAGCAACGAACGCGCGTGGCGGGCGAAGGGCGACCACTCGGTTGCGCCGATGGCTTCCTGCGCCAATAACAACGCGGCGGATTCGGCGAGCGTGAGCGAAGGCGCAATGTAATCATCGCTCAGGCGGTAATACACGTGACGGCCTTCGCGTTCTTCGACGATCAGGTTGGGTTGATCTCCGAGCGAGAGCGTGTCAATGGTACTGACGATGGTTTTGCGGTCTACGTGAAAATAGTCCATCAGTTCGGTTTGCGAACGACGGCGACTGGCGAGCAGATGCGGCAACAGGATCAGGCGCGCACCGAGTCCTGCACCGCGTTTGGGTTTTGTCGCTTTCATGGAAAACCTCCAAAGGCTTTACGGGCTGAGAAGACATTGGATTCCTAGCCACAATGATATTTGCCTGCACCGCGACGATAGCTGGCGTGCGGGAGGCGTTGTTTGACCGACTGAGAAACTTTGTGGGGGACGAACGAGGCGTGTGTACAATCGCGTGAGAGCGCCAAGTTGTCAAGACACCGGAGCGCTCTTAGAAGTTGCTGACCGGGATTCCCCATGAGGTATGCTAAAATCGCTGCCTATTGAGGGCATCAATTATGGATTATCGAGACATTATTACTATTGAACCCGGCAAGCGTAGCGGCAAGCCGTGCATTCGTGGGATGCGAATTACGGTGTATGACATTCTGGAATATTTAGCGGGTGGCATGACGGAAGAAGAGATTTTGGAAGATTTCTCTGAACTCACTCGTGATGACATCAAAGCCTGTCTCGCCTTTGCGGCGGAGCGGGAGAAAACTCTGTTTGTGGCCTGAGCATGAAGTTACTGCTGGATGAAAATCTATCGGATCGAATCATTCCGCAAATCATTGATCTGTATCCTGACTCTGCCCACGTCAAACAACTCAATCTCATCCAAAATCCAGACGGTGCGATATGGGCATTTGCGGCAGCGAATGGGTTTGCCATTGTGTCCAAAGATTCTGACTTTCGGCATCGAAGTGTTTTACTTGGACACCCTCCCAAAGTAATTTTCCTGCGTGTAGGGAATTATCCGACAGCTTTTATTACGCAACTCCTCCGTGCCAGGCATTTTCTGCTCAATGAATTTAATGATGATCCTGCGAGGGGGATTATGGTGTTGTCTCCAGAGGTCAAATTAGCATGACTTCTCCACCCATTGCGCCTGTCTCGTTACTGCTCGTCGCACAAGCCCTGACCAAAGTTTATCGCGGTGTTGGCGACGATGTGACGGTCTTCCAGAACCTTAATTTCACCTTGCAAAAAGGCGAGATGGTGGCGATTGTCGGCGCGTCGGGGGCGGGCAAATCTACGCTGTTGCATCTGCTCGGCGGGCTGGATCAACCGACGTCAGGGACCGTGGTTTTAGATGATTTTGACATGTTCAAAAATGGTGAGTTACAGTTAGCCGCGTTGCGCAATCGTCGCATCGGATTCGTCTTTCAATTTCACCATTTGTTGCCGGAATTTTCGGCGCTTGAAAACGTGATGATGCCGCTCTTGATTCGCGGGCAAAAGCGATCAGAGGCCGAGGGCCGCGCTCGTGATTTGTTACAGCGCGTGGGATTGGAAAAACGCATCGTGCATCGTCCCGGTGAATTGTCGGGCGGGGAGCGGCAACGCGTCGCGCTGGCCCGGGCTTTGGTGACTTCTCCGGCCTTGCTGTTGGCCGATGAGCCAACGGGCAATCTGGATCAGCAAACCGGCGCAGAAGTGTTTGCCTTGATTCGTCAGCTTCACGTCGAAGAAGGTTTGACTTCGATCATTGTCACGCACAATGAACAACTCGCCGCAACTTGTGACCGCGTGCTGCATCTGGTAAGCGGTCAGTTAATCTAATCGTTCAGGATTTACGGATGTTCGAGAGATATACAGAAAAAGCCCGCCGCGTCATCTTTTTCGCTCGCTATGAAGCCAGCCAACTGGGCGCGCTCCAAATCGAAGCCGAACACGTCCTGCTGGGCTTGATCCGCGAAGATAAAACCATCTCGAATCGGTTCTTTCACCGCGCGCAGGCCAGTGTGGAAGCCATTCGCAAAGACATCGAAAGCCGCATTGTGTTGCGTCCGCGTCATCCGCAAACGATAGATTTGCCGCTTTCCATCGAAGCCAAACGCGTGCTGGCTTTTTCGGCTGAAGAATCCGAACGCCTTGGCAATCGGCACATTGGGACAGAACATTTATTGCTCGGATTGTTGCGCGAAGAAAACACACTGGCGTCTGAAATCCTGTACGAACGCGGCATCCGCCTGACCGATATTCGCAGCGAATTGTTGCGGCAAACCGGGCGCGAACGCGATTCCGTCGCCCGCAAGGAAACGCCGCATCTGTATGAATTCTGCCGCGATCTGACCGAAGCCGCGATGGAAGGCAAGCTGGACCCGCTGATTGGCCGCGATGACGAAATTGACCGCGTCGTCCAAATTCTGTGCCGTCGCACGAAAAACAATCCCGTGTTGATTGGCGAACCGGGCGTCGGCAAAACGGCGATTGTCGAAGGACTGGCGCAGCGCATCGTGAATTATGAAGTGCCGTCATTCCTGGCCGACAAACGCATTCTGGCTTTGGATTTGAGCCTCGTTGTGGCCGGAACCAAATATCGCGGGCAATTTGAAGAGCGCATGAAAATGATTATGCGCGAGTTGATTGACAACCCGCAGTATGTGGTTTTCATTGACGAATTGCACACGCTGGTGGGCGCGGGTTCCGCCGAAGGCAGTCTTGATGCCGCCAATATTCTCAAACCAGCGCTTTCACGCGGCGAGATTCAATGTATCGGCGCGACGACGCCTGCTGAATTTCGCAAGTCCATCGAAAAAGACCGCTCGCTTGAACGCCGCTTCCAGGCCATCAAAGTTGCTGCCCCCGATGAAGCCGAAGCGATCAAAGTTCTCGAAGGAATCAAAGACCGCTACGAAGCTTTTCACAATGTGACCTTCACGCCGGATGCCATCGAAGCCGCCGTTTATCAAACGAGTCGTTACCTGCCGGATCGTTTTTTACCAGACAAAGCGATTGACGTAATTGACGAAGCCGGGGCCAGTGCGAAGTTACGTGTGCAGCGTGAACGCGGGTATCAACCGCCTCCGCCTCCGCCTCCGCCCACCTTGCCGCGTTATCGCGGAGACCGTAATTTTGATCGCGGCATGGAACGATTTGATCGTGGAAGCGGTTTTGATCGCACGTTGGATCGCAGCTTTGACCGCGATTGGCGGGAGCCTCGTTATCAATCACCAACGCGGCGCACCAACTATCCTGAGCCACGATTCATTGAATCTATGGAATTCAGTGAGCCTATCGTTGAAATCACGAAACACGACATTGATACAGTGATTGCACGTTGGACCGGGATTCCCATCACGGCGTTGCAAGAAGAGGAAATGGCGAAGCTGCTGCGCATTGAAGACGAATTGCATGAACGCATCGTCAGCCAGTCGAATGCGATTTCCGCGTTGGCGCGGGCCATTCGTCGTTCGCGCGCCGGACTGAAAAATCCGAATCGTCCAGTGGGATCATTCCTGTTTCTTGGTCCGACCGGCGTGGGCAAAACGGAAGTCGCGCGGTCGTTGGCGGAATTCTTGTTTGGCTCGGAACGCGCAATGATCCGGCTTGATATGTCGGAATACATGGAAAAGCATTCGGTCGCTAAACTCATCGGCTCGCCGCCCGGTTATGTCGGTTATGAAGAGGGCGGGCAGTTGACCGAACGCATCCGGCGCAATCCATATTCGGTCGTGCTGCTGGATGAAATTGAAAAAGCGCACCCGGATGTTTTCAATATCCTGTTGCAGGTATTTGAGGACGGGATTCTCACCGATGCGTTGGGCAATACGATTGATTGCAAACACGCGATCATCATTATGACTTCGAACATTGGCGCGCGGTTTATTTACAAGCGCGGCACGGTTGGCTTTCAGGGAGCTGGCGACGACGCACAGGAAAAAATCGAGGAACGAATTCAGGCCGCCGTGCGCGAAACGTTCAACCCTGAATTCATCAATCGCCTGGATGAAATTATTACGTTCGAGCCGCTGAGCGACGAAGACTTGCTGCAAATCGTAGACCTGTTGGTCGCGCAAATGAATCGCACGTTGCGCCATCGCAAGTTGGAACTGCAATTGACGGCGGCGGCGCGTCAATGGATTGTGGACAAAACCTGCGCAGATCGCAGCTACGGTGCGCGGCCCTTGCGTCGAGCCTTACAAAAATATGTCGAAGACCCGCTGTCCGAAGCCGTGATTCAGGGCCGTCTGAAAACGGCTTCGGTCGTCGAAGTCTTCTTGGCGCAAAATGCTTTGGAATGTCGCGCCTTGACGAATGACACCCTGGCCGAATCAGAAGAAGTGCTGCGCCATTGAGCGTTTTCTGACAATCGTCTGTACCCCCCTTGCGCAAACCGTATCCTTGCGATAGCTTCTGCCACGCGGTTTTAGCGAGACCTGTGATCTTCACGAGATTATAAACAACAACCAGTTTGCCCCGTCCTTACAACAGGAGTCCTCATCATGCGACTTGCTCACGACCCCCGCACAAGCTACGTGTGTGCGCTTGTGTTCCTGTTCGGTATTGCCCTCGATCCTCCGAACAGGATTTTGGCCCGCAACTCTTCACCCGTATTCCAATCAGAAGCTTGCACTGCACCCGCTTTGCGACAGGCTAATTATCAAATCGAAGCTCCCGCCTCGCCCAATACCCGCCGCGCTCCGGCGCTTGTTTTGGGCGATCTTAACAAAGATGGACGCCCGGATTTTTTGTCCGGTATGCAGGACGCCTCCGCGCAGTTCCTGAACCTGGGCGGCGGCAATTTTCAAGTTTTGTCGAATCCGGCCTGGGCTTATCAGGATGCCGTCATTGCTGATTTTGATCAGGACGGCTACACCGACGTTGCCATTCTGAGAGCGGATATTGTGACCATCAACTTGGGCTACAATCCGACGTGGCCTGCCTATCCGGTCCTGACCTCGACGCGCGTCGGGCGATATGCCACCACTCTTCGCGCTGGCGATTTCAATCGGGATGGCAAGTTTGATTTGGCTGTCGTCAACACGCTGGGCAATAACATCTCGGTGCTGTTGGGCAAAGGGAACGGCGATTTCAATGTACCGATCAATTTTGCTGTGCAGGAAAATCCACATGCTTTGGTGGTCAATGATTTCAATGGTGACGGACGATTGGATTTGGCGACCGTCAACGAATATTCCGAAACGGTTTCGATCTTGCTGGGCAATGGAGCGGGCGGTTTCAGCACGAATCACTACCCGGCAAATTCCTTGCCGCATGATGTCGTGGTGTGGGATTTCAACCGCGATGGCAAACTTGATCTGGCTGTCACCAATCGTGGCTGGCATTCGATCACTGTTTTGCAGAACGATGGCAGCGGGAACTTTTCGCGTGTGAGCCGCTGGGATTTGCCGTTTGTCGGAGGGGCATTGACCGCCAATGATTTCAACCGCGACGGCAAAGAAGATATTGCTATTGCGCATTACGAAGATAGCGTTGTGCGAATGTTTTTTGGCGATGGCAACGGTGGTTTTTGTTCTGCCTCGCAAGTGAACGCTAATCTCACGACTTGTTGCTCAGACACCGATTTGGCTTCTGCTGATCTCAATGCGGATGGAACGCCGGAATTGATTTTGGCGAAAGGCGCAGCCGTGGCGGTGATGTTGAGCAGCGAAGCCGTGAGCGTGAATACGTCGCCGACCATTGCGGTGTCCGCTGCGCCCGTGATAGCGGCGGGCAGTATCAATTTCACGACGACCATCGCTACCGTCAACGATGCCGAAACGGCGGCAGGCAACTTGAAAGTCGAAGCGGTAACACTGCCATCGGGAATTACGCTGAACAATCTGACGAACAATAACGGCGCGATCAATGCGACGTTCAGCATTGCCTGTACGGCGACGCACGGCGCGCAATCGTTCACGCTGAAAGTGAGCGATCCGCAGGGGCAAAGTGCAACGGCGAATGTAGGGCTGACGATTACTCCGAACACCTTTCCATCGTTGGGCGCGTATGCGGACGTAACGTTGGGAGCGGGTAACACCACGGTGACGCCGAGCCGGAAGCCCAGTGATAACGGCACAATTACGAGCCTCACCGCCGTTGCCGGTAGTTACGGCGGGCAAGTTAGCGTGGATGCGCAAGGCGTCGTGACGATTGCGAACAATGGAATCGCGGGCAAGTATCAGGTGATCGTCACCGCGATTGATAATTGCTTCAACTCTTCTGCTGTTGCTTTTGCATTCACCATTTCCAACACACCTGCGCCGACCTGCGACGCGATTGGTTTTCGCGCGCCGCTGCATTACGAAGCAGGAGCGGGAGCCGCTGGTTTGGCGACCGGTGATGTCAACGGCGATGGCCTGCCGGATTTTGTCGTCGCCAATCGTGAGAGCCACAATATTTCAATTTTGCTTGGCACCAATGAAGGCGGTGTGCGTTCGTTTCGCAAGGCTGGCAGTTATGCCGTGGGATTTGGCCCGCGCGCCGTGACGATCCGGGATTTCAATGGCGATGGCAAAGCGGACGTTGCGGTCGTGAATTACAATTCAGACACGGTGACGATTTTGACCAATAACGGCGCGGGTACATTTACCGTGAGAGGCAATTTTGACGCGGGTAACAAACCGTTTTCCATCACGACGGGTGATTTTAATAGCGACAACAAACTGGATTTAGTGATCGTCAATGCCGGGTTAGAAGCGGTCGGAATTTTGGATGGGCGCGGCGATGGCAGCTTTGGCGCACCGCGCTATCTTTATCCCGGCCCAATGCCGCAGCCTGCGCAAGTGGGTGATTTCAACAAAGATGGCAAGGCCGATTTGGTCGTGGCAAATTACACGACGAATGACGTCACGGTTCTGCTTGGTTTTGGCGACGGCACGTTTGCTCCACCTCGTTCGTACAACTCCGGCACCGGCTGGAATCCGTCTCCCCTGGCGTTAGGAGATGTCAACAATGACGGCAATGTAGATTTGATCGTGGGCAAAACGGGTTTTCGTCACGTCGTTGTCATGCACGGAGCGGGGAACGGCGCGTTTGGTTTTTACACGGCCTTCATCGCAGGGATGGAGCCACAATCATTGGCGCTGACAGATTTCAATAGTGATGGCAAATTGGATTTGGCCGTTGGTAATTATCAGGATCATACGATCACTGTTTTTCCCGGCGATGGACGCGGTGCCTACGAGACGTTACAGGGATTGTACCTCAACGTCGGTACACACCCGTTATCATTGCTCAGCGGCGATTTCAACGGCGATGGGAAGGCTGATTTGTCCGTTGCCAACAGCGGCTCTGGCACGGTGTCTGTTCTGCTCAATGGTTGCGGCAAGTGAAGATCGCTCACACGCGATTTCATCCTATCCGCCGTTCGTGAAATGGTGATTTTCATCTCACTGCGGCCTCATCAATGGTGAGTCTGCCACGTTGACTATCCAGCGTTGCCATTACGCCTAATGGTAACGTCAGGTTGCCGCGTTCGCTGTGTCCGCTGCGCAAACCAAACAACACCGGAACGCGCAATTCGGCGGTCAAATCGCGCAGAACTTCCTGCAAGGTGTAGCCTTGTTCGACGTGTTGCACACAGTTGCTCATTTCGCCGAACACGATGGCGCGCACGCTCGCAAATTTTCCCGCCAGCTTGAGCTGTTGCAGCATTCGATCCAGTTGATATGGCCTGGTGCCGGTGTCTTCCAAAAACAAGACGGCATCGCTGGTATCCAATTCATCGGGCGTTCCCATCATTGCTGTCAGCAATGAGAAACAACCACCCAGCAACCGCCCGCTTACTGTTCCCCTGTGATGCAAAACTTCTGTGCCGGTCGCCACGATCTCGCCCATCGGTTCCGCTTTGGTTAAGGCGTTCAGCAACGTGATTTGATCGTAGTGCGCGTCGCCTCCGGCCAAATCTTTCGCCGCCATTGGGCCGTGAAAAGTGATCCATCCGAAACGATTGTATAAGTACAATTGCAAGGCGGTCAGATCGCTGTAGCCGATGAAAATTTTCGGATGCTGTCCCACTACATTTTCATCCAGCATCGGCAACAATCGCATTACACCATAGCCGCCACGCGCTGCCCACACGGCTTTGACTTCGGGGTCGGTGAAGGCGTCCATCAACTCGCGCGCGCGCCGTTCATCGCTGCCTGCGGTATAGCGATCTTTGTCCAAGATTGCTGGATCATATTTCACGCGAAAGCCAAGGGCGGTTAACTCGGCCACGCCGCGCGCTAAATAATCGGCTTTCAAATTGCTGGCGGGCGCGACGATTTGTACGAGATCGCCCGATTGTAAAGCTTTAGGTTTCTGAAGCAGTTTAGTCATAAAAATGTCAGCGTTATGTTGATTGCGGTGTCGTAGCGATTCCATTACTCTTCGTCTTGCCCGCCCCCTGAAACGAATTTGACTACTACCGAAAGAGCGAAGATCGAAAAAGCAAATTCCAAACTTCGCCAATCAAAAACAACCCACAAGTTTTATCAAAACATAAGTGAGCGAATTATGGAATGTGCCGTTGCTGTGGCTCAAGAAGCCGCTGACCTCACCAAATCACCACATCCCGATTTAGACCTGAGCCTGTTTGACCCTTTCGCCAAATTGGTGCAGATCGAAGTTCTTGGACAGACCTTCAACGTGCCGGAAAACAACACGCTGATGCGCTGTTTTCAGTACGTCGCTTTTGAGCCGATTTCGTATGGCGGTTTTTGCTGGAACGGTACGTGTCGCCAATGCGAAGTGAAATACAACGTCGGCGATGGACGTGAACGGCAATGCCTGACTTGTTGTACCAAAGTGACGGAAGGCATGAAAATTACCGAAACACATCCTGAAATCCGGTTTGAATAAACCATCACGAAAAGAAAAACCTTATGCGAATTCGTTGCGCGTTGGCGGGCGTTTTGACTCTGCTCTTTGGGCTGAGCCTTTGTTTACAGGCCCAGGTGCCTTCTCCTCCGAAACGGCCTCCCCAATTAACGATGGATGATTTGGAGAATCGTTCCGCTTCGCCCGTTTCGTCATCGCGCGAAATTCCCTCGCCGACTGGCACCTCCGACGCCGCAGCGGAAGCCAGCCGGAAAAATGCCTCAGGCCCGCGTTTGATGTCTGACGCTCAGGCCAAAGTGATTGTGGAAGCAGCTTGGAAAAGGATGACGGGCGTGAAATCCGGTCGCCTGGAATATCTCAATCAATCTTCCGCCGGAGTGCGAAAGATGCTCTATGAATTTGCGGCTGCGGATCGCGGAAGAATCGTTACCGAACAAGAAGAACTGGTCGTGATTGGCGAAACGGCATATGTGAACGAAAGCGGAAAAGGTTGGAAAAAGACGACCAAAGAGGAACAGCTCAAATCATCAGACCTGACGTTCAAATTTTTTGCGAACTACTCATCCGAGCGCACCGCTCAAGTACAACTGGTTGGCGAAGAAGTGATCCAACAAGTGCCAATGTTGAAGTTCAAAGTGATCGAAGAAGATGGCAATAGCAATTACACCTGGATTAGAAAAAACGATGGGTTGATCTACAAAATGGAATCTTCTTTGTCGAACCCGGAACGATTTATCCGAGCCATCTATTCTGATTTCAACTCGACCATTTTGATTGCCCCGCCCGTGTAATAAGGCCAATGCCGAATGCTCTGAAATTGAGCCGATAATGGCGCTTGCTACAAGTCGCCCGCTCCATTATTCTTCCTCCGATTTTACGCCTGAAATCGGAGGATTACTTTTTTGAGCATCATCGAACGTGCGCAACAGCTCGGCATTATTCCAGTCGTTGCGATTCCTAAATCTGAATACGCTTTGCCCCTGGCGGAAGCGTTGCTCGCGGGCGGATTGCCCTGTGCCGAGATTACGTTTCGCACTGCCGCCGCCGCCGAATCCATTGCCCAAATCAAACAACGCTTTCCTGAATTGTTGCTTGGCGCAGGCACTGTGCTGACGACTGCGCAAGTGGACGCAGCGCTCAATGCCGGAGCTGAATTCATTGTCTCGCCCGGCAGCAATCCCGCGACCATTACCTATTGCCAACAAAAAGGCATCACGATTTTTCCTGGTGTTTGTACGCCGACGGAAATCGAAATGAACTTGGAGCAGGGAATAGACGTGATGAAGTTTTTCCCGGCGGAACCTGCGGGCGGTGTCAAATTCCTGAAGGCGATTTGTGCGCCGTACAAAGACGTGCGCTTCATTCCGACGGGCGGCATTGATGCGAAAAACATTGGCGATTATTTAGCTATTCCCCAAGTCGTCGCGTGTGGCGGAAGCTGGATGGTGAAGCCCGAATTGATGACGGAAAACAATTTCGCCGAAGTGCAACGATTGGCGGCGGAAGCGGTTGCGTTCGTGAAAACGATCAGAGCATAAAACCACGGGGAACACGGGACGCACGGGGATTTTTAAGACAGGATTGACAAAATTTTTTACAAGCTTGACAAGCAATGTATAGCAATTAAACCAGCGGTTTCTTTCTTGTAAATCTTGTGCAGATATTGTCAATCCTGTCTGTCTTTTCTCCGTGCGCCCCGTGTTCCCCGTGGTTCAAAAAAAACTATGAACATCAAACCCAAAGAACAATGCAAATGGGACCTGGTTTCCCTCGGCGAAGTGATGCTGCGACTTGATCCCGGCGACGGTCGCATTCACACGACGCGCACGTTTCAGGCGTGGGAAGGCGGCGGCGAATACAACGTCGCGCGGGGCTTGAAACGCTGCTTCGGAATGAACACGGCAGTCGTGACCGCACTCGCGGACAATCCCGTCGGGCGATTGGTGCAAGACCTGATTTATCAAGGCGGCGTAGATCAATCACATCTGCGCTGGGTCAAATACGATGGTGTCGGGCGAGAGTCACGCAACGGCTTGAACTTCACCGAAAAAGGCTTCGGCGTGCGCGGCGCGGTTGGGTGCAGTGATCGCGGCCACACTGCCGTGTCGCAATTAAAACCCGGCGACATTGATTGGGAAAAGATTTTTGGCGAAGAAGGCGCGCGCTGGTTTCATTGCGGCGGCATCTTTGCGGCGTTGTCGGAAACCACGCCGCTGGTTGCGCAGGAAGCAATGGAAGCTGCGAAAAAACACGGCACGATCATCTCCTACGATTTGAACTATCGCCCTTCATTATGGAAGAGCATTGGCAGTTCAGAAAAAGCCATCGAAGTAAATCGCGGCCTCGCGTCGTTGATTGATGTAATGCTCGGCAATGAAGAAGATTTCACTGCCGCGCTCGGCTTTGCTGTCGAAGGCGTAGATGAACATTTGTCCGCGCTTGATCCGACGAACTTCGGCAAGATGATTGCAAAAGCGGTGGCCGAGTATCCGAACTTCAAAGTCGTTGCCACCACACTGCGCAATGCGAAAACCGCAACGCTGAACGATTGGGGCGCGGTCTGTTGGTACGACGGTCAATTGTACGAAGCAACATTGCGCGAGAACTTAGAAATCTATGATCGCGTCGGCGGCGGCGATTCGTTTGCGTCGGGCTTGATCTATGGCTTCCTGACCGGGCAAGGCGCACAGCGAGCCGTTGATTACGGCGCGGCACACGGTGCCTTGGCGATGACCACGCCGGGTGACACGACGATGGCGACGCTCAGCGAGGTCGAAAAGCTGATGAAAGGCGGCGGCGCGCGCGTTGACCGATAAACTTATGAACCACGGGGAGCACGGGGACACGGGGAATTTTTAGACAGGATTGACAAAATTTTTTACAAGCTTGACAAGCAACTTTCATCAATCAAAACAATGATTCCAGTCTTGTAAATCCTGTTCTCAATCTTGTTCATCCTGTCTTGCTTTTCCCTGTGTCCCCGTGCTCCCCGTGGTTTCCACTTTTCTTATGACCACTTATAAATTTATTCAATGCGACGTCTTCACAAATCAAATCTTTGCGGGCAATCCGCTCGCGGTCTTCCACGATGAGGTTGCCAATCAATCGCTGGATGATGCGATGATGCAAAAGATCGCGCGCGAAATGAACCTTTCGGAAACCGTGTTTGTATTGCCGCCGAGTGATCCAAAAGCTCTCAAACGTTTGCGCATCTTTACGCCCGGAATGGAATTGCCGATGGCGGGGCATCCGGTCGTCGGCACGTGGAATATGCTCGCGCGTTTGGCCGTCGTCACGCCACCCGCCTCTGGCACAGGGGGCGTCACGATTCAGCAGGAAATCAAGCTTGGCATTTTGCCCGTCGAGATTGATTTCGCCGATGGTCAGCCCGTCAAAGTCACCATGACGCAAGGCACGCCGAGCGTGGGCGACCCGCTGGAAGAAGTGGAATTGTGCGCGCGCGCGTTGGGGTTGTCAGAGGAAGAAATCGGCGGCTGGGGCTTGCCGATTGTGCTGGCTTCAACGGGTGTGCCATATCAAATGATTCCCGTGCGAGATAAAGCTGCGCTGAGTCGCATCAAGGTGAATTATCAAGCGTTGGCGGAGATCATTCGGAAAGTGGACGATCACGCCGTGTACGTCGTGACGCGCGAAACGCATGCGCCTAACGCCTTCGTCAGCGCGCGCATGTTTGCTGGCGAATCCATCGGCGTGGGCGAAGACCCGGCGACCGGCAGCGCGGCTGGCCCGTGTGCGGCAGCTTTAGTGCATTACGGTCTTGCGCCGTCGCAGTTCGTCATCGAGCAAGGCGTGGATATGGGGCGACCAAGCTACATCGAAGCCACTGTCGAAGGCGAAACAGGGAAGGTGAATGTGGTGCGGATTGGCGGGAGCGCGGTGACGGTTTTGAACGGCGAGTTGAATTTATGAAGGCGAAGAAGGGCGACCAATCTCAGTGCGTGCGCCACCATCCTCCGCCTTTGATTTCAGTGGATTATTATTTCGGTTCCCATTCCAGTTTGGTCAGGGAAAAACTCAGCTTGCGATCATCGCTGGAATTTTTGTAGACCTGTTTCGGAATGAAGGATTTGCTTGAACTGATGGTCAGCTCAGAAAAGTCACCATTGGCTTGTTTGCTGGCCGGGATGGTGAACTCTTTTGCGAGCGTGTTCTTTTCTTTTGTCAGCGTCACTTGGTCAAGTTGCTCGCCATTGAGCTTGATGGTCACCTGGCTTGGTTGATTGATCAGATCAATGGGCGCGCTGCCCGCAACTTTCAACTGCATATCCGTCTTATTATTTTTGAGCTTGATCGTGCCTTGTTCACCGACCCAGCGCCACGAGCCTTCCGGCCCTTTTTCCAGATCAAAGATGCCTGCTGCGTAGTTAATGTTGGCGGGAGCTGCCGGGGTTGCGGCAGTCGTGGGATTCACCGCGCTGGTTCCTCCTGTTCCTTGTTCTCCCGAACAAGCGGTCATCAGGCTCAGCGCAAATAATAAAGCCAGAAAAGTAAATTTGGTTCGCATAATCAATGTGGAATCTCCTCTCAAAATACAGTCAATAAAGCTTGTCATTCACTTGGAGCGATGGAATTTTTCTTCGCTTTGAAGCCCCAAAAGCTACTCGCAATTGCGCCAAGAATCAATACGCTCAGCCCGATTCCAGCGAACTTCGCGCCCGTATAAAAACTTGACGCGGTGTAAATCACTTTGACTTTATGCTGCCCGGCAGGCAGCGCCACGCCGCGCAGGCTGTGATTAACGCGCCACAATGGGACTGTTTGTCCATCCACCTTGGCTTGCCAGCCTGGATAGTAAACCTCGCTCAAGACCAGAAATGAAGGAGCGTTATGATTGGTTTCCAAGGTCAGACGAGGGGCCGAATAGTTTGTGATTTTGACGCTCGCGTTTTCGCTGTCCCCAATTTGCGGAAGTTGAAATGATTGCCCGCCGAAATCTTCCAATTCCAGCAGCGCGCTTTGCCGGGGATTGAATGGCGCACCATCGGCAAATTGGCCCGTTTTGATGGCACTTCGCACTTCGGCTTCAGGTTTGACCAGCACTTCGCGGACAAACCAGGCACGTGGCAACGCCTTTTGGTTTTCGTAAATCTCGACCGGGCCATCGTCATAGATTCTGCGCCAGCGGTCGCTTGGCAAGGCTACGCCATAGATCGGGGAGGATGTTTGCGTCGTTGCATCAAACAGCGAAACGCGCATCACAAAACATTCTGCCGATGGCGCAACGTAATCAATTTCGACCTTCTCAATTTCGGTACGATCAAAGCCCAGCCGCGCTAAATACCGATGCCCCTGAAAGCCGGAAACATCCCAGCTTTCAATCACGGGCGCGCGCGCGTGTTGAATACTGGCTTTGACATCATCGCGGTCATAAGCCCATTCGGACGTGTCACGCCCGGCGAGCAATTCGCGCTCAATCATTTTTCCGGCAGCATAAAGTTTAAGCTTGAGAATTGGCGTTCCATCTTTCAGCGGGATGGAGTTTGCCATTGAAGAAATGACCGCAATTTCAGTGGCCTGTGATTTCGCTACGTTCAGCTCGAAATGGCTGCCGGGCGAGTTTTTGAGATTGAGCGGAAGTGAGCTGAATTTGATTCCCTGCAACGCAATCGTTTCGGCGAATTCTGTTTGATGAGGCCGTTCGCGCAGCAGGTATTTGACGTTGAGCAAATTGAATCCCTGATGCTCCGCTGAAAACGCCGTCGTATCAATTACCTTGCCTTCTTCGTCCAAATCCCCGGCCATCGCGGCTACGCGACTTAAGCGCAACACGTCGTAGCCATTCACGCTTTGCAACCCGCGCATGATGGAATTGTTTGGGAAATTGAGCAGTTCGTAATTTTCTTTGAAGGGAGCCGTGCCGTGACCAACAATGCGAAAGGAATGCAAATCGGGTTCTTTGGCTTTGATGAATTTGACGGTTGGTGCGTCGGGGACGCGCCGCGACATTTCCTTGAGATCAGGATTTCGCCATTCGTAAAACCAGCCAAACGAGGCCAGATCAAGCATCACTACCACCGCGACCATCACGGCTGTCATTGGCTTCTGCCACTTGGCATAGACGAACAACGCGGCGGCTCCCAAACAGAAAAGCAGAATCGGAATCCACGCTTCTGCATTGCGCAGGCTTCCAAATTCTTGAAGGCGGGGAATTCGCGTAACCAGGCGGTCAGCGAAGAGGCAATACATCGCCAGTGCAAAAAGTAATGCAACACCGACCACGAAGATTCCGAGCGTGACCTCGCGCCATCTTTTTTGCTCGCGGAATTCAGAGAGATGCGTGATCCCTGTTCCCGCCAGCATCGCCAGCGCAAACGTGTATTCCAGCAGATGCCGATACGAGCCGCGAAACACGTTATAGCCGGGAATTTGATGGAGGTATTGATTGATGCCAAAAGGCAAATATCCGCCAAACGCCAGCGTCAGCGATACGACCGCGATGAAGAGCCAGAGCCAGGTCAACGATGACTTGCGCGCATTGATGATGGCGATCACGCAAAGCATCAACCCGATCAGACCCACATAGCCCGCCGAAACGTTAATTGTCCATTCTCCCCAAAACGAACTGCCCGCCGGGGATTGCAAATACGGCGGTTGTGCTGCGCCACCGAAAAAGTAAGGCAGGAGAAACGCCAGGGTTTGTTGGGGCGGCAATGAAAACGCGCTGAAATGTTCATACGCCAGGTTCGCGCGCGCGCCCTGGGCTTGCAACTCACGCGCAGGCAACAACAGCACAAATGAAAACAAAACTCCGCACAATGCCATCACCGCGCCATTCAAAACGAATTTCCAGCGCGCCACCTTTTGTGCTCTGAAGACGAGCGAAAACAGCACATAAAAACCGCTGACCAGCGCCGTGAAAAACAGCATTTGCGGCTCGCCCGCGACGAATTGCAGGAAGATAAAAATCGCTCCTAAACAGACCCATCGCCATTGGTTTTGTTGATGCAGTTTTTCAATGGCGAGCAGGACGAACGGCAACCACAACGCGGCGGCAATACGCGAAGTATGGCCGATGTGCGCGATCATAAAACCGCCAAACGAAAAAGTGATGGCGGCGACCAATGCGCCGAGGTGGGACAGCTTAATGCTGCGGGCGAAAAGATATGTGCCGAGCAAACAAAGCTGAAACGTAGTGATGACCACCAGATTGATGGCCCAAACGGGTGGCAACAGCGCAAACAACCAATTGGGTGGATACAGCGCGCCCGGATAGACTGTCGCCAGTAACGGCATGCCAGCGAAAATATACGGATTCCAAAGCGGGATGATTCCTTGGCGGATGGATTCGCCAATCAAATATCGCACGCCGAGGTTTTGCGTCCAGCCGTCCCCCGGCGACAGAATCACGCTGGCTGGCAGAAAATACAGCAATGGCAACAGGAAAATCGTGGCTGCGATTGCGATGCGGTTGCGAGAGATTTCGGCCATGCAGGTTCGTCAACAAACTGACCCATAATGACAAGCTGAACTTCGGTGCGATTTAAAGGCCGAAAGCATAAACCAGGCAGGGGCGGCAGGCAAGGTGGCGAAGGTTGCAAGACAAGGGGATTGAAGGATTGGCGGCTCCAGGTTCGGGCGCGGGTGTACCCCGCGCCCTCGCGGGCAATCCGCTCGCCAACATTGCCCGCGCGGGCGCGGGCGTACCCACAACTCAGACAATGCCTTTCAGCGCGCGCGATTTGTTCGCTGCCATTTGAGCAGGAAGCGACAAAGCGTTCCAAGTGCGATCAGTAAAATGCCTAAAGCCGAATACATTGCGCCATTGCGAAATGATGGGCCACGGAAATAAAACTCAATCTGATGTTCGCCTGCTGGGACGGCAAGTCCGCGCAACAGGTAATTCGCGCGATAGATGGGCGTTTTTTGCCCATCTATGCGCGCTTCCCAATCACGCGAATAAATTTCGCTCAGGACTAAAAATCCCGCCGCCGCGTTTTTCGTTGTGATCTTGATGGAGTGCGAACGATATTCGGTGACGACGGCTTGTTGGGCAGGATCGTTGCTGACGGGCGGGGCCTGGGGAGTGTGTCCGCCAAAATCTTCGATTTCCATCAACGCATTGCGGACCGGGTCGAAGGCGGTGTGATCGGCGAGCTGGCCAGTCTTGATTGTGTTCAGCACTTCGGCACTGGGTTTTACACTCAAACTGTTCACGAACCAGGCGCGCGGCAATCGCTGCGTATTTTCGTACACCTCAACCTGTCCATAACGCGCGAGCTTTTGCCATCGCTCGGCGGACAGATTGACGGGCGGAAGCGGAAAGGCATCGCCTGTTGCCTGATGGCGCAATGTCGCGCGGCTCAGAGAAAAATCACCTTCTTTCGTGAGAGACTGAATCTCAATCCGCGTAATCTCGGCGCGTTGAAACGAAGCGCGCGCGAGGTAGCGATGCCCGGCAAATGCGCCCGTCGGTTGGTTCATCGGCCAGCTTTCGACAATGCGGGCTGGGCGATGCCTGGCGTTGTCGCGTGTGGCTGGGTTTTCAATCGCCCATTCTGCTGTGTCGCGTCCAATGCGGATTTCATATTCTCCGGCTATCTTTTCCTGGGCATACAGCGTCAGCTTCGCTATCGGCGTGTCGTCAGGCAAATGCAGCGCATTGCTCATCGTCGAAACCAGCGCCAATTCGTCAGCCAGGAGCGGAGAGAAATTCGTTTGCCATTTTTCGCCCGGCTTTAAGGTGACAGCGAACGGGTAATAATTGAACGGGACGCCATCGTAAACGGGCGCGCTTGGCGATTGTTTCAGATTGCCGGGTTGTTCGTAGAGCAGATATTTGACGTTCAATACATCCAGACCGCGATGCGTTGGAGTAAAAACCTTCGTGTCTGTGGCAAAGCCGCCAGCATCCATCTCGCCTGCCACCTCGGCCAAGCGATTCAATCGCAAGGCGTCGTAGCCGTTGACGCTTTGCAAACCGCGCGCGGCAGACATGTTCGTCATGTTGACCATCCGGTAATCGCCATCAAATCCGTAGAGCGGCAGGCTGTAAATACGAAAGGCATTGAGATCAGCTTCGCGGGATTTGATGAACGAAACCGTGGGCGGATCGGCAAGCTGTGCAATCAATTGGTAGGGAACACTTTTCCAATAAAAGAAATGTCCGAAGAGGGCCAAATCCATCAAGAGTAGCGCCAGCATCAATCCGCCCGCAAGCCAGCTTTTTTGCCGCGCGTAAATCCAGCAACTGGCTGCGCTGAGCGCGAAAATGCCAAGCGGAAACAACACTTCCCAATTCGTCAGCGACGAGGCATTGAGTGGGAGCGGCAACTCGGCGACGAGCCATTTGCTTGCGAATCGGTAGAGCAGGGCCGTCACCACTACCACCGCCGCTATAATGGCTGTGCTGCGCACCAGAACGCGCTTGAGAACCACTCCGGTTAACTCGCTCAGACTGGTTAATCCCAATCCCGCCAACACCGCAATCGCAAACGTAAATTCGACGCCGTTGCGCGCCGGGACGCGAAAGAGGTTGTACACAGGCAAATTGTGAAAGACGCGATAGAGTTCAAACGGAAGATACGAACCAAACGAGAGCAGTAACGCGATGAGTGCCAGCCCGCTCCAAAACCAAATCATTCGTTCGCGCCATTTCGCGCTGATTGCAATGACCGTCAGGAACAGGCTCAGCAAACCCACGTAAATGCAGGTTTCTCCGATGCTCGATTGTCCCCAGTATGGAATGGAGTATGGTGCTTTGTCTCCGCCACCGAAAAAATACGGAAACACAAGCGTGAGAATCTGACGAGGCGGGAGCGAAAATGCAGAGAAATACTCGTACGTGATTTGTGCGCGTTCACCCTGTCGCAACAGCTCGCGTTCGGGCCAGAGCTGAATAGCCGAAAGCAGCACGCCCAAAACGGATAAGGCCAAACCCGCCAGCACAAAACGGACACGCGCGCCGGAGGTTGGACGAAACAACAAACAGAACCCCGCGTACAATCCCCCCGTCAACACTGTATACAGTGTCATTTGCGGCTCGCCCGCCAGAAGCTGCAAAGCGACAAATGTCGCGCCCAGGATTGTCCATTTCCAGGTGGGATTTTGCCATAACGCTTCGATAGCCAGCAGGACCCAGGGGAGCCACGCTGCGGCAGCCGTGCGGCTGGTGTGACCGAGGTGCGCCGTCATGTAGCCGCCGAAGGTAAACGCGATGCCTGCGATCAGCGCCCCCGTGCGATTGGCTCCGATGCGTCGCGCATACAGATAGGTGCCGATGAGTGCCAGGTGACAGGTCGTAATCACCATCGCGTTCATCGCTACGCCGGGCGGCAAAAAAACAAACAGCCAGGAAGGCGGATACAATGCCCCCACGTGAATGCTGGCGAGCAGTGGCATCCCCGCGAAAATATAAGGATTCCACAATGGCAGTTCACCCTGCGCCAGCATTTGCCCGATCAGCACCCGCAATCCGAGGCTTTGCGTCCAGGCATCACCCGGTGCAAGCAAAACCTGCCCCAAAACGGCAGGGTAAAAATAAAGCAGTGGGATGAGTGCGAGGAGGCTGGCAACAATAATGCGCGAACGCGGATGGAGAGAAAGCATAACCGGTGGCGAGCGCCGCTAATCCACGAAGCGATACTTAATCAAGGTCCACACGGCGCTGAAGCCATCGCGCCACGTGATCTTTTTACCTTCGCTGAAGTCGCGGCCATAGTACGAAATTGGCAATTCATACAGCTTATATCTGCGCTTCAGGACTTTCGCCGTGATCTCCGGCTCGAAGTTGAAGCGGTTCGATTTGATTTGAAAACTCTTGATGACATCGGCGCGAAAAACTTTGTAGCACGTTTCCATGTCGGTCAGGATCGTGTTGTACAAAATGTTCGTGAGCAGCGTCAGAAACTTGTTGCCGACAAAATGCAGAAAGTTGAAATCGCGGCGCACCTTCGCGCCTGTCATCCGCGAACCATAGACGACATCGGCGTGTCCGCTCAAAATCGGCTTGAGCAATTCGGGATATTCCGCTGGGTCGTATTCCAAGTCGGCGTCCTGAATCAGAATGATGTCGCCCGTTGTGTAGTGTAATCCGGTGCGCAGGGCCGCGCCTTTGCCCATATTATGAGCGTGAAAATAAATCTTTTGCGTGTCGGTGACAGGCATTTTCTGTAACAGGTCGCGCGTCCCATCTTTGGAACCGTCATCCACGATGATGAGTTCCTTGGTGACGCCGGGGATTTCTACAGCGTTGACGCGGGCGATGATTTCATGGATGGTGCCGACTTCGTTGTAAACCGGCATCAGAATCGAAACTTTGGAAAGAGTTTGCATGCTTTTTTTCTTGCAGCTACATGAACTGCGGCGGTAATAGCTTCATTTGGATTCAAAGTTTGAGAGGATAAACCAGGTGGGAGCGGCAGGCAAGGTGCCGACAAGATGAAAGGGCGAGAAGTAGCGGTGAAGAGAGGCGCGGAAAGATGCTTTTTTGCGTCCCACTTCATCGTTTTGTTAAGGCGGCGCTTTTTATATCAATCCCGCGCTGACAGAGTGGGATTCCTGCGCCAACGCGTCATTTAGAAAACTAACGAGGTCAGCATTCAGGGTGGAAAGATCGCCGCTGCCACAAGCGGTGAGGAAATCTTCCAACTCTGCCTGAAAGGATGTATCCGTGAGTTCGTTAGCTTTAGCGCGCAGTTCGCTGCGATGCCTCCAAATGGCTAGACTGTAAAAAGTCGAAGCGGCACTGACAATAGATTTTAAGGCTTCGAGCAAATTGCTGAGATGAACTTGCCGATGCAATCGGAAAGAACAACAGCAATGTGGTTGATGCAGCAACAATTCACGTACAGGCAGATCGCAGCGCGTTTCCTGGGCCAATTTGAGCAACGCCTGGGCATCGCGTTCAAAAGCGCTGGTTTCCAGTCGCAATTCCATCAGCAGGCGAAATTTGATCCATTCCGGGCTGGTACAAAAACTGGTAATCAATTGACGATTCGCCGTGGGGCCAACCTCAGCTTCGTGCGCGGCGGCATAAAATTCGCTGTAGCGTTTGCAAAACTCGGAAAACTTATTTTCCAGATTACGGCGCATTTCCGTGTCAAGCAGCGTCTGCGAATCCTGAATTTGTGTGGACAACTCAGCGCGCAATTCTTCGATGGCGCTGTTGGAGGTCGGCTCCGCTGCCAGCAGATAGCTGCGCAAATCGGTGAAGGTTGGCATCCAATCCAAGAAGCGCGAGAGGGCGCGCATTTCCTCCTGAACTCGTGCTAACGAGGCACGATCCAATCCGAAAATATCGGCGATGCGCGAGAGTGCCGTTTTGATTTCTACTGTGCCATCGCTGATTGCTTCAGCCAATGCGGAGACGCGAGAAAATCGGGTCTTGCTGGTATCGAGCGTGCGCCAGGCGCTCAGGGTCAGCAAATCCATCGGCAGTTGATCGAACCGGGTGGTCAGGTTTTCTGCGCGCCAGCTTTCGACCCATCGGCTGATGGCCTCGCGCACCCGTCGTTCTCCTTCTAACGTAATTGGTGAGGGCAAATCTACCTGACCGGTCAGAAGACGTGCCCATTCTGCCAGCACGTTCGGTGGATAATTCACAGCGGCCACGCGACGGACCGAGGTGAACGAACTCAAAGTCAAACCTGAAGCCAGCGTGTCTCTCGTCAATTCACGATTATTCGCTTCGTCCAGCAACTCAATCAGGTTCGTGGCAATCAATGCCCCAAATAACAAATGCTGCGCGCTATATTGCAAACCGAAAGGCGCATCACTCAGGAGCCGTTCCAGCAAAATCAACGGCACATTCGCCAATCCTGATTGCTCTGTGTGTTGATCCATAAAACTCAACACGGTCTGCATAAACGGATACGGTTGCACGGCTTCGCTGAAGATGTCGGGCTGATACGGCGCGTCCATGTAATCGGGAGCCAGAAGGCGACTGGCGATGCCCAGCGGAGCGGCGTATTGCGCCACCAATTGCTGAATTGCGGGGGCAATCTGTTGCTCTTCTGTGCCGAGAAAAAATTCTTCTACCAGCAGCTTTACCTGCTCGGACGTCAACGTTTCCGCAAATTGCGGGTGTTGTGGAAAATGTTGTTTGAGCAGCGAATCAAACGCATAGCATAGAAATTTCGTGAATGTGCGCTCCGCCGCAATGGGCGCGGTCGAAAACGTTTGTTTGGAATCCACCAGCACGCCATTGTTCAAATACAATTCGATAAATAATTCGCGTACCTGTTCCAGTAACTTTTCTTGTGTGGCCCGGTAATCTTCGGAGAGCGGGACTCCTTCGGCGAGACGGGCCTGCGCAATTTCCTGCCACGCCAGCAGCTTCTTGAGAGGGCTTAAAAAAGACGCGCTGTTAATGGTGGCAGGCCGCCAGATGACCGTGTGTTCATCGAGTTGAATGTTGCTTTCTCCTGAATTCGATTCGCCTTCGCTGATGGGTGCAACAAACAATCGCCATTGCGATTCGGTCAAACCTTGTCCACCCAGGCACACTTCAATCGAACGCTGGCTGCCGCGCCAGGTGAAGGTTTGCGGCAGGTATTGCGGCAGCGGCGAATCCGAGGAAACCTGTTCGGCAATGGGCCGCAAATCGTCGAATAATGCGATTCCTGTTGTTAACAACAACTCGGTCAGACGCGGGTCTTCTGAGGAAATTTCGCGTGCAGCATCCGTCAGTTGTCGTTCAATCGTTGCTCCTACTACCTGACTAACGGAAGCAAAAATATAGCTGCAATCGGCTCCACCGCCTTTGATGAACAAAGCTTCCGGGCAAGTCGTGGCGAAATGCTCCAGGATTCTGGCAACGCGTTCGTACGCGGCGCTTGGATTGCCCTCTTCGGTGAGCATTTGGGCCTGTGCGATTTGATGGGCGCTTGCCGGTTGGCCGATCAGGGAAAAAGTGAACAACGATTTGAGCGCCAGCTTGGCCCAGAGCCGATCCGAAACGGGTAATTTGGTAATGGCTTGTGTGACGATTTGATCGTAGAGCTTCAGCGTTGGAGTCAGTAAATTGTTCTTACGAAATTCATACTCATAGCGATCAAACACTTCCTCCGGCGTTATCAGCGAAGTGGCCGGGCGGCTCAACACGCGCGCGACCGAGGTCGCGGCAAAGTTTGGAAGGGAGAAGCTTTGTGCTGCCGCGCGAAAGGCCGGGGCGCTTTCATAAATGAGAGGGTGTAGCGGGTAACATTTGACGACCTCTTCCTTTGACCACGCATAACCCGGCAGCAATTGACACAGCTTGCCGTAAAGGTCTTCCAATTCCTGCAATTGGGCAGGTGTCTTTCGCAAAACGCGCCGCGCAATAATTTCTTGCAGGATATCGGTTGGCAGGTTGTAGACCGCAGAATCACTGCTTTCTATCTGCCCGGCTTCTTCGTCGCGGACAATCACAGCACGTAACGGAAGCGCATTTGCCTGACGCGCAATCAACGCTAACCAATCCAAATCTGCTTCGACTGTTTCGGGCGCAACCCGCCAACGATGCGGCAAATTATCAATGAATAAAATTAGTTGTGAACCCAGTGGCGAGGAACCCAGCGCCTGCTCAAAAACCTGCTCACCTTTGACCGCCGTCGCCCATTTTTCGTCGTCGAAGTAGGCCGCGTGTTTTAGTGTCTGGCATAAGGCCTGCCGTAAGCGCGCCTCAAACGGCTCATGCTCAAAGCCTGCAAAATTGATTTCAATCGGCGTGACCATCTTCTCGCCAAAGAGCGCAATGGCATTCAGGAGATTGGAATCGGCAATCATACCGCGCAAACCTTTGACGCTGATGAGCGCACGCAGAAAGGCTAGAAAGTGACTTTTCCCCACGCCGCGTTGTCCCACAATAATTTGTAAGGCGGGAAGCTGGGTGCCGGAGTTGGCTCCGCGAGGGGCGGCTAAATCAGTCAGTAAGCGTGCTGCTAAAGAGCCAATCGCATTGGTCACAATATAAGAGGAAACCACCCGTTCCGCTTCGGCAAAACTGGTGATCTCGTTGTAATTTTGTAATTCGACGTAGGCTTTGACTTGACGCATGTTCTTACTGTCTTTCGTCCGTGCGTGGGGCGGTCATGATCGGTGGCGGGTTGTTGGGGAGAAGTGAGAACCTTCACGGAAAAAGTGTTGGTTCAAGGGGCTGAAAGCGGACGGAATTTAGCATAGGCAGGGAAAGCAAGGCAATGAAATTGTTAAAGCTTGAAGTCGCGCGTTGCTTTCGTTACAGGACTGTTTTATGCTCGAAATGACTTTAAGAGGCCAGCCTCAGGCTGGTGTACCCTAAGGAGTAATGACATTACATTAATATGATTTTCAGGACGGCGCTACTTTATCTTTCTCGCCAGCATCGCCTGAAAGACGTGATCACTGGTTTACCCGGCTTCAGTCAGTTGGTGCAACGGTTTATTGCCGGAGAGCAACTTGAAACGGCTTTGGCGGCGGTCAAGGAACTGAATCGGTCAGGTATTACCGCAACACTGGATCACCTCGGCGAAAGTATTACCTCAGAAGCTGCGACATATCACGAGATTGCTGAATATCAGAAGGCTTTGCAGCAGATAGCTGCGGCACAGGTTCAGACCAATGTTTCCGTCAAGCTGACCCAACTGGGATTGGATATCAGCGAGCAGTTGTGTTTGCGCAACACTCGCAGCCTGGTTGAAGCGGCGGCCCAACACGGAAACTTTGTGCGCATTGACATGGAGGACTCATCCAGAATAGAGATGACGCTGCGCATCTTCCGCACCCTGCGCGCTGAATTTGAAAATGTTGGCATTGTGATCCAATCGTATCTGTATCGCAGCGTTCAGGACGTGGAAGATTTACTTGCGATTGGCAGCCGCATTCGGCTTTGCAAGGGGGCTTACGACGAAGGCGAAGAGGTCGCCTTTCCTGCCAAGTCCGATGTTGATGCCAATTTCGTCAAGTTAATGCAGCGATTGTTGGTTAGCGGTGTGTATCACGGCATTGCCACGCACGACGATGCCATGATTGCTGCGACAAAAGCTTTTGTTCAGCAGGAAAAACTGGCGCAGGACACGTTTGAATTTCAAATGTTGTTTGGCGTGCGCCGCGATTTACAGGTGAAATTGGTGGAAGAAGGGTATCGCGTCAGAGTCTATGTCCCTTACGGCGAAGCCTGGTACCCTTACTTCATGCGCCGCTTAGCCGAGCGGCCTGCCAATATTTGGTTTGTGGTCAAAAACTTGGTCAAAGGATAACGTACGTTCGATTGGATCGTTGGAGCCTAAACTCTGCCTTTCTCTAGCGAATCAACCTAAAAGCGTCTGTGTTTATTCCTTAATAAGTGGCAAATAGGACCTTCCTCAAGGCCCGCTTAATTGCTTGTCCACTTGTTGGGTGATTTGTGCAGAGATGCTTTAGGAAGCGTTGATTTCAGAAAAAAGAGGGGGCGAGATGTCTATGAAACCAACGGAAATGGATTCCTTGCTTGTGCCATACTTGCAGGCGGTGGCGGAAGAGGAGGCGGGACGGCAGGTTGAAAAATTAATGACTGAGCAGGCAGTGCCGCTCATCAACCAGATTGTTTCGCGCAAGCTTGGTTTCTCGCCCCTTTGGCGGTTAGATGATGGTGCCGATATTCGGGGCGAAATCGTGCTTCAATTACTGCATCGCCTTCGCACTTTGCGCGCCAATCCCACCGCGATTCCCATTGCTGATTTTCGTGCTTACGTCGTCGTCACCAGCTATCGCGGATGTGCGGCGTACCTACGCCAGCGATACCCGCAACGATGGCGGTTGATGAATCGGTTGCAATACCTCTTGACCAGTCAGCCCCAATTTGGATTGTGGCGAAATGAAAATGAGGAATGGTTTGCCGGATTGGCGGGTTGGGGCGATGAGTTTTCTGCCCGGCGCTGGTTTGGTTCTGAGCGTGTTCAGCGGGTCTTGAATGATTCGCTTCCTGCACGGTTGCGCGGCATTCCCGATGCTACCTTGCGGCGGGTAAGTGCGGTCGAGCAGATGGCCGCGCTTTTAACCTGGGCGGATTCATTCATTACACTTGATGATCTGGTCACTATTTTTTCGCATTGGTGGAATGTCCAGGATGACACTACGCCAATTGATGACACCATCGAAAGCTTTGGCCTCAGTACCAATCTGGAAACGCAGGTTGGGCAACGGATGTATCTGCAAAAACTATGGATGGAAATTAAAGAATTGCCCGTCCGCCAGCGACAGGCATTATTGTTGAATCTGCGAAATGGCTCCGCACCGAGTGCCTTGATGTTGCTTCCGGCTTTGCAAATTGCGAGTGTGCGGCAAATTGCGGCGGCCCTCGACATGCCTGCTGAAGCATTGGCCGAAATCTGGAGTCAACTCCCGTTCGATGATATGCGCGTCGCCGCGTATATCAATGTGACCCGACGACAGGTGATTAACCTGCGCGTGGCGGCGCGTGAACGATTGCTGCGCCGGATGCGGGACTGGTGAAAATATTATGGTGGACCTACTAACATTGGTCCCGTTTCTCCATCTTTACTTAACAAGGGGGCTTGCAGTAGAACGCAATGCAAGTGTTCCTCAGCCATAAAAAGTTTAAGGCAATCCCATTTTACTGGGCGACAGGTCGTGTTACTGTCGTCAAGATTGGGAAGGAACACCGAATGCATTTAACTGATCGTCAATTCTCCGAATACATCAATCGGTCACTCAATCCGCTTGAGTTACTCGTTGTTGACGATCATTTAGCTGGTTGCGCAGATTGTAGTGAGAATTTATCCAACATCCTGCACGCCAGTATGAAGCGGTCTGCGGCTGTTAATGAGATCGTTAATGAAGAGGCCACCCATCTCCACTTGGCCCAAATTATCCGCTATGTCGAGCAACAGCTTGAGCCACTGGAACAGGAGTTTGTCGCTCATCATTTTGAATCTTGCCGCGCCTGCCGAAATGAAATCGAAGATTTGCAGGCATTCAAACAGACCTTTTCTGAACCTCCCGCCGATCTGCCAAATTCATCTGCTGAAACACTCTCAAAATGGAACGATGCGATACGCCATCTTCGTTCAAGTGCCGGATGATGATTGCTGGTGGTGACGATCATTGTATCCTTTTTCTCAGACGCACTCTGGTCATTGCCCATTAAATTGACAAATCCACGAAATCAGTTGATAGTTCGTTCACATTCAAACGATCCATAACAGAATTCATTCGCTATGCAGAACGGGTCACCTCGAACGCTGAACGAACTCATCATGCAGTCTACCGCGCGCCGGACCAACAAGGTTGTCATGCGCTTTAAGCGTGACAAAGTCTGGCAGGACATCACCGGCGCACAACTCATCGAACGCATTCGCAATGTTGCTTTGGCGTTGCAGTCTTGTGGGGTACAGCCGGGCGACCGCGTCTCAATTTTGGCCGAAAGCTGTCCTGAATGGAGCATCACCGATTACGGAATTCTGGCGAGCGGTGGCGTGACGGTCCCCATTTATCCCACGCAGGCGGTGGATCAGGTGGCTTACATTCTGAAAAATTGTGGCGCCAAGTTGTTGTTCGTCTCGAATCAAAAGTTACTGCGCCGCGTTCAATCGGCATTGGATTCTCTCAAAGGCGATGCGCCACAGGTGATTTTGTTTGATGGCAAGGGCGAAGATTGCGAAACGCTGGATTCGTTTGCGATGAAAGGTGCGAATCTTGCTACCGGCAACTCTGATCTATTTCAATTACTTGTTCGGCAAGCGCAGCCAGATGATCTGGCGACGATCATCTATACGTCCGGGACAACGGGCGAGCCAAAAGGTGTGATGCTCACGCATCGTAATCTGGTTTTTGACGCAGTTGGTTCCGGCAAGCATTTAGGGCCGGACATCAATGATGTGTTCCTGAGCTTCTTGCCGCTCTCACACGTGTTTGAGCGTACCGTGTTGTATTTGTTGATGCACTGCGATGTGCAGATTTGTTTTGCGCGCGGCATTGAAACTGTCGCCGAAGACATGAAAGAAATCCATCCGACGATTGTGACCGCTGTGCCGCGCTTGTTCGAGAAGATTTACGCCACGATCAATAAACGCGCCGCCGAACAATCTCCGATGAAGCAAAAGCTCTTTCACCGCGCCATCAAGGTCGGTCGTGAAGTTGCCTCGCTGAAAGATCAACGCCGAAGTGTTCCCTTTACACTAGCGATGCAGCACAAAGTTTTGGATGGTCTGGTTTTCAGCAAATGGCGCGAAGCGGTCGGCGGCAAAATACGATTCTTCGTCTCTGGTGGTGCGGCCTTGCCAAAAGAACTCGGCCTGGTTTTTTCGGCGGCAGGCATTCCGATTTTACAAGGCTATGGCTTAACCGAAACCTCACCGGTCGTGGCGTGTAATAAACCCGGCAATAACCGCTTCGGCACGATTGGTGAGCCGATTGAAGGCGTCAAGGTCAAGATTGCTGAAGATGGTGAACTGCTGGTGCAGGGCGATCTGGTCATGAAAGGCTATTACAAATTGCCTGAGGCAACGGCAGAAATGATTAAGGAATACCCCGACGGCATTTGGTTGCATACGGGCGATATTGGCGAAATGGATGCTGAAGGATTCCTGAAAATCACGGATCGCAAAAAAGACCTCATCAAAACGAATCTCGGCAAATACATCGCACCGCAGCAAATTGAAAACCTGATTGGCGGCATCCCGCTTGTCGAACAGGTCATCATCATTGGGAATCAACGCAAATATCCGTCGGCCTTAATTGTGCCGAATTTCGATGCTCTAAAGACTTACGCCAGTTCTTTGTCACTCGACACCAAAGACAAAATTTCCCTCGCCAAACATCCGCGCATCATCGAGTTCTTCAAGAAAAAAGTGGATGAGGTCACCAAAGAATTAGCTCCGCATGAAAAGGTCAAAAGACTTGCTTTGCTGACCGAGGAGTTCACCATTGATGGTGGTGAATTGACGCCTTCACTCAAAATCCGCCGCAAGTTTGTCGAAGATAAATATCGTGACCTGATTGATTCGCTCTACCCCAAAAACGAAGGATTAGACGGCTGATCTTTGGAACTTCCCCGGCTCTCCGACGTGAAAGCCTGCGTGGCTTTGCTACAGTGTCTTGTTATCCATCAGTGATTATCAAAGGTCGCGCAGTTATGAAATGTCTCTTGTCACTTATTCTTTTGATCCTTTTTAGTTCGTCATTGGTCTTGGCACAACCCACACCGGGAGCTTCATTGGGCGTCTATCTTGCCGATGTGAATGAGGCGCGGGCGCGAGATTTGCACCTATCGGAATCGCGTGGCGCATTGGTGGGCAAGGTCCTGGAAAATAGCCCGGCAGCGAAAGCTGGTTTGCGCGAAAACGATGTGATTTTGCGCTTTGATGAACAGGTGATTCAGAACGCTGGGACGGTCTACATGTTGCTGACGGAAGCGTTGCCGGAAAGCCCTGTGCTGTTGAAAATCGTCCGCAATGGCGTCGAACGCGATGTGACCGTGATTGTTGGCGAGCGGCAAGGTGAATCCAGCGACACAAAATCCAATCCTGAACCTTTTCATCGGACCCGTACCTGGCGTTTAGGGATTAAGACGACCCCGTTGTCGCCACAATTGGCGGAGTTTTTTGGCGTGAAAGGGACCGGCGCGTTGGTGACGGAGGTCGAGCCGCGCACCTTAGCGGATCGTGCGGGCCTCAAGGTCGGCGATTGTTTGCTTTCATTGAATGGCGAACAGGTGGGCAGCAGTTCGGATTTGAACCGTGCTTTCAATGAGCTGTTCACTAAAGCCAAGGGCAAAATGAGCGCGAAAATTGTGCGGGAAAAGAAAGAGCAGGAACTCACGATCAAGGCTGAAGAGAGCGAGAATTAGGCCGTAAGATTTGGTGCGGCGCGTATGACAAGTTCAGTGTCAAATCCTACTTTGAATCGAAGGCGAAATGCCTACCTCATTACTGCATCGCTTTATTTTTTCATCGGGTATCTAGGCGCAAATGAACAAGCTAAAGTTGCATCGGGTTATGCAGCGTCTTATTGGTTTCTTGGGAATCTTGTTATTGGCTTTTATTTGATAGCACTTCTCTATTTGATTGGGTTCATTCTTCTGGTTCCTAAAAACCTACGTTGGTTTGCACCAGCTTTATTTCTATCCATAGTTTTACTCCCTCTTGGGTTTTTGATAAGCCTGAAAACCTTGAGTTTTTTTGGAAAAGTTCATTATGAAAAAGAAGATCGAATGTATAAATTTGGCGAACGTTCGCCGAAAAGTCTGATAATCATTTTCAAAGAACGCACAAGCCTTGAACAACATCAACAATTCATCTCGGAAGTATTCTATCAGCCAAAGACGGAAAGCGGATATTCTCACGTTGACGGCGTATGTGAGTCATTAGGTGCGCTAAAAGTACAGGATTACGATGCTGTTGGAGTTGGATTTTGCGAGGACAGTACCAGCGATCAGCAAGCGCAATTGAAGGCCAAAGCTAAATCATCATCAATTGTTCTCAAGATATTTGAGGATGTACGCCCAGAGGATATAAAGGGCGTAAAATAAACGGATTCACACGCTTTGCCGCGCGCGCAATCGTTTCACGCTGACAGCTTTTCCTGTTTCGTCGTTCACCTCAATCAACAACCCATTCAGCTCCAAATCGCCTTCGCTCACTTCAAAGCGAGAATTCAATCCCGTCAGGAAGCGATCCAAAACCGTCGCGGTTTTCATTCCGATCACGCCATCGTGCGGGCCGGTCATTCCTAAATCTGTGATGTAGGCTGTGCCACCGGGCAGGATTTGTTCATCTGCGGTTGGAACGTGGGTGTGTGTGCCGACCAGCACCGAAACACGTCCATCCAGGTATCGTCCCATCGCGATTTTTTCCGCCGTTGTTTCAGCATGCATGTCCACGAGGATGATTTTGTATTTAGGATCAAGCGTTGCCAAGGCTGCATCCATCGCGCGAAAGGGATCATCGCACGGCGGCATAAAGACTCGCCCTTGCACGTTAATCACCGCAACCGGAATGCTTTTGACTTCGCCGGTCCAAATGCTATTGCCCGGCAAAGTCGGCACGTAGTTCACCGGACGGAGCAGGCGCGGTTCCTGTTTGATCAACTCTAATGCCTCTTTTTTGTCGAAGATGTGGTTGCCCGACGTCATGACGTCTACGCCTGCGGCAAATAATTCCTGGGCGGTGTTGAGCGTGATCGAAAAGCCCGCCGCCGCGTTCTCGACATTGAGAACGATCAAATCCAATTCGTGTTCACGGCGCAGGTTTGCCAGTGTTGCGGCTGCGATTTGGCGACCCGCGCGCCCGACGCAATCGCCAGCCATTAAAATCTTCATGTGTCTCCCATTTCTGTGAGGGGCGATAACTAGGCGGCAGTGTACTGCTGAATGTTCAGAGAGTCCACCGGGCGGCCCTTACCTAGCCCACAAAAATTCAGCGCGGTTAGATTGAATCAATTGGGAAGCGGCTTCGTAAACCTCATCGGTTGTGATGGTCTCTATCTGTGCTTTGCGCACGTGCAAATGATTTGGGCTGAGCAGGTCATTGGCGTGGGACGGCGAAAGTGTTGAAACCGCAACGACCGGAGTTCCCACCGCCGCCGCGAGATGCGTCAACCCGCCGTGATTCGAGACGAAAACGCTCAACCGCGCCAATGCCGAAGTGACCTCTGCAAGAGGCGTGGATTCAAATGCCAGCGCGTGTTTGGCAGGCAGTCGTTTGACGACCGACCGCGCTAACCCTCGCTCGTGTGGTCCGGCGAAAACCAGCACCCGCGCGTTCAGCAGGTGAATCAGTTTTTCTGCGACCACCAGAAAACGATCCAGCGGCCAGTTCGGTTTGTTGTGATTTGTTCCCGGATGCAAGCCAACCAACAACCCGCCTGACGAAAATCCACTTTTTTCCAATCGCGTCTCAATGCGTGTGTCGGCTTCGCGTTCGGTGTAAAGCTTTGGTTCTCGATCAATCGGAAACGCGCCGAGTTCGCCGATGATTTCCAAATACAATTGGGCAGTATGTTTGTCGGAGAACGAGCGCCGCAAAATGGCTTCCCGAATTTGCGTGAGCAGCTTCTGGTGTTTTTTCCGCGCGCCAAGTTGGGCCAGAAAGCGGGCGAATCCGCCTGCCGAATTGCGCTGCAATTCAATTGTCAAATCATAGTGTTCGCGGCGCAACGCCCGGTATGATTTCAAGCTTTGATACGAAGCGCGTGGCGAGAGAATCTCAGAACTGCGTCCGACGGGAAAGATTTCATTTGCACAGTGGGAAAGCCGCACGACCTCCAGTGCCGTGTAACTGGACGCGACGGTAATTTGTGATTGTGGAAAGGCGGCCCGCAAGGCCCGCAGCGCAGGCAACGCCAAAACGGTTTGCCCAATGCCCGTGACGTGCGAAACGAAAATGCGTTGATACGAATCGGTCATTGAATACTTCCTGAGAGCGCAGATTCTTGCCAGCCAAAATTGTCATTACGAACTTCCGGCGCGGAAAGTTTTCAGCCCGCAGGCGAGACACCTGTGCTCCCAGCAATTGTTTCCAGGGCTATTGCGCCACGCGCATAATGCGATCTGATTGCTCGCGTACCTGGCGGCGCAATCGTTGCCAATCAATCGTCAGCACCCGTTTGTCACGCACGACCAGCATGCCACCCACAATCGTGTCGCGGGCCTCGGCAGTTGAATACACCAGATGCGCGTAAATGTTATAGATCGGCGCGTGTTCCAGATTCGATGAACCCGTGTCCACGACGACTAAATCCGCGAGCTTGCCTGGCTCCAATGAACCGAGTTTGTCGTCCTGTCCGATAGCTCGTGCCCCGCCAATCGTCGCCATCGCAAAGATTTCACGTGCCGAAACCACATCGGCCCGCTCGTGGTGCAATTTCGCTAATCGCGCTGCTGTCGCCATCTCTTCGAATAAATTGGTGGTCGGACACGATGCCGCGCCATCCGTTCCTAAACCCAGGCACAGATTTTTATCGAGCATCCGTCGAATCGGTGCGGCCCCCGAAGCGAGGTTCATATTCGAGCGCGGACAATGCGCGATGCCAGCATTTTTTTCCTGCAACAAGGCGAGTTCGCCCGATTGTGGATGCACCACGTGGGCAGCCAGAACTTTGACCTCGAACAATCCTTCGCGCGCCACATAATGAATCGGCGTTGCGCCATATTTCTTGAGGATTTGATCCACTTCGTGCTTCGTTTCCGACAGGTGAATCAACACGGGCGTGTCGGTTTTGTAGGCCAGATCGCGCGAAGCCCGAATGGTTTCCGGCCCGCAGGTATACGGCGCGTGCGGTGCAACGGCAGGTGTAATGCGGTCGTGGCCTTTCCATTCGTCAATAAATTTTTCGGCAAGAGCGAGGCCTTGTTTGACGCCTTCGGGGGCATCGGGCGTGGGTAAATCCATTACCGTTTCGCCGAGAACCGCGCGAATGCCGAGCGTGTCGGCTTCCTGTGCAATCGCGTGTTCATAAAAAAACATGTCGGCGAATGTGGTTGTGCCGCCGAGCAACATTTCAATGATCGAAAGCCGCGCGCCAACTTTGACAAAATCTTCATCTACACAGGCGCGCTCAATTGGGAAGATCGCTTCCGAAAGCCAGCGTTCCAGCGGCAACCCATCGCCCACGCCGCGCAGCAGCGAATGCGGCACGTGTGTATGCGCGTTGATCAGGCCGGGAATGATGACCGCATCGGTCGCATCAATCGTCTGGCGTGCAGTCCATCCTTCGGGTAAATCTTTAGTGGGGCACACAAGCGCAATATGCTCATCCCGGATCGCTATGGCAGCATCTTTGATGACGTCAAACTCTTTGTTCATCGTCACGGCGGTGCCATTTAAAATGACAAGATCGAATTTGTTTTCACTGCTTTTCATTCAGACAACCTTTCTTTTTTCTCCATCATTTATGCAAAGTATTATAGAGGAGAGAGAGCAGAAAGACTCAAGATAATTTGCAGGCAGGGCTGGCAAAGGATGTATAATGCCTGCGGCTAGTACGTTCCCCTTGAACCCAATTCGACCGAAAGTACCAGAGGTACAAAATATGCGCTCAAAAAAATCATTGCTCGTTGTTGTTGCCCTCAGCTTGGTGTTGTTGATCTCGGTGTTTGTGAACGCGCAATCATCGCAATCTCCGCAAAAGCCTGCTCAATCACCCGCTCAACCACCCGTGAAGCAGGCCACGAAACAAGACGATCCGCAAAAGAAAAAAGAGCCGCAACGACGTGGCGCCGAAGAGGATAATCAACCGGAGCAGGGCGAGGCGCTCAAAATCGGTACGGACCTGGTGTTGCTGGATGTCGCCGTCATTGATCAGGCCGGCAAGCCGATCATGAATTTGAACAAGGAAGACTTTACGGTTTACGAAGACAAAGTGAAACAAACC
The DNA here is from genome assembly GCA_016789725.1 of Blastocatellia bacterium. Taxonomy (GTDB): domain Bacteria; phylum Acidobacteriota; class Blastocatellia; order RBC074; family RBC074; genus JAFDVL01. Next base: position 1,319 of record JAEUQN010000052.1, on the reverse strand, counting down.
GTTGAGGACGTTGATCGCGTAGACGCCCCGCTGAGTCTTGGCATCGTGATTGATACCTCTGGGAGTATGCGAACGAAGCTGCAAATCGTTTCTGATTCGGCCCTTAGTCTGGTCAAACAATTGAAGGACACGGACGAAGCCTTCATTGCACAATTCAAAGCTGAGGCGGAACTGCTGCGCGACTTCACGCGCGACAAACGCGAACTTGAAGACGGCTTAAACGAATTGTTCACTGGCGGCGGCACCGCGTTGCTGGACGCCGTGATTGCCACCGCCGATCACGCGCAGGAAAAAGGCAAACAGCGTAAGAAAGCGTTGGTCGTGATTACGGACGGCGTCGAGAAAAACAGTAACTGGAAAGAAAAAGAAGTCATCAAAGCGATTCAGGAAGACGATGTGCAGGTGTATTTGATCGGTATCCTGGATGAAGGCGAAGAGGGGACAAGTTTATTCGGTAAATCTGCCACGAAGAAAGCCAAAGACCTGCTGATTCGTTTGGCGGAGGATTCCGGCGGGCGCGCCTTTTTCCCGAAAGAGGCAAATGAAATGCCTGCGGTAATGGCGCAGGTGGCCAAGGATTTGCGCTCGCAATATGTCGTCAGCTATTCACCCACGAATGACAAAAAAGACGGCACTTTCCGCGCGATTAAAATCGTCATTGATCCCAAAGACAATCGCAAACTGATCGTCCGTACGCGCCAAGGCTACACTGCCAAAGGCGGCCCCGCGCAAGCCTCCTCAAGTGACACGAAAGTCCGCGCCGCCAAGCCGGAATAGTAAAATCACGTAGTCGCAAACTTATTTGCTGCTTATCGAAACCCCGCGAATGAATTCGCTTGTATGTTGTAGTAGAGCAGATGATACAACAAAGTATCACTGACGATTTCCCCCAGGGACGCCTGGGACAGCTGGAGCGGCAACCTGATAATTCGCTTTGCCCACGAGGCCGCGTAGTAGATGCAGGCCGCTCCGCTGGAACTTACGAAGCAAGCCCGGACGGTATCTCATGGCGCTGCCCCCAGGGCACCAGCCTGCATTCACAAGACCGCGCCTGGTAAGTTCAATCCCGTACGTTCCGCGACTCCTCAGGAGCAACACGATGACACTTCCCAAACTTGGCATTGATATTAGTAAAAAGACCTTTGATGTCGCCTTGGTACACGATCCCAACGCCCGGACACACAAGCAACATCAGTTCTTGAATACCCTGCCGGGCTTTCAGACCCTGCTGACCTGGCTCACCAAACAAGGTGCGCCGCAGGTCCACGCCGTACTGGAAGCCACTGGTGCTTATGGCGATGCGCTCGCGCTCTTTCTGG
>JAEUQN010000529.1 GCA_016789725.1 Blastocatellia bacterium | reverse complement strand
CTGTTGCGAAACGAACGTCAATGTCACCGATTGCGAAGCGCCGTTGCCTGTGTTGAGGATGCTGGGAAAAGTGATGTACAGCCCGAAGGAATCAAAGCCGCGCGTGTGCTGTTGCCAGTCGCCGAGGTCGAGTTGCGACCCGCCTTGAATATTGCCGGTGGTTTTGGTGTCTACGGATTCAACGCGCACGATACGCTCTGCATCGCGGTACGGAAACGGTCGCAGCAGAATGCCGTATATCAAACTGAAAATCGCAGTGTTTGCGCCAATGCCGAGCGCAAGCGTGAGCACAACCACCAACGCAAAGCCCGGTCGTTTCCACAGCGACCGCGCGGCATAATGCGCATCTTGCCAGAGCGTTTCCATATTGCCTCCTAAAATAAAAAGGAAAATTCAGTGTGGCAATGTAGTGATGAAGAAGGCAGCTCGGCGTCTTGTTTTCAACGAATAGTTGGAAATAGAACGCAGGCGGGAGTTTTGAGCCAATTAGCTGCCCCTACGACAAGCGACGGGCTCCTTGTGACATCGCACTCTGACCGAAAAGGAAATCGCCGTGCTTTTAGCTGACCTGCTA
>JAEUQN010000528.1:326-576 GCA_016789725.1 Blastocatellia bacterium | reverse complement strand
TGTAAATTGCGCGCCGATAGCGATCTTCGCCTTTGCTTTCAGGCCAGGGTTTGGGCCCGTAACTGGCGGGCGGCTGGAAGAGAAACTCCGGCGCAGGCGGATACACAGCCGGACCGCCTACTTTGGGATTGAGCAAGCCGCTGGTTGCCAAGGCAATGTCGCGCACGGCTTCGCCTTCGACGCGCAGCCGTGCGCCGCGCGCCAGCAAGCGGTTGAAGGGGTCTTTGCTCAACAATTCCGGCGAGACCTT
>JAEUQN010000528.1:0-316 GCA_016789725.1 Blastocatellia bacterium | reverse complement strand
ACTGGCGATAGGTGGCAGACGTGACGATCAGTCGGTGGATATGTTTCAGGCTCCATGGGGCTGCGCCTTTTCCGCCGTCCATCAATTCGACCGCCAACCAATCCAGCAATTCGGGATGTGAAGGCGCATCAGACTGTTTACCAAAATCTTCCGCAGTCGAAACGATGCCCGTGCCGAAATACGCTTGCCACAAACGATTGACCTGGGCGCGCGCAGTCGTGGGCGAGTTGCGATCCACCAGCCATCTGGCAAACGTCAGCCGATTGGGGGCTGCGCCGTTTGGCGTCGCCGGCAACGGATGCAAAAACGCGGGAAC
>JAEUQN010000527.1 GCA_016789725.1 Blastocatellia bacterium | reverse complement strand
CCACGGGCCGCAGCGCTCAGGGAGTGAAGCTGATTGACGCTTCGGGAGGCGATCTGGTGGCCAGCGCTTCGCTGGTTGAGCAACAAACCGGTCAAGTCGCCGAAGAAGCAGAAGTTGAGAAGTAGTCACATGCTGCAAGAGAAACAACAAAAGACGGAGGCCAAAAGTCAAAATTCGCTGCATCGGTTAAGGCGTTTTTGCCTTTTGCCTTTTGCCTTTTGCCTTTTGTTTTTGCCGGTCGCCTGTTCGCGACGGGCACAGCTTGACCAGGCGCAGACAGCTTGGGATGGCGGAGATTATGCGGGCGCAGCGGATCGTTACGAGGAATTTCTCAAAGACAATCCGCAAAGCGATAAAGCGGCGTTTGCCCGGTTTCAGGTCGCGACGGTCTGTCGTCGCGACCTGAAACAATTTGATCGCGCCATTCAGCATTACATTCACTTCATCGAGGATTTTCCCAAAGCCCCGGAAATCTATCAGGCGCGGCTTTCGCTGGCGGAATGTTACGCGGCAACGAAAAACTTCCGCGAAGCCATCGCCGAGTATGAAAACGCGTTGCCCTTGGCCGGCGACGAC
>JAEUQN010000526.1 GCA_016789725.1 Blastocatellia bacterium | reverse complement strand
CTTGCCATCTGGGCCGAAGGCGGCGCTGACGATCGAGGCAGTATGTCCGCCGAGCGGTTCGCCGATTGGCGTGCCGGCTTCCGTGTCCCATAGGCGCAGGGTTTTGTCGGCACTGCCGGAGACGATGCGCTGCCCGTCGGGGCTGAAGGCGGCGCTGTTGACCGATTTGGTATGTCCTTTGAGCGGATCGCCGATCGCCGCGCCGGTAGTGGCGTCCCACAGGCGCAAGGTGTTGTCGGAACTGCCGGAGACGATGCGCCGCCCGTCGGGGCTGAAGGCGAGGATGTTGGCATACCCTTTGATCGGCTCGCCGATCGCTGCCCCGGTGGCGGCATCCCATAGGCGCAGGGTTTTGTCGGCACTGCCGGAGACGATGCGCTGCCCGTCGGGGCTGAAGGCGACGCTGATGACCCAGTTCTTATGTCCTTTGAGAGGCTCGCCGATCGCCGCGCCGGTGGCAGCGTCCCACAGGCGCAGGGTGCTGTCCCAACTGCCCGAGACGATGCGCTGCCCGTCGGGGCTGAAAGCGACGCTGCTGATGACCCAGTGCTTATGTCCTTTGAGAGGCTCGCCGAT
>JAEUQN010000525.1 GCA_016789725.1 Blastocatellia bacterium | reverse complement strand
CGGGACAGGCGTGCGTCCGCCTTCGTAAATCAGCTTGCCGGTTTTGGCGTCGAGACACGTCAAAATACCGCGATCGGTCATCAGGTAAATGTTGTCGCCGTACAAAATCGAAGACGGAATGTAGGCCGTGCCTTTGTCATAGCTCCAGGCGACGTTGGTCGCCGTCACATCGCCCGATCCGCCCAGTTTGATGGCAAAGGTCTTTTTCGTCGGATAACCCGAATAAACATAGACCATGCCAAATCCGGTCAGCGGCGTGGGCAGGGCATTGCTCTGGAAGCTTTTGGCGCGCCACAGTTCTTTGCCGGTTTTTGGTTCGTACGAAATGATCCACTCAAATCCGCTCGCGACGACTTCAGTGCCTTTGTCGGATTTGACGACCAGCGGCGTTGACCAGCCCGCTTGCACGGGGCGCGCCGTGCGCCACAATTCCTTGCCGGTCTTTTTGTCCACACCGGCGATGAAAGACTTTTTGCCTTCGTCTTCATCGCATTGCAGCACGACGACGCCATCAGCCAGCACGGGCGAAGTGCTCGGCCCCATGCCGACACTGGCGATTTTGGCAATCGGCGTTTTC
>JAEUQN010000524.1 GCA_016789725.1 Blastocatellia bacterium | reverse complement strand
AGATGCTTATGGCAGAGTGGTTCACCTGCAACCCATGATATGGAAAAATGATTGGCCGGTAATTGGAACAGATAAGGATGGTGATGGTAAAGGAGAGCCGGTATTGTTGTATAAAAAACCAAAGACGGCAAAGACACGACGTACGGTTTGGGCTGGCAACTGAGCGAGTACAAAGGCATGAACGAAGTCGCCCACGGCGGCAATCAATCGCGCGTGACGACGCTGCTGTATATGCTGCCCGAACGCAATGTCGCCGTCGTATTGATGATGAATCTGGAAAGCGTCGGCAACCGCACCCAACTCGCGCGCCAACTGGCCGAGATCGTGTTGCAGTAAACTTTGCAAAACGGTGTACGGTGTCAGTAGCCCGCGCGTGAGCAAGGGCTGCATTGACAAGGCCGTACATCAGGGCCGAAGGACGCACTGCCGAGGCAGCCCTTGCTCACGCGCGGGCTACTGACTCGAACGAAGCTTTTCTTCTCTCTCCCTCGTATCCCCTAAAAATTTTCTTCACGCGTGGCAGTTTTCCCACCTTCATTCCGTTTTTCCTGAGAGCAGCAAGAGTTCAGCAATCACCGC
>JAEUQN010000523.1 GCA_016789725.1 Blastocatellia bacterium | reverse complement strand
TTCCCTGCACCGCGCCGCCGTCGAAACAATCGCATTGACCGTTGTTGCAAAGCCTCGACTTTCCACCAGATCGCGCAGTTCCGAGCGACGCTGCAACAGGTAATAACCGATCGCGCGTTGCAAACTTGCCTGCAACGATTCGACGCGCGCCGTCAGTTCGCTGGCTTCGCGCGTGACCAGTTCCGCAGCCGCAGAAGGCGTTGGCGCGCGCAAATCCGCCACCAGATCGGCAATCGTGAAATCGGTTTCGTGACCGACGGCGGAAACCACGGGAATTTTGGAATCGAAAATGGCGCGCGCCACCTGCTCTTCGTTGAACGCCCACAAATCTTCCATCGAACCGCCGCCGCGTCCGATGATGATGACGTCAACGTTCTGGCCGGATTTTTCCGAATGCCGATTCAACAATCGAATGGCATCGGCGATTTCATGCGCCGCGCCCGTGCCTTGCACTTTGACTGGCGTGACCAGCACGTGAACGCCGCGATTGCGACGTTCCAGAATGTGCAGCATGTCCTGCAACGCAGCGCCCACCGGCGAAGTCACAATGCCAATCCGGCGCGGCAACATCGGCAACGGGCGT
>JAEUQN010000522.1 GCA_016789725.1 Blastocatellia bacterium | reverse complement strand
GAGAATGATGCCCATCTCCGGCATGGTCTTCATAAAAATGCGGATCTGATTGGGGTAGAATCATTTTCACCTCGGCTACAGCAATTACTGGCAGGTGACGCATAAAGATAAAGAACAGGAAGAAGAACAACCCAAAACTACCTATGAACGTGAGGATATCTATTATCGTCGGACTGTAATAATCCCACGAGGACGGCAGAAAATCACGGTGCAACGATGTAACCGTTATCACGAACCGCTCAAACCACATCCCTATATTGACGAAGATTGACAAGACAAAGGTGGCGGTCATGCTGGTTCGGAGTTTTTTAAACCAGAATAGCTGCGGAGTAACAACGTTGCAAGTAAACATCGTCCAATATGCCCACCAGTACTGGCCAAAAGCCCGGTTTACGAAGGCGTAAATTTCATATTGAACACCAGAATACCACGCCATAAAAAACTCCATCATGTATGCAAACCCTACCATGGAACCCGTCACCAAAATGATGATATTCATTTTTTCGATGTGGCGGATGGTAATGATGTTTTCTAGGTTATACAATTTTCGGAGCGGCACAAGCAATGTGGCTACCATGGCAAATCC
>JAEUQN010000521.1 GCA_016789725.1 Blastocatellia bacterium | reverse complement strand
CCATTCCAACGCCGTCAACCGAGATGAAGTGCGTCGCCCGGCCTTTCAACTCTTCGTCAAACAGGTGACGAACTCCGCGCAGATCGCCCAAGCCTTCTTCGCCGACGTTGGCGACGAAAATGATCGTGCCGTCGGTTTCGATCTTCGCCTGATTGAGTGCGCGAACCACCGCCAGAATCACCGCCAACCCGCGACAATCGTCGCCAATACCCGGGCCTTTCAGAATTGAGCCTTCGCGTTTCACTTTCACGTCCGTGCCTTCGGGAAACACTGTGTCCAGGTGTGCCGCCAAAACCAGAACCGGGCCAGAGCCTTTGCCCGGACGTTCGCCCAGCACATTGCCGACTTTGTCCACGCGGACGTTTTTCAACCCAAGTTCGGTGAAACGCTGTTTGAACCATTCGCCGCGTTTGGCTTCGAGAAACGTTGGCGCGGGAATTTCGCAAACTTTGATTTGCTCGGCGATGGTGTCCGGCTCGATGGTTTTCAGATGAGCGAGCGCCTGTTTGATTTTCGGCAGGTCGCCAATCTGTTTGATCGTCGTTTCAGCAGATTGCGCGGCGGCGATCAACGAACAACCGATAAAC
>JAEUQN010000520.1 GCA_016789725.1 Blastocatellia bacterium | reverse complement strand
GACGCTGGGCCGGACCAAGCTGCGCATCGAAGCCCTCCATGACGAGCCGGTGCGGGCGGCGCTGCATCCGGCGGGCCGGTTTGGCGACATGGTCGGCCACAGCGTGGTGATGCGGCGGCTGTTCTCACGCATTGCGCAAGTGGCGCGGGCGAGCGCGACGGTGCTGATTACCGGCGAGACGGGCACTGGCAAGGAAGCCGTTGCCGAGGCGCTGGTGCAATCCTCGCTGCGTGCCAGCCAGCCGTTTGTGGTGATCGACTGCTCGGCGCTGCCGCAGAACCTGATTGAGAGCGAGCTGCTTGGTCACGTCAAAGGTGCGTTCACGGGCGCGACCAGCGACTACCGGGGCGCGTTTGAGCGGGCCGATGGCGGCACGATTTTCCTCGATGAGATTGGTGAGCTGCCGCTCGATCTACAGCCCAAGCTGCTGCGGGTGCTGGAGCGGCGAGAAGTGCGACGGATTGGCGCCGAGCGGACGCGGACCATCGATGTCCGGGTGATGGCGGCCACCAATCGGGTGCTGGCGACGGAGGTCAACGAGCGGCGCTTTCGCCAGGACCTCTACTACCGGCTGTCGGTCGTCAATGTCC
>JAEUQN010000051.1 GCA_016789725.1 Blastocatellia bacterium | reverse complement strand
TTGCAGTTCATTTGTGTTGTAGTAGAAAAAGTATGCTTCGTGCGGGTTCTTCGCTTTCGCTTCGCCTTGCAACAAAGGCCAAATATCAAGGCCGTCAATCTTGTGCTGCGGCAATTCAGCCTTGACCAATCTGGCAATTGTCGGCAGTAAATCAATCGTCATCGCAGGCGTGCGATTGGTGCGTCCGGCAGGAATTTTACCCGGCCAGCGCGCGATGAATGGTACGCGCACGCCGCCTTCCCACGCTGTACCTTTGCCTTCGCGCAAGCTTCCCGACGATCCCGCGTGTTCGCCATACGAAAGCCACGGACCATTGTCCGAAGTGAAAATCACGAGCGTGTCTTGATCGAGTTTATTTTTCTTGAGTGTGCCAAGAATCTGGCCCACGCTCCAATCCACTTCCTGCACGATGTCGCCGAACAAGCCGCTCTTTGACGAGCCTTTGAATGGATCGCCCACAAACAACGGGACGTGAACCATCGTATGCGGGACATACAGAAAGAATGGCTTGTCTTTGTTGCGTTCGATGAAGCTGACCGCGCGTTCCGTGTATTGCCGCGTGAGTTGAGCTTGATCGGGCATCAACTGAATCACTTTGTCATTTTCAATCAGCGGCAAATCAGGATAGGTGCCGGGCTTGGCTTCCGGGTGTTTTGGCCACATATCGTTGGAGTAGGGAAGCCCGAAATATTCATCAAAGCCGTGCCGCGTCGGCAAAAACTGTGGATGATGACCGAGATGCCATTTGCCGTAAATCGCGGTCGCATAGCCTTTCGTTTTCAGCAGTTCTGCCATCGTTACTTCGCTGTTATTTAGGCCGTGTTTGGCGCGATGATCAAGCGCGCCGTGAAAGCCAATGCGATTGGGGTAGCATCCTGTCAACAACGCCGCGCGTGAAGCCGAGCAAACAGCCTGTGCGGCGTAAAAATCCGTGAATCGAATGCCTTCTTTTGCCATCCGATTCAGGTTGGGCGTTTGGTAGCCCTTGGCGCCGAATGGGCCAATGTCGGCATAGCCCATATCATCAATGAAAATAATGACAACATTGGGCAATCGTTGTGCGAACGCGGGCGTTGTGATGGCCGCAATGGCGATGAAAAAAATCAGCCGGAGGAGTTGGTGGTTCATAGGTTTCCTGAGACGGAACAGCAGGCGGTAGCGACGTAATAATAGCTAGTGCCAACGTCGTACTGTACCGATTGATTGAATGACTCGCTACTGCGCGTGTGCTACAGTAAGGCGGCTGTCAGCTTAGCGCACTCGTGCTAAATCATAAAGCTGTTGGCTTGAGGCGAAATGGAACGAGAACTCGAAATTACGAAAACTATTGCCCGCGAGGCCGGGCGCATTTTGATGGACATTTACAGCGGCGATCATGGCGTCGAATGGAAAGGCTACGATGATCCCGTCACTGCTGCCGATCACGCCGCGAACAAATTTATTGTCGCGGAGTTGCGGCGACAATTTCCCGATGACGGAATCCTTTCTGAAGAAGCGACCGACGATCAATTGCGCCTGAGCAAATCGCGCGTGTGGTTGGTGGACCCGATGGATGGCACGAAGCAATTTATCGAACGCATCGGCGAATTCGCAGTGATGATTGGCTTGGCTGTTAATGGTCAGCCCGAACTCGGCGTCGTGTTCAATCCAGCGACGAACAAAATGTATTATGCGACCACCAGCCTGGGCGCGTATTTGGAAGAGCCTTTGACGACGAAACGATTGCACGTGGCAGCGATCACTGATCCTGCGAAAATGGCGGCTGCGATGAGCCGTTCGCATAACTCGCCCAAAGTAGATTTAATTAAGCAACGCCTTGGGATTACGAAAGAGATTCAATCTGGCAGCGTCGGTCTGAAAATTGGATTGTTAGCGGAAGGTCAGGCGCATTTATACGTGCATCTGGGTGCCAAGACGAATCAATGGGATACCTGCGCGCCGCAAGCGATCATCGAAGCTGCGGGTGGCGCGATGACAGATCGGGACGGGCAACCCTTGCAATACAACATCGCTGAGATTCGCAATTTGAATGGTGTCGTGGCAAGCAACGGTGTGCTTCATGCGCGAGCCATTGAGGAAATACAGAAAGCGATTGCCCCATAAGAATGTCTGACTACTCCGATCATCAGTCACTGATTGCTGAACTCAAGCACTTCCATACCAAACCGGAACTCCTCGCTTCCGCTGTCTATCAAAAACACCGTGCGTATCTGACGGAACTCCTCGAAACGCCGCGCATCTTTTCTGCCACAAGCGCGCAACCGCGCCTCAACGACTTTTTGCGCATTGCACATTGGAACATCGAAAAAGGTAAGTACCTGGATGAGGTGATCGCCACGTTTCAGCAACATCCGATTTTGCGCGAAGCCGATTTGATCTCGATCAATGAAGCAGATGTCGGGATGAATCGCTCGGCACAGCGGTTTGTGGCGCGCGAGTTGGGCGAAGCGTTGGGAATGCACGTGGCGTTTGCGCCGTGTTATTTGGAATTCTCAAAAGGCTACGGCGATGATTTGACGATGCCGGGGGAAAACACAGTGGCGCTACAAGGCAATGCGATTTTGTCGCGGTACGAATTGCTGAACCCGCGCGTGATTGCATTGCCCATGTGTTATGACCATTTCGAGCACGCCGAAAAACGCATCGGCAATCGCAACGCGCTCGCCGTGGACATTGAACGCAACGGCCAGCGATTGAGTTTTGTCACCACCCACCTGGAAGTTCGCAATGCGCCTGCCTGTCGCGCCAAACAAATTGCGGCAATCATCGCTGAGTTGGAAAAACCAGCCGCGCCGCCAGCCGCGATCATTGCCGGAGATTTCAACAGCAACACATTTGCGCGTGGTGGAATGCTGCGAACGTTAAGTGGATTGGTGCGAATGATGATTTCAAAGACAGAAACGCTGCGCCGCGAAATTGCTACACCACAGGCGCGCGAACCGTTATTTGCCCTGCTTCGGCAACACGGATTTACAGAGGCCGGATTCAATAGCGATGACGTGACGTGTTATGTGCCACTGAAGATTTTGGAAGATAGCGGGAAGTTACCGGGCTTTTTAGCAACTGCCATCAATCAACAAATGGCCCGTTACAACGGTCAGCTTGATTTTCGATTGGACTGGATGATTGGGCGTGCGGTGCGATCACTTGGGAGCCGTGAAATATTTGATGCTGCGACGAACATCGCAAGCCTGCCACCACAAACGATAGCAGGCTTGCGCAATCAACGCGGTGGACAAATCACCGATCACGATCCAATTACGGCTGATCTGGTGTTTCCTGGTGATTCCTGACGCGTCAGAATAGTACCGTCAACGCGCCAGGCAACGTGACTGACTGTCCATCTGGATTCACCACGGTGACATCACGGGGGCCGGACGAGGCAAAAGAATGGACCCGAATGTACACCCAAAGATTCTCTTCAGAACGAGCATGATAGGACAGCACGGAAATCGAACTTCCGCTAATATAGACAGTGGCCTGTGGTGAAAAGCCTGTTCCTGAAATTTGTATCACCACACCTGAATCGCGCACCACGCGAGACGGTGAAACGGACTTGATGCTAAGCGCGGGGAGTAGTGGTGGCGGTGGTAGCGGCGGCGGTGAAATATCAATATTGGCGCTTGCTGTTCCAATCCCTCCACGACCATCATTTACCGATAGAGTGATGGCATGCGTCCCGATTCCCAATTTGGTAGTCAGAGTCGCGCCGCTTCCAACCTCCTGTCCGTCAACTGTCCACACATAAATCAGATCATCATTATTGGGATCGGTGGAGGCCGTGCCATTCAGTTGTATTTGTATGCCGTCAGCATCCGTGGCCTCAATCGAAGCCGGAAGCGACCCGATAACAGCCGTCGGCGGTTGATTGGGAGGCGGGAGAATTTCAAGGTTCGTCGTCGCCGTCGCTACGCCATCGTGGCCATCTTTAACCGATAGGGTAATCACGTGCGATCCAAGGCGTAGCTTTACCTCAATAATCGCCTCGCTCCCAACCTCCTGCCCATCCACCGTCCAGAGATACGTCAGACGGTCATTGTCAGGATCAGTGGAGGCCGCAGCATTCAGTTGAATCAAGACACCCTCGGCATCCGTGGCTTCCATTGAGGCTGGAAGCGGCGCGATGACCGCCGTCGGTGATTGATTGCTATTGCCACCCTGCTCAATGATTGAATTCAGAAAGGCATAACGCGCGTCAACCCAGGTTGGAAGCTCGTACAGGTACACATAATCGTACCATTCCGTTCCCAATGGCAGTTCCGGCGAGGCCAGGAGGGTGTCGCGTATTTGTGCGTATTTGGCGGCGAGGACGGGCTTCAATTGCTCCGGTTGGAGCAGTGGAATCAGTTCCCGCAAATAGGTGCGGTACAGCAGGCGATATTCAGGATCATTGAGGAGTTCAGTGAAATGCCGCTGTGAATCTCCTTCCGTGTAAATGGGTTGGAACGGATCGGCCTGGGCATTGCCATACGAATCTATCGTGCTGTCCATATCGTCGGCCATGAACCAAATGCGTTTGGTTTCGGTTTCCTGCACAAAGTTGTAATTGAACGGATAGCTCGGATAGTTATCATTGCCGCCGAGTAATTGCACGACGGCGGTGGAATACAGGAAAGAAGGGATTTGCAGCGACTCACGCATTTGTGCGGGCGAAAAGACTGTGCAGAAGCCATCCAGTTCCGTGGGGTCTGTCCGTCCATAGCAACCGTTTTCATAAACGGTGATTTTGCGCGTGCCAAGCTGTGGTTCGAGCAGGTCTTTGTTCACATCCTCCAGCAACGTTTGGACGTGATATAACTCGCCGTTGAAGTAGATGGCGACGGCATTGTATTTTTTGCGCAGAACTTTCAATTCGGGGTGTTTCTGCGCTGCCTGATCCATCATCTTCCACGCGACCCATTCGTGCAGGGTATAGCAATTTCCGCGATCTGTCTCAAAGCGGTCAGCCACATAATTGTCGGGGAACTTGACCTTACTCGGAAAATCCAGCCGAAACTGACGTTTGTCTCCACACAGGGATGAATTGCCTAATCGTTGGCGAATCGTGCCGGTGTAGGTGTTTCCTTGATAATCCAGCGTGATGGGAACTTTGGCGGTGCTTCCCGCTTCTAAAACGGCGGCCAAAGCGTCCGGTTTGATGGTGATGTGAAATTGAGGGAAATACTCATCTTTCCACGTCAGCGGAAGGTCGTTTTGAGCTTGGGCTGAAAGGAAAGAAAACAGCAAGAACAGAAGTGTTACAGAACATTTTCGAGACACGGCAAACACAAGGGGCAAGCTTCTCATAGGACTCCTGTGGGATGGTTTTTGTTTGCCGGCTTTTTCGGTGAAATAAGACGAGAGAGAGTTTATGAGGTCATCTGCTTTGTGGCAAGGAATCCGACTCCTGGCGGAAAAGTATGGCGAAAACTTGAGAGGGGAAGGATTACATGCCTTTGCGTTTTGTGCGAGCGCGCTGTTCGGCCAGTTTGGAAAGTTTCTTCCATTTTTTCTGTTCCTGCTTCCGTGCTAGATCGTCCTGTCGGAGCACAAGATGGTGCAGTTCTTTTTGCAGTTTGTTGTAATTTTCCAGGCGCTCTACAGCTAATGTCCCATCATTCACGGCGGTATTGACAGCACAACGCGGTTCGCTTTGGTGTTGGCAATCACTAAAGAAACAATGTGTCGCAATGGCTTCAATATCCTCGAACGTGGCCCCGATTCCGCTTTCAGCGTCCCATAATTGCAACTCGCGCATGCCCGGCGTATCAAGTACCAATCCGCCTTGTGGCAACAGAATTAATTCGCGGTGGCGCGTCGTGTGTTGCCCGCGTTCGTCGTGTCCGCGCACGTCTTTGACCTTTTGTCGCGCAAATCCCAGCAGGTGGTTAATGAGGGTTGATTTTCCCACCCCGGACATTCCGATTAAGGCGATGGTTTGGCCGGTGCGACAATATTGCAGCAAATCATCTAGCCCCTGTTGTGTTTTGGCGCTAACCGCGTGAATGGGGACGTTGTGCGCGGCTTCCTGAAGCATCGCCACCCTCTCGCTGATCTCCGCTGCATCAGAACACAAATCCGACTTACTCAACACAATGACCGGTCGCGCGCCGCTATCCCAAATGGTTGTCAGGTATCGCTCGACTCGACGCGGATTGAAATCCTGATTGAGCGAAGTGACGAGGAAAATCGTGTCCACATTCGCGCCCACAATTTGCATTTCGGTTTTTGCCCCTGCTGCTTTGCGGGCAAATTTGCTTTGGCGCGGCAGCACCGCCTGAATCCTGGCGCGGTCTTCCTGAGGGCGAAAGCGCAAGGCGACCCAATCTCCAACGGCGGGCAAATCCTCCGGGCTGGCCGCGTCATAACGCAATTTACCGGTGGCTTCCACCAATAATTCGCCTTGCTCGGTGTACACACGGTAGAGGTGCTGATTTTGAAAGGAGACGCGTCCAGGCAGATAGTCGTTTTCAAGAAAAGGCTGAAAAGATTGCGCGAAGTGTTCGTTCCATCCGAATTGAAATAATGCCTCAAAACTCATGTCGGTCAATGCCCCAATTGTGCCAGGATCGTGTTTTGTTTGAGGGATAGGCTTTTGACCACATTGAGGCGCGGCGAACCGGAAACGGTTTCAACTCTCAATCCGTATGGCTTCACGAATTCGGCGAGTTCGATGGCTTGTGTGCCTTCGATATAATCTTGAATGAACTTCTCAAATTTCCCTGCATTGCGCATCATTGCCAACACTTCGCGGTTGCCAATGTCACGCTGCCGATAATTCCAATACAATTCGCGCAGGACATCCATCACGTTTTTGCGGCTCTCGCTTTGCGTTCGTAACTCTAAATCAAATAGCGCCGCCACCAGTGTCCCTTTGCGATAGACCAGATCATGGCTTGCTGCATTGGAAAATTTTCCCTGCGACGCGGCGATCAATGAAATTTGCCTGCGCAGCGGATTCGCGGCATAGGTTTCATACTCGAAACTGATTTCATCCAGATAGTCACGCAGCGTAATGAACCGCAGCCGATTCAACGTCAAGAGCGCGGCATATCGAGCCACTCCTTCCCAAAACCAGTCGAAATTCTCGCGCGCTTTGAACGCTTCCGGCAGGTAGAAGTGAAACATCTCGTGGGCCAAATGTTTTTGATAAAGGGCGAGTGTGCGCCGCGAGTCAATGTCGGGATTTAACATCATAATGATGCTGCGCCCGCGCGTCAGTGCTGAAGAACGCGTGCCGGTCAGCGGAATCGGAAATGGCGTCAGCGTCACCAGAAAATCGCCTTCCTCACGACTACCCATCAGGGTGGCCTGCTGCCGCGCGATGGATTCGACCAGTACATTGACCTGAACATCCGAAAGACTGACATCGCCCGCCAGCGCGACGTGTAACTTCATCTGGTCAACATTGATAAGTTGGGTGCGCAACTTGCCGATGAAAAAGACGGCGCGTTCGACATCGGCCACGTCGAAAGCTCCAAAGTTTTCCGCTTCGGTCGTGACTACTTGCCATTCGTCCGGCAATTGAAATTTTAAGCGGACGCTGAGCGGTTCACAGTCTACTTTGTTAGCGGCAAAAAAATTGGGCAAGACGTCAGAAAGCAAAAGAAATCCAAATTGCGAACTGAGGTTCGAGGTCAGTGCATATTTGCTGGGATCGCGTGAGATGCCATTCACTTCGGCTAATCGAACTTCATATTCTAATTTCAGTGACGGTGAATTGTTCGGATTCACGCGATACACACCATCGCCCAGAATTTCTGGTAAGAGTCTTTGCTCATCCGCATCCCTGATTTGCAAACCATAAAGCCGCTCGCTGAGTCGTTCGAGGCCTGCAAACCGGTCAGCAAATCGTAATTCGACTTTGCCGGTGGTCGGAAGGTCTGAGGCCGTGCAACTGACTTTAAAGGATCGCTCAAAGGGAGAGAACGAAGAGGTTTGACAGAACATTGTGGCGGCGAATGTGATGGTAGTGCAGCAAAGCGCGCCGAAAAAAAAGAACAGCCGGGAACCCAACAAAAGATGTTTCACCATTCCTCCAATCGCAAATTGACAACGTACATCGTGTCCACAATCAAAACTGCGATTGGGGGATAAAATAATGCGCTGAAAAATCCATCCAGCAAAGTTGTTTCACCCATCAGCGTGTGAGTGAAATCTTCGGCCAGCAAGCCAATCAAAAAGCCTAACCCTAAGGATGCCAAATAGCCGCCTATAATAAACCAGGCAGCAAATTTACGCGTGAAGGGTTTCTTATGGTTAGACGACCGCATCACTGACATCATCTCTTGTTGATAAGTGTAATGATCAAAGTGGCGTTTCAGCGTCAACGCCAGATGAAAGATGCTGCCTGCAAAGAGCAGGATCAGCACGATATACCAAAACGGATTGGTCGTTTCGACAATGCCGGGTTTGAACATCGCCACCGCAAAGGTCGAAATAAACAACGTGACAGTCGTAAAAACCGCGTGTCCTCTGGCCTTGGTTTCAGCGCGCTCTTTCGCCAACCATTCATTAACGGCCCGATCCGCTTGTGCCTGATAATGCGCGCGCCGGGCCGCATGCGCAGCTTGTTGCGCTCTTTGCAAACCGCTGCGATCTACCGTCACTCCTTCATGGTCGTAAAGTTTACGACGTTGCGGATCAATCAGAATATGATAGGCGTCGGTGATGCGGGCGAAGCGGCGCGCAGAAGCCGGGTCAGGGTTGAAGTCAGGGTGATATTTACGCGCCAAACGACGATAAGCGGATTTGATTTCGGTTTGATTGGCTGTGCGTTGGACGCCCAGCATGCGGTATAAATCAGCCACGTGCGCGACCTCAGAAAAACGTCTTCAAACTTGCAGCGGATACCCCGTGAGCCAATCCATCGGAGGGGAAGGTCATGGATGTCAAAAAGGGCAATCACACGGGACGCGCTCTATTGTACGGTTTCTGACTGAGGTTTCAAGATGAATGTTGTGAAGCGCAGACAAAGCAATGACAAAAGTAATGGCGTGCGGAGCGACCAGGGAGAAAAGAAAACGCCCGTGGCAAATGCTTTCCTCAAAAAAGTATTTGCTACGGGCGACGATCTCAGGCTTGTTGTCCCCACCGCAAGCCCGAATGCGATTACTTCACCTGTGCGCCGACACCTGGTTCACTGCCTATATCGCAAGAGCGCGAAACAATATTCCCAAGGTGAGAAAAATCTCGTGCCAGCTTTTTTAGCTCGCCATCTGATTCACCAAATTCACCAGCGTTCGCACGCAAATTCCGGTTGGGCCCACTGACAGATATGGCTTGCTGCTGTCGTTCCAGGCCGTACCCGCAATATCAAGGTGTGCCCACGGCGTGTCACCCACAAACTCCCGGATAAAATACGCGCCCGTGATGGTTCCCGCCTTGCGCCCGCCAACGTTTTTGATGTCGGCGATGTCGCTCTTGATTTGATCGCGGTATTCACGGTCAAGCGGCAATTGCCAAATCTTTTCGCCCGACGCCCGGCCAGCGTTAATGACCGCATCAATCCATTCCTGATCGTTGCCCAGCACTGCAACGTACACATCGCCAAGCGCAATCGAAACCGCACCCGTGAGCGTTGCCAAATCCACAATTTTGGTGGCCCCCAATTTGATTGCGTAGGCGACCGCATCGCACAGGATCAGGCGGCCTTCAGCATCGGTGTTGATGACCTCAATCGTTTTGCCGGCCATTGAGCGGACGACATCGCCGGGACGTTGTGCGCGTCCACCAGGCATATTTTCGACTGCCGGGACAATGCCGATGACATTGATGGCGGGCTTGAGTTGCGCAATCGCGCGCATGGCTGCAATCGTCGTCGCGCCGCCTGCCATGTCATATTTCATTTTTTCCATGCCGTCGGCGGGCTTGATCGAGATGCCGCCCGTGTCGAATGTCACACCCTT
This sequence comes from Blastocatellia bacterium, assembly GCA_016789725.1. Taxonomy (GTDB): domain Bacteria; phylum Acidobacteriota; class Blastocatellia; order RBC074; family RBC074; genus JAFDVL01. Next base: position 29,398 of record JAEUQN010000051.1, on the reverse strand, counting down.
GCCGACAATCGCAATTGTTTCGTTGGAAACTGGTTCTGCGCTGGGCGTGTACGTCATCACAATCATTTTCGCGGGTTCGGCGCTGCCTTGAGAAACGCCCAACAGCGCACCCATCCCCAGCTCCTTCATCCGCGCTTCATCCAGAATGTCCAGTTCCAATCCGCATTTTTGCGCGACCTCTTCGGCCTGACGGGCGAGTTCGGTCGGCGTCATAAAGTTGCTGGGTTCGTTGATGATTTCGCGCGCGAGGTTGGCTGCTTCGGCCAGGATGCGACCACGTTCGGCGCTTTGGGCCAGCGATTGTGAATCGCCTTCTACGGTTGCCACAATCATTTGTTCGATGATCTTTTCTTCTTTTTCGCTGGTTTTGTATTTGTCAGCATCCCACAACGATAATAATGCGCCTTCAACGCCTGCTTGAATCGCGCCGTCGAGTGGCAATTGCGAGCGGCGCAGGAAAGCAAATTTGCGTACATTTTTCGCGCGCAAAAACCGCGCTGCCGTGCCAATCATGCGGCGTACGACATCGTTGTTGTAATCGGCAAGTTTACCGCCACCCAACAATAACAACCGTTTCGCGGCGATCTCGCCGGGGTTGTGCAAATAGACGATTTCGCCGCTTTTGCCGGACAGTTCTCCGTTTTCGATCAGCGAGGTAATGACGCCGCTCGAACGTTTGTCGAGTTCCGCTAATGCCCCTTCTTCAGGCTTTTCGCCTTCATAGATATTGACGACCAGTGCGTCACATTCAATCTCATAAAACTTTCTCGCGTCTGCTTTGACTTCCATGAGTTCGCTCCTCAATCAATGATAAATTCGGAACAATGAAGGATGAATTAAGACCTGAACTGTTCATCAATCATCGTTCATATTTTTGCGTTTCAATACGGCGCGCGCTTCGCGTTCCTGGTCTTTGCGCGTTTCGGCTTCGCGTTTGTCATAAAGTTTCTTGCCGCGCGCCACGGCGACTTCGCATTTGATGAATCCGTTTTTGAAATAAAACTTGGTCGGCACCAGCGTCAGCCCTTTTTCCTGAATCTTCGTCCGCAGCCGTTCGATTTCGCGCGCGTGCATCAATAAACGGCGATTGCGCTCTGGCGCGTGATTCTCGCGGTTGCCATGGGAATAAGGGCTGATGTGAACGCTTAATAACCATAACTCGCCCTTGTCAATCATGACGTAGCCGTCCTTCAAATTCACGCTGCCGAGCCGGGCGGATTTAACTTCCGTGCCTTGGAGTTGAATGCCTGCTTCGTAGGTTTCGAGGATATGGTAATTGTGGTAGGCCGCACGATTGGTGCTGACGATTTTCTCCGACATGACGTGAATGCTTTCTTTACTGCTCAACAAACGACGGGAGATGATACCAGCATCGCCACGACTGGCAAGGCGAAATTTGCGGCGGCGCGTTATTTTTTCGGCGCGCGATAACCGACACGCGAACGAACCGCCCAATTCGTATTTGCTCCCTGCACGCGAATTTTGCGGAATGCGCCATCGCGCTTGTCGTTCTTTGAGTAATAACCGAGGCCATATTGCCGCCGCAATTCTTCGGCAATGCTGGCAAACGCTTCTTTGGCATCGCCGAGCGTGGCCGCTTCGTAAAAACGCCCGCCGCTGCGATTCGCCAATTCCTGCATATATTTTTCGGCACGTTGATAATCTTCTTTGGTGGAGCCAGCCACAATGGCGTTTGGCACTATTGTTCTGGCCTGAACGACAACCTCTTCCGTGTCATAATGCACGGAATATAGAATCGAATTCGACTCCTCCATACGCTCAATCGTGCTCTGCAACGTGGCGAGGTGGCTGGACGTGTCTACGCCGTCCGAAAACAGCACGATGGCTTTGCGTCCCTGAATCTGGTTAATCCGTTCGGTCAACACCAAATCCAGCGCATCATACACGCTGGTGCTGGTTCCCGTGCGCGTACGCAGAATGGCTTTCATCAGCTTCGTACGATCATTCGTGAACTCCGAGTCCACCCACACTTTCTGGTCGAACGACACCACCATCACACGGTCTTGCGGACGCAGTTGTTCCGTAAACGTCACCGCCGCATCCTGAATATCTTCGACCTTGAAGCGCGTGCTGCCCGACATGTCCAGCATCAGCACGACATTGAACGGATCATCCACTGCGCTGAAATGTTCGATGTCCTGCTCCACGCCGTCTTCGTAAAGTTTGAAATCTTTCGCCTGCAAATCCGGGATGTATTTGCCGTCCTTGTCCATCACGCGCACCGGCACATAGATCAACGCTGTATCAATTTTTATAACTTCTTCTGTATTATCCGCAGATTTGGTTTCTGCTTTGTCAGCGGCTTCTTGCGTTTCCTGCTTATTGACTAATGTGGGGCGGCGTTTTTCTTGCGATACATCATCCGGTGCTGGACGAATTGGCTCCGTAGCTGCCAGAGATGAAGCAAACTCAGAAAGTTTGACTGGCTTGATTTTGGCAAAGTCTTTGAGGAAATACTTAACGAGGTCTTCCAAGCTTGGTGCCTGCACCTGTACCTCGAATGGATCAGTGGGATACGTCGGCCCATCCCACCTGATTTCTTGACTAGGTTGGGGCGGTTCAGTTCTTGCGTTGTTATTCTTTTTATTGTCAGCCGTTTTTTTCTTATCCCTTTTCAGTGGACGATACGGGTTAGGAGTAAGGGCGTTCCACATAACAGCAGTAAGTGCATCTTCCCCAGACGCAACGTATTTTCTGTACACTGAAGCAGGTACGATTTGGGCTTGCGCGACCACAAGCTGCGAAGCAAGTTGTTTTCTCTGGATGAGTAATTTCGGCAGCAGTTCCTCCGTGTAGGAACTGCAAACATAAAAAACGAAATCGGCGTTCTCCAGCGCATCCACCACTACAAAAGTTTTATCCTGTGCGAACATCTGTTTGAGAACTTCTTCTGCCTCCGTGAGCCGCGCTGACCGCGTCAACATCTTTTGTTGCTTCCTTAAAGGGTAGCTTCCTCCCGGCTTCGGCACCAGCACCGCTTGTCCATTCACAAACGTTAGATCACCTTGCACTCCACAATCGCCTTTGACTACGACGGTATACACCGCTTGTCCCGGCTTGATGGCAAAAGTATCGGTCAGCGTAGGTTGGCTGTAGATGATGAAGGGAAGAGTGCAAAGGACGGCGAGTAAGAAAAGGTAGAGTCGCATCAAAATCTCCTTATCCACGGCGGCTTTTTAGTCGCGTAGCAACCAAGTGACTGTAGGTGCAGGGTTCACCCCACGTAGAAAGTTATCTTATTTTTTGGGCGCGCGATAGCCGGTTTTGGCACGCACCGCCCATTTCTGGCTTTCAGCTTGACTTACTACCACACGAATTGCCCGAAAGCCTCCGTCCTGATTGGAATTCCTTGAATAATAACTCAGCCAATATTGACGGCGTAATTCTTCGGCGATGTTCGCAAAGGCAGATTTTGCATCGCGTATCGTTGCGGCTTCGTAACTGCGCCCGCCGCTGCGAATAGCTAATTCGTTGATATAAGTCGTCGCCCGATCCAACCAGGTTTTTCGCTCCGCCAGAAATCTTTTCAACTCTTCTGGATGCATCTGAACCTGCCTGCCATTACGGAATCGCGGGGGAAGAACCAGTGCAGTGTACTGAATTGGATAAATCAGGACGTTCGACTCTTCGATTTTGCTGAAATTCTGCTGCGCGGTAGCGAGCCTGCTGGCTGAATCTGCTCCATCTGAAAAAAGCAGGATGGCTTTGCGTCCCTGAATCCGATTCAGTTTTTCACTCAAGACCAAATCAATTGCATCATGCAACCGCGTTTTATTTCCTGTCTGTGTACGAAGAATGGCTTGCGTTAGCTGCGCACGATCATTGGTAAAATCTGCATCCACATAAACAGCATTTTCAAAAGAAATAACCGCGACCTTGTCCTGTGGGCGCAGTTGTCCAATAAATTCCAGTGCTGCCTCCCGAATTTCTCCCATGTGGAACCGCGTAGTGCCTGACATATCCAACAACAATACGACATGAAACGGATCATCCACATTGCTAAAATTTTCAATTTCCTGTTTGGCGTTGTCCTCAAAAACCTGGAAATCATTTTTGGTCAAATTGGGAATATATTTTCCGTCTTTATCCATCACGCGAATTGGCACATAAACCAGCGATGTGTCAATTTTTATAACCTCCTCTGTTTCAGGAGTCGTGTTTGCCGCGTTCTCACCTTTGGCATTTTCGGGCAGCGCGTCGTTGGGCTTATTGGTTAGGGCTGGACGGCCAGATGAATTGGCAACGATTTTGGCGGCGCTTCGTTGCAAGATTTTTACCGGATTAAGTTTGAGGTAATCCTGCGAAAAGTAAATTACTAAATCCTCAATGTCTGCTGGATATGCCTTATCTCGCTTTGCATGCAATACATCCCTACCGATGTCTACTGTATCCCCTGGCAATTCGATTGGTTTTACTTTGTCTTTCTTCTTCCCGTCCGCATTCAGGGGCAATGGACGTGTTGTATCCGGTGTTGTTGCCTTCCACATCGGAGCATTCATTGTATCTGGATTGGCAAGGAAGTTTGCCGCCGGAACCATCCGCGCTTCGGCAATTTCTAATTTTTGAGGAGGCATCTTTTTAGGAACTTTTACTGTGCCGATAATGTCGTCGGGATAGCCGCCACAAACGCGCATGACAAAATCAGCCTTTTCTGGCGCATCAACCACGACAAAGGTTTTGTTCCTGGTAAATGCTTTTCCGAGGCTTTCAGCCAATGCCGGATAGGGTGTGTAACGTTCGAGTCTTTGGCGCGCAGCCTCTTCCTGCATTGTACGGAGGGGACGTGAATTTATAGCCATTTCCGGCAAAAGCTCCAGTTTCCCCATTCCAAGGCTGAACTCTTTGGGGCGATTAAAATTAAACCCGCATTCCCCTTTGACCGCATAAATGTATACGGATTGCCCTGGCTTGACGACAAAGTTTTCAGTAGTCCCAGTTTGGCTGAAGGCTGAAGTTGCAACGCAAAGACTCAACAAAATGACAAGCAAGCGATATGGCATGGCTTTTCCCCTTGTGGCTGCAATTTAATTCAACTTTATTCCCCTTTGAGTGGACGCTCCATTAATTCCTGCAATAACTGCTGCGGCGTTTTGCCTTCATAAAGCATTTTGTACACGCCTTCGGTAATCGGCATTTCAACCCCGATGCGTTGCGCGAGTTCGTGCGTCGCTTTGGCAGTTTTCACCCCTTCCGCCACTTGGCGCGTTTCGCTGATGATTTGTTCAAGCGTGCGGCCTTGTCCGAGCGCGACGCCAACTTGCCGATTACGTGAAAGATTACCAAGACAGGTCAGCACCAAATCGCCCATTCCCGCCAAACCCGCCAACGTTTCGCCGCGTCCGCCCAACTTCACCGCAAGTCGCGTCATCTCCGCCAAGCCCCGCGTAATCAAGGCTGTCACACTGTTGTAGCCCAAGCCCAGGCCGTTCACGACGCCTGTCGCAATCGCCATCACGTTTTTGACGGCACCGCCAATTTCTACACCAATCACATCAGAGTTCGTGTAGACGCGAAAGCGGCTGGAAGACAGCGCCGCTTGCACCGCTTTGGCCGCATCAATGTCAGACGAAGCCGCGACAATGGCTGAAGGCTGATCCTGCGCGACTTCGAGCGCAAAGCTGGGGCCGGAGAGTGCGACGTAACGTGGCGCAAACGCCGTCTGCAACACATCGCGCACGACTTCTTCCATCCGCATTTGCGTGTGGACTTCAATGCCTTTCGTGGCGCTGACGAAAATCATGTCGTCGCGCAAGTGAGGTAGCATGTTCGTGTACACTTCGCGGCAAACGTGCGATGGGACGGCGGTGATGACCAATTCCGCTTCGCGCAAAGCTTCCTGCAAATCGTGCACTGGCTCGATGTTTTCCGGCAATGCGAAGCCCGGCAAATACACTTGGTTTTCACGGTTGGTTTGGAGCAGCTTCGCCACTTCAGGATCGTGCGCCCACAGCTTGATGTGATGATGGCTGCGCGCGGCGACTAACGCGAGCGCGGTTCCGTAACTGCCTGCCCCGATGATAGCGATGTGTTTCATCAACTTACTACCGCTTTCTTTTGTCCGAATTTATTCTCTGTCCCGTTCATCAATCGTTTGATGTTGTCGCTGTGCTTGAAAACAATTACGGCGGCGATAACTGTGATAGCGACGAGCATTTGTATCAAAAACGGACTGGGCCACACCCAGCCATTCCAAAACCAAATCAGCGGAATCATGATGACGCTGCCGATAATTGAGCCGAGCGAAATATAGCGCGTCTTCACGACGATGCCGATGAAAATCGCAAAGGCGCACAACGCCGCAACAGGGGCAATAGCCAAAAACACGCCGAGTCCCGTCGCTACGCCCTTGCCCGCTTTGAAGCCGAGCCAGACGGGGAAGATGTGACCGATAATCGCTAAAATCGCGGCTCCAGCCACGACCCACGTTGTATCACCACTGCCCACGCCTGTCAGCCAGCGCGCGAGCAATACAGCGACGACACCTTTCACGATATCGAGCACGAACGTCAGAATCCCCAGCGTCTTTCCGGCTGTTCGTAAAACATTGGTTGCCCCCGTCGCACCGCTGCCGGATGCGCGCACATCTTTTCCAGTTTTGAGTTTGACGATGAGATGACCAAACGGGATTGAGCCAAGAAAGTAAGCAAGAATCAAAGCGATGTAATCCATAAAGTAGTCGGTAGTCGGTAGTCGGTAGTCAGTAGTCATACGCGAAGCGTCTACCGTCTACCGTCTACTGCCTACCGAATTCTCCTTCTAATCATATCCAACGCTGCATTCACCGCTAGCGTGCGAATGAATTGCCGATCACCAGGAAACATAAACTTGCGCGAAGAACTTTGGATTTCGTCCGCGAGGCCGATGTAAACAAGCCCCACAGGCTTTTCGTCGCTACCACCGCCAGGGCCAGCAATGCCAGTGATGCCGAGGCCGATGGTCGAGCGAGCGCGGCGACGAATGCCGATGGCCATTGCTTCAGCGACTTCGGGGCTAACGGCACCGTGTTTTTCGATCAGGCGATTCGGCACGCCGAGCAAATCCACTTTGGCTTCGTTGGCATACGCGATAACGCCTTCTTTGAAATACTCCGAACTGCCGGGAACTTCGGTGATGCGGCCTGCCAACAAGCCTCCAGTGCAGCTTTCCGCCGTCGCTAATGTGTATTGCTTGAAACTCAGCAATTCGCCGACGACTTCTTCGAGTTCCTGATTGCGCAGCGAAAACACGTTATCGCCGAGCACGATTTCCAGCTTGCCTGACAACTCGTCGAGCAACTTGTTCGCTTCGGCCTCGGTCTTGGCTTGTGCGGTCAAATGCAATTCAATTTGGCCTTTGCCGAAGAGGATGGTCGTCGTCGGGTTTTTGTAGGTTTTGTAAATCGGCGCGGCGCGTTCGTCTACGCCGGATTCGGTTAGGCCAAAAATGCTGAGTTGTCGTCGCAACAACACGATGTCGCCTGCACGTTCGCGGAGCTTCGGCATTACTTGCTCTTCAAACATTGGCTTCATTTCGCGCGGAGGTCCCGGCAACAAAACAAAAATACATTTGTTGTCGGTCATCAAAATGCCTGGCGCGGTGCCGTTGTTATTTTCAAGTGCCGTCGCGCGGTCGGGAATTAAGGCTTGCCGCGAATTGATTTCCGGCATCTTCATATCGCGTCGAGCAAAGCGCGCTTGAATTTTCGCCAGCACCGCGTCATTCAACACCATCCGCCGTTGCAGCACGCGTGAAAATACTTTCTTCGTGATGTCGTCTTCTGTCGGCCCAAGCCCCCCGGTCGAGATAATGATTTCTGATCGTTTCATCGCATCCCGAATCGCTTCTTCCAGAATGGATTCATCATCGCCGACGACGCTTTTGAATTTGACTTCGATGCCGATGGAATTGAGTCTTTCTGTCAGCCAGAGCGAATTCGTATCCGTGCGATACGGCGTGAGCATTTCCGAGCCAATAGCAATAATTTCAGCGTGCAGCATAGAAAATAGATGTTGGAGATTGGATGCTAGATGCTAGCGAAAGCGGGAATCCCAGCATCCAGCATCTAGCATCCAGTATCTCTCAGTAAAGCAATTGTGGTGCAGCGAGCGCGAGGAATGATAGCACTACTGCGGCGTAAATGCCCGCGACGATGTCATCAAACATGACGCCCAATCCGGCGGGCAAATCCTGAAGCTGTTTGATCGGATACGGCTTGAAAATATCGAAGGCGCGAAAGAGCAAAAAGCCGATGAGGATGACGACTGTTGGATTGCTGAGTTCCGCGACCAGCAGCGGCGCGATAAGGATGAACGAAATCAACTGACCCGCGACTTCATCCACAACAATACGTTGCGCATCCTTTTCGCCAAAGATTTTTTCGCCGCGATTTCCCGCCCAAATGCCAAGCGCCGAAACAATAACGCTGACGAGGATTAGGCAGGCTTGGAAATATTGCGGCACAGCTTTGCAGGCGACGAAAACGCCGTAAAAAATTACGAGGCCGACCAGCGCGCCAAACGTGCCGGGAGCAAACGGAATTAAGCCTACGCCACAAGTGCAGATGGCAGCGGCGAGGCGGTCAGTAAAGGTTTGGATATTCATTGCGGGGGCAAAACAAGACAGGGTTCACAAGATTATTTACAGGATTGATTTTGACCCATGAACAATCTTGTGAATCCTGTTTAGCAATCTTGTGAATCCTGTCTAAACAACGCGCGCGATCAAATCGTAATCGTGCGCTTCAGTAATTTCGAGATTGAGAAATGTACCCGGCTTTACATCGAACCCATCCGGTACATCATTGATGAGAATATGACCGTCCACTTCGGGCGCTTGCGTTTCCAATCGTGCTTGCAACAACAATTGGCTTTCTTCAGAAACGCCTTCCAATAACGCGCGGAACTGCTTGCCGATCATGGCTTTGTTTTTGCGCTTGGAGATTTTTTGTTGTTCGCGCATCAGCTTCGCGCGGCGCGAGCGCATCGTTTTCGCAGGCACTTTGCCGTCCAAGTCAAAGCCGTGCGTGCCTTCTTCATCGGAGTAGGTGAACACGCCGACTCGGTCGAATTCGATGTCTTTGACGAATTGCATCAACTCTTCAAAATCTTCGTTTGTTTCGCCCGGAAAGCCGACGATCAAGGTGGTGCGCAACGCGATGTCGGGAATGAATTTGCGCGCGCGATTCAGAAGCTTTTCAAGCATCGCGCGATTGCCGCCGCGTCGCATTCGCTTGAGCATGTTTGCGCTTGCGTGCTGAAGCGGCATATCGAGGTAGTTGCAAACTTTCGACTCTTCGGCCATCACCGCCAGCGTCGCATCGCTCAATGAGTTCGGATAGGTGTACATCACGCGAATCCATTCGATGCCATCCACTTGCGCCAGGCCTTTGAGCAAATCTGCCAAACCATCTTTCAATCCCAAGTCCAAACCGTATTGCGTTGAGTCCTGCGAGATCAGCACCAATTCCTTAACACCCTGCGCGGCGAGTTGATGTGCTTCGTTGATGATCGAACCGGCGCGGCGCGAACGATACTTTCCGCGCATTTGTGGAATCGCACAGAACGCACAAGTGTGATCGCAGCCTTCCGCAATTTTCACGTACGCAAAGTGCTTCGGCGTTGCCAGCACACGCGGAGCGTTCTCATCATAAATGTAGGTTGGTAAGCCGCGCGTCATCCAACTATTGGAGGCGATGAAGGCCGCATCTTGCTGTGCGACGGCTGCCGGATCAACTGCCGCGACGATCTTTTCGATTTCGCTCGTGCCGAGTACCGCGTCCACTTCGGGCAATTGGTTGAGCAGGTCTTGCCGATAGCGTTCGACCAAACAGCCCGCCACGACCAAACGCTTGAGGTTGCCGGAATCTTTGAGTTCCGACATTTCCAGAATCGTGTCAATGGATTCCTGCTTGGCGGAGTCAATAAAGCCGCAGGTGTTGACGACCATAACATCCGCGTCTTCGCGGTCGGTGGTGAGTTCGTATCCGTGCAGTTTCAGTTGCCCCATCATCACTTCGCTGTCCACCAGATTTTTGGGGCAGCCGAGACTGACGAAGCCAATTTTTGAGAACTTAGATTTCATTATTCGCTACTTTACCTTGAACGTTGTGGGACTCTCTGATCCCTGGACCATCCATCAGAATCGGGGCAGAATCGGGGAGTATAGCATTAAGTTTGAAGGTGCAGACAAATGCGCGCCGGACTTGTGCCTGAAATCGGTGACAATTTCTGTTGTTGTTTGCGCCAAAGATTGTTATTCGTGAATTATAATTCTGCTGGTATATTCTCCGCGCTCTGGCTGTCCGCCTGTCAGCCCTCTTCATCTGGACAGAACCAAATTTACACGACTCCCGCTGCCGTTGCAGCCTGCCACATTAAGCCCTAACCCGCGTCTTTTTATACAGGTCCCGTCGTTGCTCTCTACTTCTATCAAAGGAGTCAATCGTGTACAGAAGATTCGTTCCGTTCCATTTGATGCTGTTGTTTTTTGTTGCTGGATTACCTGTTCAGGCGCAAGAGAATCCCGCCCCGGTCGTCACCGCAAAACCGCAAACTCCTCCCGCTGCCGGACCAGATGACAAGAAAACTATTGAAGCGACACCGGCCAAAATAGAGATCATCCAAACCATTACCTCCAGTCAAAGCGCCACCAGCGACTCCACACAAGGCAGCGATCCCACCTTAGTGTCAACCCCCAGCAGCTTTGCCCGTCGGATCAATTGGACTGTCATGCTGGATGCGTATTACGCCTATAATTTCAATCGTCCAGATGATAATGCCAATGCCGGTCTTTTACTCGAAGCGCGTCATAATCGCCCGACGCTCAACATGGTGAAGTTGAATCTGGAAAAACAGGCCACACTGGAAAGCCCTTTTGGCTTTCGCTTCGATGCTGTGGGTGGTCCGTCGAATCAGTTTCTGTTGGGAACCAAGGACCGGGCGCGAGGGTTGGAAACGACGCGCCTTCTCTGGCAAGCGTATGTCAGTTACACCGCACCGATTGGTAATGGGCTGACCTTTGATTTCGGAAAATTCACTACGCCGATTGGGATGGAAAGCGTGGATACGAAAGACAATTTCAACTATTCGCACTCGTATCTCTTCAACTACGGCCCGTTTTATCACACTGGTTTGCGGACGAAATACTCTTTCAATGAACGGGTATCCGTCACGGGTTACCTGGTCAACGCGTGGGATTCTGTTGGCGACAACAACAGCGGCAAGACGTTTGGCGCAACGGTCAGCTTCCTCCCACATAAAAAGCTTAGCCTGTCACAAACCTATTTGACCGGGCCGGAAAATCCGCACGACAACGGCAACTGGCGCAATGTGTTCAATACGCTCGTCACGTTCATGGCAACAGAGAAATGGACATTTCTGGGCGATTTTGTGTACGGCAATGATCGCGTCACGTTTGCCCCACAGCGCAACCATTGGACAGGCTTGGCGGGCTTTGCGCGTTATGCCTTCAATGATCGGTTTGCTTTGTCAGGGCGTTTCGATATGTTTCGGGATGAGGCCGGTTTATTCAGCGGGCAAAAGCAAACCTTACACGGCTACACGGTGACGCAGGAAGTCAGGATGATGGATAATCTGATTTCCAAATTCGAGTTCCGGCGCGGCGTGTCGAATCAGGAGTTCTTCACCGCTTCCCGCAATCGTTTGTCGAAAGACCAAAATGTGGCGCTGATGGGGATGACGTGGTTCTTCACGAATAAGAAATAACGCACTGCCAACAAGCTGGCGAAGAGACGAGCAGGATGCAAGGTGTCCTGCTCGTTTTTTGTGTGTAGAACTGCCACCTCTACTGTTGGTGCAGGATGACGATCACAATCTGAACGGACGAGGGACCAATCCTACATTTTCATCACAGATGGCTGTACACTGTTCGCGCTTTACCCCATCCAATTCGGAGGCTCGGATTTCCTGGCACTGGCGACCGGAACACGCCTCGGCGCGTACGAAATGATTGCGCTTCTGGGTAAAAGACCATTACTTGCTACGAAGTGGTTCAATTATGGAACAAACTACGCCTCAAACCTTGGTGCGCGGCATTGGGCGTTGGGACCTGGTGGCGCTGACGATCAACATCATCATCGGTGCAGGCATCTTCGGTTTGCCGTCCAGAATTTATGGGCTGACCGGTGCCTGGAGCATTTTGGCTTACGTTGTTTGCGCGCTGTTGACCGTCCTCATCATCCTTTGTTTTGCCGAGGTTGGGAGCCGCTTTGATGCGACGGGTGGGCCGTATTTGTACACGCGCACGGCCTTCGGCTCGGTCGTGGGCTTTGAAGTCGGATGGCTGGTTTGGTTGGCACGCGTAACGGCCTTTGCCGCCCTGTGTAATTTGTTTCTGGGTTATCTGAGTTTCTTCTGGCCTGCGGCGAGTGTGGGTTGGACGCGGGCTACTGTGATCGTTGCCATTGTCGTTATCCTGACGACCGTGAACATTCTCGGCGTGCGTGAAGCAGCCTTCGTGAGCAATCTGTTTACCGTTGGCAAGCTCGCGCCACTGTTGTTATTCGTCATCGCGGGTTTGTTCTTTCTCAGTCCACAACAATTCGCCGCGCCCGTCGCGCCGAGCTACGAGGATTTTTCGACCGCTGTGTTGCTGCTGGTCTTTGCGTTCAGCGGCTTTGAGATGGCGGTCATTCCGTCGGGCGAAATCCGCGACCCCCAGCGGCATCTGGCGTTTGGATTGCTGATGGGAACGGGTTTCGTCGTGTTGCTGTACATTTTGATTCAAGTCGTTTGCATCGGCACCTTGCCCGGCTTGGCAAGTTCCGAACGACCGCTGGTGGATGCAGGCAGCCGCTTTCTCGGCACCGCAGGCGCTTCGATCATTACGGTGGGTGCGCTGATTTCGGTTGGTGGCACGCTGAACACGATTATGTTAGCCGGGCCACGGTTGTTGTTTGCGATGGCGGAACAGGGAGAGCTTCCGCGTGCGCTGGCGGCAACGCATCCGCGCTTCCGCACACCGTACATTGCGATCCTGCTCTCCGCCGTGATTATGCTGGTGTTGACCTTGCAGGGAACGTTTATTTCTGCGCTGACGATCAGCACCGTGATTCGATTGTTGGCGTATGTGGCAACGTGTCTCGCGTTGCCTGTGTTGCGGCGACAATTGGGAGTCGCGCCCTTTCGTGCGCCTGCGGGCGTGGTGGTGGCAATCGCCGCATCGCTGTTATCTGGGTGGTTGCTCTCCAATAGTTCGTGGGGCGATGCCCGTGCTGTAGGGCTGGCGGCGGCGCTGGGATGGCTGATCTTCCTGGCCTATCGAATGACAAGGAAAGTGCCTTCTGATGCGACACTCAAACGGGAGTGATAGAGGGAGAGCGGCGCGTCGGCGATACCACTCTCCCTGATAGTCTTGCTTTTGGCTTTCAATACAAAACTTCTTTTTCCCCTTTTTGGGCAATGAGTTTTTCAAAATGCGCGACGATTTTGCCACGGCGTACCGTAATCGCTTTGATCTCGGATGAGTTGAGGTACGGTTTCATCGCCTGCTCTATTTGCCTGGCATCCAGTTTGCGCAGGTTGTCAAGCAGACGGCGGTCGCATTTAACCAGGTCTTTTTCATTTTTGAGTTGCTGATGAACGCGAAAGGCACGAGTGAAATCAATCATGTAAAGCTGCCATTGCGGGCCAATCAACAGGTTTGTCAGATTTCGGTCCATATCATAGACCAATTGGGTGAAGACCCGGATGCGGTGCATTTGCTCATTCCAGCTTTCGGGGTATGGCGGCGTGATTTTCTTTTTCATCCGGTCGGCTTCATCCATCTGTACCTTCAACCACCAGGTGAGCGAGCCAGTTTTGCCGCCGATTTTTCGTTCGACCGTCACCGGCATCATTTGTCCAAGTCCCAACATACAGGCGAGGTCGTATGCCGCGAGATTGAATTTGTACGAATCCCGAAAATTCATTTCGGTTCCGCCGGAGGCGAATTCCATTTTGGTCTTGGATTCATCAATCGTTTGAAACCCTGCATCGTGTGTCATGACGCCATCGCTGAGCGTCAGGCGCGAAGGCGCGGTGATACCTTTGCTGGTTTGTTTTTCTTTGATGACTTTCGCGCTGAGCAGAAACGCTTTCATTTGCTCGACGGTCAGTTGCGGTTCTTGGGCGGCTTGCGGTTGGGTTTGCGAGGCAAGCGGCGGCGCGGCCACAAGCAAACTGAACAGGCAGAATATTGCCGTAAAGAATAAACGGAACATGTTTCTCCCCTTTCGATTGGCTAGGCTCTTTTTCAGGCTAGTCAACTAGGACGGATTGTTTTCTGAATGAAGGCAATGGCGTCAAATCAAGTTGGTCTTTCTGATTGGAAATACTCCTCATTGATGCCTGTCTTCGTGTTGTAAATGCAGCGTAAGACTAGAATACCCAAGCGGAACTTATACCTCCTGCGAGGATTTGGCAAGAGAGGATTGGCCGGAAATATTTCTTTTCTTCTTTGTCACTTCGCTAGGCAGTTGTGGCATCCTTGAGTAAACTGCTTATAGGAATGAAGGCAGTTATGGAAACCAACTATGTCGAGGAGTTCTGGATGAAAACTCTGATTCCGAAAAGCGTGTGCGGGCTGCTTGTGTTATGGCTGTTGTCCATTCCCTTAAATAGCAAAACCATTTCCCTGCAAGCGAAGGCCGAATGGACAAACGTCGGCAAGATTGTGGCGATTGGCGATATTCACGGTGCCTACGATGAATTCGTGGCGATCTTGCAGGAACTGGGACTCATTGATCAAAAGTTAAATTGGATCGGCGGCAAAACGCATCTGGTGCAAATCGGCGATTATATTGATCGTGGCGTTCATGACCGCAAGGTTTTGGATTTGCTGATGCAATTGGAAAAGCAGTCCGAAAAGGCCGGAGGCCGCCTGCACCCCTTGATGGGCAATCACGAAGCCATGAACATGATTGGTGATTTGCGCTATGTTACGCGCGAATCGTATGCGGCCTACGCCACGGATAAGACCGAAGAATTGCGCGAGAAAACGTACGCCCGGTACGTCAAATATCGGGAAGCGCGAGCCAAACGAAACATTCCGCCGCAGGAATTCCAGGCGGATCAGAAATTTAAAGAAGAGTGGATGGCCAAACATCCGCCGGGCTACTTTGAGCAGCGTAAAGCCTTCAGCGATTCCGGCGCGTATGGGCGCTGGCTGCTGAATCGCAATGCGGTCCTCAAGCTGAATGACACGATTTTTTTGCACGGCGGTATCAATGAAACGATTTCACAATCCAGCCTCCGCGAAATCAATGAGCGCGTGCGCAAGGAATTGCGAAGCTTTTTTGAGATGCGCAAGGTTTTAGTGAGCAACGGCATTCTGGATGATTCGCTGGATTACGACGAAGCCCTGACTCAGGTCTCGCTCGAAATTGATTACCAGAAAGCCAAAGGCGTTTCGCTGGAGCCGCCTGTGATCGAAGCGTTACAGCAGTTCCAAACGTTGGGCAACTGGTTCATCACGCATCCGACTGGCCCGCTGTGGTATCGCGGCTACGCGCAGGAACCCGAAGAGACGTTCAAGCCGTTGCTGGATCGGATCAAAACGAATCTTGGTGCGGCCCATCTGGTCGTGGGGCATACGCCGATGTTGACGGGCATCACAGGACGCTTTGCAGAAGATATATTTTTGATTGATACCGGGATATTGCGACGGTATTACAAGGGGCTTTGTTCAGCACTTATCATCGAAAACGGCAAATTCACTCCGGTCTATCCGAAAAGTGGTCCGTGCGCTTAGTGTGATTGGAATGATGCCTGATCCCTGATTGCAGCCTGCAAAATGAATCTGGTCTTTCCAGGTTGGGCGCTGGAATTGGGGAATGGGGTTTACGGTGTCTTCTCGCTGATCTTGATACGATTACCACAAACAAATGGGCTGGGACTGGCAAACGATCAAACATCTATTGATGATTCGCAAAGAGGATTACCTGAATTCCTCGTTGCTCTTCCTGTATCTTTTTCTGGTCATCACCTCGCTGATGATTGGCAAATCAGTGAGTACAGCGTTGTTCATCAGCACGTTTGGCGCAATGCAATTGCCCTACGCGATCATTGGGCAAACCATTCTGATTACGATTTTGATCGCGGGGTATCTGCGGCTGTGGCGGGTGTATCAACCGCCTGTTCTGATTTCATCTTCGTTGTTATTACTGGGCGCCAGCGGCGTGCTGTTGTGGTGGTTATTGCGGCACCACGTGACGGGCGTCATTCCACTGCTGTATGTGTGGGGCGGGATTTTCGGCGTCGTCGCGCCCGTACAGGTGTGGACGCTGGGCAATTTTATTTTCACGACCAGAGATGCACGCCGTTATTTCGGCTTCATTGGCAGCGGAGGCATTCTGGGCTTCATTTGCGGCGGGTACTTTATCAAGAAGCTGGCCCCGCTGTTTGGCGCGGAAACCCTGCTGCCAAGTGTGGCAGTGTTTTGTTGCTTCTCGGCCTTGCTGGTCCAATGGATTTGGCGCAGAAATCAGGACCGCATTACCGAATTGCAAACGGATTCCGGGCGCGACTTCAGCCTGAAACAAAGCGCCTTGTGCATTTGGAACTCAAAGTACCTGCTGCTCATCACCTTGCTCGTGACCATCGCGTCGCTCGCCACTAAAATCGTAGACGTCCAGTTTTCCGCCATTACGGCACAGTTTATTCAAGACAAAAATGAAATGACGGCCTTTTTCGGCAGCGTCATCACGTATATGGGCTGGGGGGCATTTTTGCTGCAACTGTTGTTGGGCGGCAAGATGTTGGACAAGCTCGGCATCGGCATCACGATTCTGGTTTTGCCGTTGAGTTTGTTGACGAGTACACTGGCCGCCTTGCTGGTCACGGCCTTATGGACTGCTGTGTTGCTGCGCTTGAGCGATCAGGTCTTTAAGCATTCAATAGATAAATCCACGACCGAATTGCTGTACCTGCCGATTCCGACCGACGTCAAAATCCAGGTCAAATCATTCATTGATACAGTTATCTTGCGCGCCGGAGATGGCCTGGCGGCGTTGTTATTATTGCTATTCACGAATGTGATTCCGCTGATTAATCGCGCGCACCCTGGTTCGATCAGTTTATTGAATCTGCCGATTATTGGTCTGTTGCTGTACATCGCTTTTCAGATTCGCAAAGAGTATCTGAATGCGCTGCGGTCCGGGTTCAGGAATCGCGGACTTGACCCCCATGATATTTCGCATTACATCGCGGAACCGGCAACGTTGGAGGAACTGAACAAATACCTCGCCAGCCCGGAAACCGAGGAGGTTTTGTACGCGCTTGATATTTTGACGCAGGGCGAGCATCGGGAAGAGTTATTGTTGCCGCACCTCCGCCACCTGCTTCAGCATCCCACGGCGGCCATCCGGCTGAAAGCCTTACAAATGCTTTCTACCTTCAGCCGCGATTATGTCGTACCGGAAGCAGAAGCCTTGCTGAATGATTCTGATTTTGCCATTCGTGCCGAAGCTGCCCGGTATGTGTACACCTATTCGCAGACCGATATTTTGACACGCATTCAATCACTGCCGGATTATCCCGATTACGTCATTCAAGGCGGGATTCTGCTGAATTTGCTACAACAAAACCGACCAGATAATTGGGGCGTCGCGCGCCTTATTTTGGACGGGATGGTCAGGAATAAAGACGAAGACGGCAAGGCCGCCCGGATTGAAGCTGCGCGCGTTTTAGGGCTGATTTCACTGCCCGTGAAATGGCATTGTCATCTGGTTGATTTGATGCAGGACGATGCGCCTGACGTCGTTCGCCAGGCGCTCGACAGTGCGGGCCGAACCCAGCATCACGACTTCATTCCATTTTTGCTTGAAGCCCTGGCCGACCGACATACACAGGTCGCGGCGCGCGAGGCGCTGGTGCATTTCGGACATCGTATTTTGGGCACGCTGAAAGATCATCTGAGCGATACCTCGGTTCCGGCTGAACTCCGCAATCATATTCCGCGTGTGTTGTCGCGCATTGGCGGGCAGGAAGCCGTTGAGATTTTGCTGGACTGCCTGGATCAGAAGGACGTTGCTCTGCGCTACAAAATTCTCAAGGCCCTGAATCGGCTGCGTTCCAGTGACGCCACCTTGAAGTTTGATGAGCACAAGATTTTGAACCCGTTGTTTGCTGAGTTGAAGCAGTATTACCGCTACACGCAACTTCTGGTGGCTTTTAATCCCACCGCACCGCCGATGCTGGAAACGGGGCCGCGCCGATTGGATTTATTGACGACCTCAGTGCTGGAACGACAAGACCGGGCAATGGAGCGAGTCTTTCGATTTCTGGGTTTGCTGTATTCACACAACGATATTCATCAGGCTTTTTACGGCTTGCGCAGCCCGCGCCCACAGAATCGCGCCAACACGGTCGAGTTTTTGGACAATTTGCTTAATCCGGCCTTGCGCAAATTTATTTTGCCTTTGATTGACAGCAAAGTGACGTTGGGGCAACGCGCCCGCAAAGGCCGCGCGTTTTGGAAATGGAAACTATTGACGCGCGAAGAATCGCTGGCGGAATTGCTGAGCGCTTCCAATCGCTGGCTCTGCGCCTGTGCGATGTCTGCGGCCAGCGAATTAGAGGTGAATGGGCTGACCGCTTTGATTCAGCAATTGGCGCTTTCACCGGATTCGTTGTTAAGCGAAACCGCGACGTGGGTCCTTCACCAAAAGACGTTGCGACCAATGAAAGAAGATGATTTCTCGCCCGTGGCTTTGGCCGGTGTTGAGTAACCGCCATCACGTAGTTTGGAAGATTTGCCATGCTAACTGTTCTCGAAAAAGTAATGTTTTTGCGCCACATTCCGCTGTTTTCCAATACGCGGATGGAAAACCTGGCGCGGGTGGCTTCGATCACGCAGGAAGTTGAGTTTCGCAAAGGCGAAGTCATTTTTCGCAACAACGATCCGTGCGATGCGATCTATTTTATTCGGCACGGAGCCGTTCGATTGCACCGCGATGACGTGGACATTTTCATCGTCTCAGACAACGAATCATTTGGCGAAATGGAAGTGCTGAGCAATGAACCGCGCTTCGTGATGGCGACAGCGCTCGAAGATGTCTCGGCGCTGAAAATCAGCAACGAAGAATTTTTTGATGTTCTGGCCGACAACATTTCGATTGCACAGGACATCCTTCGTTTGTTGGTCGGGCGGATCAAAGTGCTCATGGAAAATTCGCGGATGAGTTTGGTCTTCTGGCTTAAAGATGACTGATCCGATCTTGTGCAACATTATGACTTTACCGAAATGTATTTCGCTCTTGTTCACTGTACTGACTACTGTTCTGACCGCTTCAGCCCAGCCCAAAGAATATCTTTGTCATCGCACGACCGCCAGGATCAAGGTGGACGGCAAGCTGAATGAAGCCGCGTGGCGCAAGGCTCCGGCTACCGATTTGTTTGTGGACATCGAAGGCGACCGCAAACCGCGCCCCCGCTTTGCGACCCGCGCCAAAATGCTGTGGGACGCACAATACTTTTACATTGCCGCCGAATTGGAAGAACCGCACGTCTGGGGCACGTTGACCAAGCGCGATTCGGTGATCTTTCACGACAACGATTTTGAAGTCTTCATTGATCCGAACGGCGACCGCGATGAGTATTACGAATTCGAGATCAATGCCTTGAATACGGGCTGGGATTTGTTTTTGCCGAAGCCCTACCGCGACGGCGGCAAAGCGGACAACAGTTGGGACATCACAGGGTTGAAAACTGCTGTGTACATCAACGGCACGCTGAACGATCCACGCGATAAAGACAAAGGCTGGACCGTCGAAATCGCTATGCCGTGGACAGTGCTGGGCGAATACGCGCACCAAGCTGCACCGCCGAACGATGGCGACGAATGGCGCGTCAATTTCTCGCGCGTCGAATGGCAGCACGAAATCGTGGACGGCAAATATCGCAAAATCGCCAACACGAAAGAAGACAACTGGGTCTGGTCGCCGCAAGGCGTCATTGACATGCATCGCCCGGAAATGTGGGGCGTCGTGCGCTTCGTCAACCCCGTCGAAAGAAAACCAAAAGCGAAAGTGCACCGCCAATTCAATGCCCTTCCCGCAATAGCCAAACGCTGCGTCCAATGCTAGACTGACGCGCGTTTTCG
The DNA here is from genome assembly GCA_016789725.1 of Blastocatellia bacterium. Taxonomy (GTDB): domain Bacteria; phylum Acidobacteriota; class Blastocatellia; order RBC074; family RBC074; genus JAFDVL01. The sequence continues at coordinate 9,301 of JAEUQN010000051.1, read as the reverse complement.
ACAAGCCACAAACATCATGACGATCACGACCGGAACACGCTTCGGGCCTTATCAAATTGCCGCGCCCCTCGGCAAAGGCGGCATGGGCGAAGTTTATCTGGCCGAAGACGAACGCTTGAAACGCAAAGTCGCGCTGAAACTCCTGCCCGCCGAATTTACGCAAAACTCCGAACGCCTACGCCGCTTCGAGCAGGAAGCGCAAGCCACCTCGGCGCTCAATCATCCGAACATCATTACAATTTTTGAAATCGGCGCACAGAACGGCACGCATTTCATCACCACCGAATTCATCGCCGGACAAACCTTGCGCGACCGCTTGCAACAACCGCTTTCCCAAACTGAAGCGACAGAGGTTGCCGTGCAAATCGCCAACGCACTCGCGGCGGCCCACGACGCCAACATCATCCACCGCGACATCAAGCCGGAAAACGTGATGCTGCGCAAAGACGGCATCGTGAAGGTGTTGGATTTTGGGCTGGCTAAACTCACAGAACGACGCGGGGAGGGGGCGAGGGGGCGACAGGGCGAAGAAGCAGATACCTGGCTCGCCGAGTCGCCCCGTCCCCCTGTCGCCGCGTCGCACTCGACCACGCCCGGCACGGTGATGGGGACCGCAAGCTATATGTCGCCCGAACAAGCGCGCGGTGAACGTGTAGACGCGCGCACCGACATCTTCAGCTTGGGCGTCGTGCTCTACGAAATGTTGGCAGGCAAGCGCCCGTTCGAGGGCGTGAATATGATTGATGTACTAGGTTCGATTTTGCATCAGGAACCCGCTCCGCTCGGCAATGTGCCGGACGAATTGCAGCGTATCGTCACGCTGGCTTTGCAAAAAGACCGCAATGCGCGCTATGCCTCCGTCAAAGCATTGCAAGCCGATCTGAAAGCCGTGCAACGCAAATGGGAATTCACCGCCGAAGCGCAACGTCGGGCCGAACGCGAACCCACGGATAATGTGGAGCGCCTGGGAGCGCAAGCGTCCCGCTTGCTGAGCGAGCGCCGCGATGCGAGCGACGTTGTGAGCGCATCCGCTGAAGAAAAAGCGATCTCCTCACAGGGGGAGCGAGCGGCGCTCCGCCCGCTCGCAGCAAGCGGGACGCTTGCGCTCCCAGGCGCTGCGCTCCCAGGTGCTGCGCGTCGCACACGGAACCTTCTGCTGGCGTTGGCGGGATTGCTTCTCATCGCTGTTGCTGCGTACTTCTTCACGCGCCAACCCACCCCCGCCTTCCGCGAACGCGAACCGTTGTTGCTCGCCGATTTCGAGAACAAGACGGGCGAAGAAATCTGGGACGGCACGCTCAAACAAGCCCTGGCCGTCGCGCTGGAACAATCGCCGTATATGAACATCTTTCCCGAAGAGCGGGCACGCGACACGCTGCGGCTGATGAATCGTTCAGTAGACGAACCCCTCACGCGCGCAACAGGCCGCGAAATCTGTCAGCGGCGCAATGTGCGGGCGTTGCTCATCGGCACGATCACGAAGCTGGAACGCAGCTACACCGTAACGCTGGAAGCGACGAATGCGCAGAGCGGCGAGACGATGGCGCGGGCGTTGGAAACGGCGGCAGGGCGCGATGAAGTGCTGAATGCGCTGGGACACGCGGCAAAGGATTTGCGCGAGAAGCTGGGCGAATCGCTGGTGTCATTGCAGAAATATGACGCGCCGCTACGGGAAGCAACGACCAAATCGCTGGAGGCGCTGAAGGCGTATTCAGCCGGAATGGACGCCTTGAGAAAAGGAGAGGACGATCAGGGTATTCTGCTCCTCAAACGAGCCGTTGAACTGGATGAGCAGTTTGTGATGGCTTTGACCATGCTTGGTGCACGAGTAAGCGCCAGAAGTGTTACAGAAGCTGTCTCCTGCTACAAGAAGGGATGGGAATTTCGCAACAAAGTGAGTGAGCGCGAGAAACTTAGCATTTCCTCCGTCTACTATGGTTATGTTACTGGTGAACTTGATAAAGCAATTGAAGAGGGACAAGTTTTGGCTAGTGTCTACCCGGAAGATGGCAATTCGTTCAATTCACAAGGGGCCCGATATTCGAGAGCCGGGCAACTTGAAAAGGCGGCGGCATCTTTTCGTGAAGCCTTTAACAGAGTGGAGAGGTCTGTCATTTGGCGTGGTAATCTAGCTGCGACGCTTATTCGTCTGAATCGTTATGACGAGGCAAAAGAATTGCTTGACCAGGGAGTGAAGCTTTACCCAGAAGGTTTCAACTTCAGTCGGCTACTGTTTCTAATCGCCGTCAGCAAAAATGATACGCAGGAGATGAATCGCCTGCGCGCGCGAGTTGCAGAGAATTCCACCGCTTTGGCGCCCCAACTGTTACACGCGCAATTGGAAGTATTCACAGGTCGTCGCCAACAGGCGAGCAACGCTTTCCAGCAACTCGCCACGTCGGTGGGTACGCGCAATCAGACGGAGGATAAGCAACGCATCTACAGCAACGAGGCGGCGGCGCAGGCTTATTTTGGTCAGATGACAAAGGCAGCGGAACTGGCTATGCGCGTGCTGCTGCTGCAAAAAAACAGCAAGACGCTGCTCAAAGCACATCTGGCATCTAGCCTCGATACTCCCTGGGCTGGCTGGATACTGGCGCTCAGCGGTGATGCCGCGCGGGCGCGAACGCTGACCGATGAACTCGTCCGCGAGAATCCGAAAAATACGCTCATCCTCAACGTCATCGCCCCGCTGACGCGCGCGACCATCGAATTGCAACGCGGCAATCCCGCCCAAGCTATCGAACTGCTGCAACCGGCGATTCAATACGAAGCCGCGCCCGCGTCGTCGTTTCGTCCCAACTGGATTCGTGGGCAGGCGTACCTGCAACTCAAACAAGGCGCGCAGGCCGCTGCCGAGTTTCAGAAGATCATTGACCATCGCGGCTGGGATGTGACGTCGCCGCTGTGGCCGCTGGCGCATCTGGGCGCAGGCCGCGCGGCGGTGTTGCAGTCTGATACGGCAAAAGCGAAACAGATGTACGACGAATTCTTCCGGCTGTGGAGAGACGCCGATGCAGATTTGCCCGTGCTGATCGAAGCGAAGAAGGAATACGAGAAGCTGAAATCACAGTAGCGCAAGCGAGCCATGGTTGTGCTACCGCATTCGCGCGTTTCGATTTCTGGCAAACGATAACTCACAGGAGATTCCGCTATGACGCTCAAACTAATCGCACTGGTCTTACTTCTCTGCGTTTTCACGTCGCCGCTCTTTGCCCAAACCTACGACATCGTGCTGACAGGTGGGCGCGTGATGGACCCGGAATCGGGTTTGGACGCAGTGCGCAACGTCGGCATCAACGGCAATCGCATCGCAGCCATCTCTGCCAAACCATTGCGCGGCAAACAAAGCGTAGACGTCAGCGGCTTGGTTGTAGCGCCCGGCTTCATTGATTTGCACGCGCACGGACAAGACCTCAAGAGCAATCAACTGCAAGTGCGCGATGGCGTAACGACGGCGTTGGATATGGAAAGCGGAGCGTTCCCGATTGCGGCAACCTACGCTGAGCGCAGAGGCAAAACGATCATCAACTTTGGTTTCACCGTTGGGCATCACAGCAGTCGCATCAAGATGAAGCACAACTTGGAAATGCGGCATTTGGCGACGGCGCAGCCCACCGCGCACACCGATCAACTTAAAGCTTGGAAATATGAGAAGGCTTCAGTGGCGGAAAACGCGCGCTTAATTGAATTGATGGAAAGCGGCTTGGACGAAGGCGGATTGGGCCTTGGAATGGGCATCACCTACACGCCGGGCGTCGCGCGTGAAGAAATTTTCCGCATCTTTCAACTTGCCGCCAAACGCAAAGTCCCGGTCTTCGTTCACGTTCGTTCAGCAGGCATGATTGAACCCGGCAGCAGCATCGAAGCCTTGCAGGAAGTCCTCGCTAACGCTGCCGCAACGAGGGCATCATTGCACATCGTCCACCTCACAAGCAGCGGCTTACAACAGACTGCCGCGTGTTTGGAAATGATCGAAGGTGCGCGGCGCAGCGGCTTGGACGTGACGACCGAAGCGTATCCTTACACTGCCGGTTCGACGAAACTAGAATCGGCCCTCTTCGATCCGGGTTTTCGGGAAAAGCTGGGAGTGGATTACAAAGACATCCAATGGTCAGCTACGGGCGAGCGATTGAACGAGCAAACCTTTCAGCAATATCGCAAACAAGGTGGCTGGGCGATCATTCACATGATCCCAGAAAATATTGTCGAGATGGCGATGCGCAATCCGCTGGTGATGATTGCCTCAGACGGCATTCCCTTTGTCACAGGCGGCGAACATCCGCGCGGCGCAGGCACGTTTGCGCGTGTGCTTGGGTATTATTCACGCGAGAAAAAACTGATGTCGTTGATGGACGCGCTCCGCAAAATGACGCTGATGCCCGCGCAACGGCTGGATTCATACGTGCCGCAGATGAAGAACAAAGGCCGTGTCAAAGTCGGAGCCGATGCCGATTTGACGATCTTCGATGCGAACAAAGTCATAGATCGCGCGACTTTTGAAAAGCCGATGCAGCCTTCCGCAGGTATTCAGCATGTGCTGGTCAACGGCGTGTTCGTCGTTAAAAACACCGAATTGGTCGAAGGCGTTTTCCCCGGTCAGGCAATTCGGCGCACGCCAGTTCGGTAAATCTTTACATCACAGGAGAACTCAACATGCAATCTGTCATTCGTTATTCATCACTCGTTCTCGCCGCCTCAGTATTTTTTCTCCTCGCAACTACGATTTACGCGCAAACCTGGACACCACCCACCGATGCCGAACGCTGCCCATGCAAATGGGGCGCGAACGATCAACGCGGTTCCGCGAATCACATGAAACCCGAAACCGTCTTGCGCGCCACCAAACTCATTCGCACGGGCGAAGTCATCGAACTCGGTCAGGTGCTCAGCCCGACGATGCCGTTCTTTGGTACGCGGCGCTTTGAAGTCCACACCAAACGCACCTTCATGAATCCACAATCCAATCGGCGCGGTAGCAACGAAGAATACATCACAGGCGAGATGGGGCAGATTGGCACGCAATTCGACGGCTTCGCGCATCAGACGATTGGCAGCAGCTTGTACAACTGTTTCAAGCTGGATGACATCGCCACGCGCAATGGCTTTGAAAAACTCGGCGTGGAGAAAGTTGGCGCACTGATTACACGCGGCGTGCTGATTGATATTGCGGGCTTGAAAGGCGTTGAGATATTACCGGACGCTTATGAAATTACCGTGCAGGACATTGAGCAAGCCTTAGCCAAACAGAAGCTGACGTTGCAACCCGGCGACGCGGTGATTCTGCACACAGGTTGGGGCAAACTCTGGAACAAAGACAACGCGCGTTATGCCAAAGGCCATCCCGGCATTGGTGTCGCCGCTGCGAATTGGATCGCCAAACAAGACCCGATGTTGGTTGGCGCAGATAATGGCGGTGTCGAAGTGAATCCGAATCCTGATCCAAAACTCTCGTTGCCTGTGCATCAAATCATGCTGGTTGTGAATGGCATTCATTTGCTGGAAAACATGAAGCTGGATGAATTGGTCACAAAGCGCGTACAGGAATTCGCTTTGATGGTGCAGCCCTTGAAAATACAGGGCGGAACGGGTTCTACTGTCGCGCCGATTGCGATTCACTGAGTTTTTGAGAAAAGAATTTCTCATCCACAAAGGCACACGAAGTAGCACCAAGAATAACAAGATTGACAAGATGCGAAGATTGCTCCTGTTGCTAAGAAATTCTGTTCATCCTGTAAATCCTGTCTGATCTCTTCTTCGTGCTACTTCGTGTGCCTTCGTGGAAAAAACGTTTTCTTGATCTCTATAACAAAAAACAAAGGACAAAAACCAACCTATGAGATTGAACGATAAAGTTGCCCTCATCACTGGAGCCAGCGGCGGCATTGGCCGCGAAACCGCCTTGTTATTCGCCAATGAAGGCGCATCCATTGTGTGCGTAGACGTGAACGACAAAGAAGGCAAAAAGACTGCCAAGCTGATTCAAGACGCTGGCGGCGCGGCGGCCTACAAACACGCGGACATTTCCAACGCCGACGATTGCGCCGCGATGGTGAAATTCGCCGAAAAGAAATTTGGCAAGCTCAACATCCTCTTCAACAATGCGGGGATCATGCATCACAGCGATGACAACGCCATCACGACCGAAGAATCCATTTGGGATTTGACGATGAACATCAACGCGAAAGGCGTCTTTTTAGGCTGCAAATTTGGCATCCCTGCACTGCGTCGGGCGGGCGGCGGTTCGATCATCAACACGGCTTCATTCGTCGCTGTGCTCGGAGCCGCCACGCCGCAAATTGCGTACACCGCCAGCAAAGGCGCCGTGCTTTCGATGACGCGCGAACTCGCGGTGATTCACGCCCGCGAAAACATTCGCGTCAATGCGCTCTGCCCGGGGCCGCTGCGCACCGAATTGCTGATGAGTTATCTGAACACCGAAGAGAAAAAACAACGCCGCCTGGTTCACATTCCGATGGGACGCTTTGGCGAAGCGAAAGAAATTGCATATGCCGCGTTGTATCTGGCGTCAGATGAATCGTCGTATGTGACAGGCACAGAGTTTCTGGTAGACGGCGGCATCACGGCAGCTTACGTGACACCTGAATAAGAGGTAGGTCACTTCAGGTTTTCACCAAAACTCTGATGAATAAAATATGAACTCTGAAATCAATCTTGATAATTACGATAAACCACTTGATTTCAACATCAATCGGCTTGCCACTTCTCTGCAGGGACTTTCTCCCGTTATCCCTATCCGGCATCGCCTCTCAGAGCGATTTACCCTTGGTTTTCGTGAAAACTTCTCTGAGTTACCTTTAAGTACGACGCGCCCAAGAAATAGAAGCAACTGGACGCAACATACCTCGTTTGCCATTATGGCAGCGGCGAAATCGCTGTTTCTTTGCTGCACTTTTGAAGTAATGGGACGGTTAGATGCTGTAATTGAAACAACGTCAGAGAACCCTGATGTTGTTTTGCTTGCGGAATGGGAATCCAACCCCCACAGCGTTTTTGGTGTAAACAATGAATTAGAGAAATTATGGGTTGGCGCTAATAAGCATAAAGTTGCTGATGCTTTTTTGTTTACATATTGTGCCCACGATAACTTCATGGATTTCGTTAAAAAAGTTGTCGAATTTTGGCAAGGAAATAAGACAACTCGCGCTATTGGCCCAACCTTATTTTTAACTGCTGTTGTATATCAGAGAACTCAAGCGACCGAACAATTTATATTCCTAAGAACCATGGAAATTGATTCGGATAAGGTTTCATTATGGCATGACATTTCATTCGTTGATCTCTCTGATTATGTTGCTTGTATCCGAGGTATTTAAGAACAAATCGTGACCTGACGCTTTGTTAGGCCCTGCATGTACCGAGCGTATATTGAGAAAGCTGAAAGGAGAATTTATGCCGAAACGTTTACCTCTGGTTGTGGCACTTACGGGGTTGCTTGCTATGTCATTCATTCCACCTACATCCTCGCACTCGGTTGGGTTGCCGACGCTAAAGACCACGGCGGCGCTTGACCGTGCGTTGCAGGCTGCCGTAGACAAAGGGGAACTCCCAGGCGTCGTTGCCGCCGTCGTGAACAAAGATCAGATTTTGTACCTCAACGCCTTTGGCAAACAGGATGTTGCCAAGAACGTTCCGATGTCAAAAGACACTGTGTTTCGCATCGCTTCGATGACCAAGCCCGTGACATCGGTGGCGATTATGATGCTCGTTGAGCAAGGCAAATTGCGACTCGACGATGCGGCGGGTCAATATTTGCCTGCGCTCAAAGGCCGTGAAGTGATTGCCACCTTCAACGAAAAAGATGGCACGTATACGACACGCCCCGCGAAGCAGGAAATCACGATTCGGCATTTGCTGGCGCATACCTCCGGCTTTGCGTATGGCTTTGCCAATCACACGATTGCGACGATTCAGCAGAAAACAAACAAGAATCCGCGCGACTTGCCCTTGCTGTTTGATCCCGGCACGAAATGGCAGTATTCGCACAGCACGGCGGCGCTCGGCGATATTGTCAAAACGCTCACCGGGCAATCGCTTGAAGCGTATTATCAATCCCAAATCTTTCGCCCGTTGCAGATGGCGGACACGTCGTATCAATTGCCAGACGCAAAATTGACGCGGCTCGTGACCATTCACCGCCGCGAAGACACCGGCCTGATCGAAATGCCCAATCCCGCCAAATACACTGGGACAGAACAGGGCGACGGCGGGTTGGTTTCGACAGCTTCTGATTACGCCGCGTTTTTGCAGATGCTTTTGAATGAGGGAAGCTGGCGCGGCGCTCGCCTGCTCAAAGCTGGCACAGTGCGAAGCATGGCATCGAATCAAATTGGCTCTGTCATTGTGGGCGAAATGCCTGCGGTATTGCCAAAGACGTCGGCGGCCTTTCCCTTCGGCGCGGGCAAAGATAAATTTGGGCTGGGCTTTCAAATTACGATGACTGAAGGCAAAGCCATCCACGAACGCAGCGCGGGCAGTTACACCTGGGCGGGCATCTTCAATACGCATTTTTGGGTAGACCCGAAACGCGGCATCGGCGTCATTTTCCTAACGCAGAAATTGCCGTTTTATGACGCCACGACGATGGATGTGATGCGGCGCTTCGAGCGATTGATTTACCAGAATTTGCAATGAACTCGATGCCTCTGATTTCCACCGAAACCGCCCGCCGTTTATTTCTCGGCGCACAAGGCTTGCTTGCTGATCCCGCGCGTAAAGCCACCCGCACAACGCTCGCCAGGTTGGTTGACCAAATGGGCTTCGTCCAATTGGATTCGATCAACTACGTCGAGCGCGCGCATCACCTGACGCTCGGCAGCCGATTGGACGCATACCGGCACGAACATTTCGCGCATCTGCTCGAAACAAAGCGGCATTTGTTTGAGCATTGGACACACGATGCCTCAGCGATTCCGACCGCTTGGTTTCAGCATTGGAAGCCGCGCTTCAAACGATATGAAGGAAGACTGCTCAATCCTTCGAGCTGGGTGAATCGCCTCGGCAAGGAGCGCGATCAAATTTTGGAATTGGTGCGTCAACGCATCGAACGCGAAGGGCCATTGCGTTCGCAGGATTTCGAGCATGATCGGAAAGGTCAGTCCGCTGGATGGTGGGATTGGAAGCCGCAAAAAATAGCACTGGAATATCTGTGGTTTACCGGCGAACTGATGGTCACGCGGCGCGAAAAATTTCAGAAGGTCTACGATCTGACCGAACGTGTGTTGCCTGAACACGCCACGCTTTCGCATCCATCCGAAGCCGACCATATCGAATGGGCCTG
>JAEUQN010000519.1 GCA_016789725.1 Blastocatellia bacterium | reverse complement strand
AGGGTACCAACCCCGACCGGTTCACTGGTTGACCTCGTTGTTAACCTGAAAGTTGAAGTTACCAAAGAGCAGATTAACGCTGCCATGAAAGAAGCTGCCGAAGGCCCGATGAAAGGAATTCTGGAATACACCGAAGATGAAATTGTTTCGGTTGACATCATCCACAATCCCGCTTCATCCATTTTTGATGCCCTCAGCACTATGGTAAACGGCAAAACCGTCAAGGTGATGTCGTGGTACGACAATGAATGGGGTTACTCAGCCCGCGTGGTTGACCTCGCTGAAAAACTCTTCTGATAAAAAAAATCAGCATAAACGACAAATGGCCGCTTTCTGAGCGGCCATTTGTCGTTTATCAGGGTTGCTTTACCTCAGAATGTGTACGCTGCCGGTCAGTGTCCTTTTCTGCACCCTGACCTCATCAGGGACTTCCGGGGAACCGACCACTTCATAAACATCGCAGGTGTAAAAGTACACGCCATCAGTACATTCAGAGCCGGTATTCATGTCTTTTCCATCCCAGTTGATGGCCGGATCTGAGGTTTCAAAAACCACCACTCCCCAGCGGTTGACGATCTGAATATCTATTCTTTCAA
>JAEUQN010000518.1 GCA_016789725.1 Blastocatellia bacterium | reverse complement strand
ACAGGTGCGAAGCTGAAATTCGCGATTGACCAGCTTGACAGTTTTGTCGGCCAGCGATGCTGGCAGGTACGGACCAAAATACACCGAGCCGTCTTTTTCCACTTGCCGAGTTTTGAAAATACGCGGGAATTCTTCTTGAACCGTCAGCTTCAGATGCGGATACGACTTGTCGTCTTTCAGCATCACGTTGTAACGCGGTTTGTGCTGTTTGATGAGGTTGGATTCCAACACCAGCGCTTCGATTTCAGTGTCGGTGACGATGTATTCGATGTCGGCAATACGAGCGACCAGCTCCTGAGTCTTGGCGTCCATCGCGCGCGAGCTTTGAAAATACTGCCGCACGCGATTGCGAAGCGATTTCGCCTTGCCAATGTATATGATCTGCCCTTTGACGTTTTTGTGGATGTACACGCCGGGCTGTGTTGGTAAATTGTCGAGTTTTTCGTCCAGCGTCATAGCGATAATTCAGCACAACCTTTCGCAGAAGACAAAGAGAGAGTGTTGTCAGATCATTTGCCAATCAGAACTGTTTGAAGCGAATTGACTGCCTGCTCCCACGAAAATTGCTTGATGGATTGGTTCCCCGCCAGCGCCAA
>JAEUQN010000517.1 GCA_016789725.1 Blastocatellia bacterium | reverse complement strand
AATAGCCATCAGCGGCCCGTTCTCCCAAATCGCCCGTGCGAAACCAGCCGTCTTGAAACGCTTCGGCGGTCGCATCTGGCCGCCGCCAATATCCCGCGCATACATTCGGCCCGCGCACGAACAATTCGCCGATTTCGCCATCTTCGACCGGCTGACCTTGCGCATCGCGCAACTGGGCCGAAACGCCCGGAAACGGAAACCCGACTGCGCCAGGACGACGCTCGCCTTCGTATGGGTTGCTGATGTTCATCAGCGTTTCGCTCATGCCATAACGTTCAAGAATCGTATGGCCGAACTTCGCGCGAAAGTCTGCCAGCACTTGTGCTGGCAACGGCGCTGACCCCGAAACAAACAATCGCATGCGCTGTCCGATCTGTTGTGCCAGTTCGAGGGGAAATTCCAACAACCGCACATAAATCGTCGGTACACCGAAAAACAGCGTCGGTTGAAATGCCGTGAATAAATCCGGCGCACGTTGAATATCAAAGCGTTCGACCAAACGCATACGACAGCCGCTGGTCAGCCAGGCGTGCACACCATTGCCCAATCCGTGCACGTGAAACAGCGGCAACACGGCCAGGTAGCGGTCTTCGCTGGT
>JAEUQN010000516.1 GCA_016789725.1 Blastocatellia bacterium | reverse complement strand
CATCAATGTAATTTTGCATAGACGATTCCCTTTGTTAGACCAGAATTTTGTCGGCGGACAATACTACGTTAGGGAGAAGTAGCGGCGACAGGCTTTCTTTGTGCGCGACTATCTGCACGGTCTGATATTCATCCCCAGCCGGAGTGCGATAAACCTCAATGACATCTTCAGGCAGGTTTACGATCCAGAATTCGGGGACCTTCGCATTCGCATAAGTTTTCTGTTTGATTGTGCGGTCTCTATCAAGCGTGGTGTCGGAAACTTCAATCGCCAGGAGTGTATCGGTATTACTTCGAAGCCTCGTGGAGTAATCGGCTTCCCAGTGCAATGATACGTCTGGTTGAGGAGCGCCCATATTGCTTACACGAACAGGGTTCAGCACATTCACAAAGATTGAATCATCCAGCGACTTGATTACATATTTCGCCAATTTATTCACACAAAGTGCATGTCTGGGTCCTATGGGGGCCAGAGGAATAATCTCTCCTTCTAAAAGTTCGACTCTTTCATCAGGCGCGAGGATTCCTGTTTCTGCCATTCGATAGTATTCTTCGACGGTAAATTGACGACGCGGAATTGGTGTTGCCATAACGCCTCCTTGTA
>JAEUQN010000515.1 GCA_016789725.1 Blastocatellia bacterium | reverse complement strand
GTTTCGCGCTTGCCGGAAAACTGGAACTGGACGTTGTCGTTGCAACGGGAATTGCCGGGCAAATTCCTGGTGGAAGCTTCGTACAACGCTTCGATCGGTGTGCATCTGATGGCGGGCTTGCTTAACTATAATCAACTGCCGTCGCAGTACATTTACGATCCGAAGATTCAGCCGTTGTTGGGGCAGCGCATTGATTCGGCGGCAGTGCGTGCCGCTGGATTTAGCAAACCGTATCCGTCATTCCCGGATAACCTTTCGTTGGATCGTGCGTTGCGGCCTTTCCCGCAATACGCCAACATCAACACCTGGAGCGGCAACGGTGACCGCAGCGGTCACTCGACCTATCACGCGGCCATCATCAAGATGGAGCGCCGCGTTTCGACGGGCGTGTACCTGCAGGGTTCATACGTGTTCTCGAAACTCATCACCAATACCGACGTGGTGGATTCGGGCGGACGCGCGATGGATCATTACAACATGCGCCTGGAAAAATCGGTGGGCGCGTTTGACCTGCCGCATAACTTCAAGTTCAGCTACATTCTCGACGCACCGTTTGGCAAAGGCCAAAAATGGGATTTGGGCAAGGCTGGCAACGCCATTATCG
>JAEUQN010000514.1 GCA_016789725.1 Blastocatellia bacterium | reverse complement strand
CGCGATCGTAGACGAGATTGAATTCCACATACCGTCCGCGGCGATACTCCAGAAACTTCCGCTGGCTCGGAGTATAAGCTTCATCCTTCCTTCGATGGACGATCGGCAGATAAGCATTCAGGAACGCGTTGCCGCAGGTTTGGACAAAGTTAAAGGTTTTTTCCAGATCGCCTTCGAGGTAATCGAAGAAGATCCCGCCGATGCCGCGATGCTCCTGGCGGTGCGGGAGGAAGAAATAATCGTCGCAGGCTGTTTTCATGGCCGGATAGTCACCGATGCCCGGATGGCCTTCGCAGACGGCCTGCCAGGTCTTGTGGAAGTGGACGACGTCCTCGAGCTTGGGATAGTACGGGGTGAGGTCTGCGCCGCCGCCGAACCAGGCGCGGTCGCCTTTGGTGAGGAATCGGAAGTTCGCGTGTACGGTGGGGATTATCGGGCTGCGCGGATGAAAAACGAGCGAGACGCCCGCGGCGGTGAACGCGGTGCCCTCGCCGGGAAGTTGCCCGGCGAAGGCGGGGTCCATGTCGCCGAAGACCTCGGAGAACCCGACGCCGGCTTTTTCGAAGACGCCGCCTTCACTCAGCACGCGTGACCGCCCGCCGCCG
>JAEUQN010000513.1 GCA_016789725.1 Blastocatellia bacterium | reverse complement strand
CAACAGGCGTGCGAGTTCGAATCTCGCCTTGGGCACAAAAGCACTTTCATTTACTTACAGATTGACGCGAATAGCGGAATTCCGGTCATAATCGGGATGAGGAAACACCGGTAAGGTTAATAAATGATCTTTGCATATTGAAAATGAAATAAGCGCGAGTGGCGGAATTGGTAGACGCGCAGGTCTCAGAAGCCTGTGGGGTAATACCTGTAGGAGTTCGACTCTCCTCTCGCGCACAACCCCCTAGATTTATCAGATGCATTCTGACCGGAATCGGGATGAGTTAACACCTGTAGTCCCGCCAGAGCGGAACTCTTGCTCACTTTTATTTTCAAAGCAGTTTGCCCTTGCTATCTTTGTAAAAAAAATAATTGGCAAACGGAAAAGCGATAAGCGATAAGCAGGTATTATCATCAAAAAATACCGTTGAACTGGAGCAGGAAAAACAGGAAATTCTGAAGCGGTATCGAGTTTTATTGAAAAGCTGTAAACCCAATCTTGAGAAAGATGATAAAAAACTTATAAGAATTGCATTCAATACTGCCCTAGAGGCGCATCAGGGTATGCGCAGGCGAAATGGAGAACCCTATATTTTTCATCCGCTTGC
>JAEUQN010000512.1 GCA_016789725.1 Blastocatellia bacterium | reverse complement strand
AGAATGGCATTCGCGCGGCGGCATTGGTGGGCGACCTGGCAACAGACAACGATGCCCAGCGCCTGGCCCGCAGCGGCGCGCCCGTCCGCCAAATCGTGACGGGGGGAAACTGCCACCTCGAAGCAGACATGATCGAGACACATCTGGCGGATTGGGGTCTTGCCCTCGACAGCCTCGACTGCCTGTTCATCGAGAATGTTGGCAATCTCGTCTGCCCTGCCAGCTATGACCTCGGCGAACATCTGCGCGTCGTCCTGTTCTCCGTCACCGAAGGCGAAGACAAACCGCTCAAATATCCGATCATCTTCAACACCGCCGATGTCGCCATCATCACCAAGATAGACCTCGCCGCTGCCGTTGAGTTCGACCGTGACGCGGCCACCGCCGCCATCCACGCGGTACACCCAGGCATCAGCATCCTGGAAACATCCGCCAAGACCGGGAAAGGAATGAGCAATTGGCTGGATTACCTCAACACCTGCCGTAACTCATTCGCCCTCCATCGCATCACGCCCTGATCATGAATGTAACACTGGAGCGCGCCATGAATGATCACGCTCCCACAGTCGAACGCCTGCGCCTGACCGTGCGTGGTGTCGTGCAGGGTGTC
>JAEUQN010000511.1 GCA_016789725.1 Blastocatellia bacterium | reverse complement strand
AAACCCGTGCGATTCCTCCGCCACCAGTTTTCGCCGACTAGGCGTGCTGGTTGGCGCCAGCAGAAAAATCAGCGGCAGGCCTGCAGCGTCGGCAGGCTTCTTAAGCGGCCCCGCCTCGTCCGGCGGCATATCCGGCACAATAAGCCCGTCCACTCCGGCAGTTTTCGCCGCAGCGCAAAACGGCTCGTACCCCATGGCATGGATCGAGTTGTAGTAGAGCATGAGAACGATGGGAATCTCCGTGCGCTGTCTGAGCGACTTTACCGAATCCAGAATTTTCCGCAGCGTTGTACCGCTCTTTAGCCCTCGCTCGGCAGCCTGCTGAATGACCGGCCCATCGGCAATCGGATCAGAAAACGGCACGCCGAGTTCGATGATATCAGCACCTGCCTGTTCCAAGGCCACAACCAGCTGTTCCGTCTCCTCCAACCCTGGATCTCCCGCCATGAGATAGGCAATGAGCGCTTTCTCTTTCTTCTGACGCAACCGTTGAAATGTCGCCTCCAGCCGCCCGCTCATAACTCCACCCCTCGCATTCTCGCCACTTGCTGCACATCCTTGTCGCCACGGCCCGACAGATTCGCAATGTTGACATGAGACTTTTTCATCTT
>JAEUQN010000510.1 GCA_016789725.1 Blastocatellia bacterium | reverse complement strand
AAGAGCCGCAAAACCACGATCCGTGGCGGCGGCGGCATCTTCTTTGACCGGTTGCGCAACGGGCAGTACGAAAACTCCATCCGGTTCAACGGCCAGTTGCAACAGAGCTTCCTGGTGCGCAATGCAATCTATGCTTCGACGTTGGCCGAAGCGTTGCGCTTGAATCAGGGCCAGTTGACGCAAACGCAAAACACCACGCAACGTCCGCTGGATGCCGGGTTGAAACAACCGTATGACGTCAACCTGAGCGTGACGCTCGAACAACAGTTGCCCCAAGGCTGGGTGGGCACGGTGACTTATCTGTTCTCGCGCGGCATCAACCAATTCCGCACGCGCAACATCAATGCGCCGTATCCTGATCCGGCAGACCCGACGAAATTGATTCGCCCCTTCCCGAATGCGGGTCAAATCTTCCAAACCGAATCGTCAGCGATTTCAGAAACCAATCGTTTGAACTTTGGTTTCCGTCGGCAGGCAGGCAAACTGATGCTGTTTGGTGGATACACATTGTCGTGGATCAACTCGAATGGCGAAGGCACGCCGGCCAACAGCTATGACCTTTCGTCTGAATGGGGACGTTCAAACGCTGACCGCCGTCATAACCTGTTCACCGGC
>JAEUQN010000050.1 GCA_016789725.1 Blastocatellia bacterium | reverse complement strand
AAACCTTAGCATAAAGTACAAGGCAAAAAGCTAACTCATTGGTTCTTTTACCTTAAAGTTAATTACAGGCTCTAGGAAGAATAGAAAGTAACAATAAAACATTAACCCCTTTATACCCTGTTTTTCAGGAAAACTCTTATGCGTCAATGCAACATATAGTCCTCTGTGCATTAGAGTTTTATGTTTGGGCGTCAGACTTTTATACTGAATATTTTAGCGAGTATGATCCACAGTACAACGTAATTCTATTTAAGTATGCACTTGAAAAGCATGAGATAATTTTTATAAAAGAGCCTAACAATAAAGATCAGGGCACTTCCTGATAACACCCAACAGTCATTGCACCGGAATGCCCCAGCCCAAATGAGTTGGGCGGATGACGCGCAGAAACGTGGGTGTCGCTTTTCAGGGGCGGCGCAGTGGGCGTAAAATCCAGTCCCCGCTTGAGGTCAGTCGAGAAGGCCGAACGCGCGTTGGTGTCATCCCAAAAGTGCGTCCCGGAGTGAGGTCACAGGAGTCCGTGTGAGGGATGAGAGATGAATGCAAAGACGATTGCAGGCGGAGAGAACAGATGAGCGAAAATGATTATCAAAAGATTGTCGAACGGGTTTCCCAAAGCGTCGCCCAGCCGATGATCGCTACGGATACAGGGATCGAAGCGGCACAACAAATGGGGCAATTGGCAACGCAGGAAGAGATTGAATGGGCAATTGTTGGCGGGCTGGCGATGTATCTGTATGGGAGTTCTCGCTTGACGAAAGACGTGGATATTATCGCCTCCAAAAACCTTTCCTTGACACCCCAGCATCAGCTAGGTTTCGGGGGGAGTAGTTATACGCTGCAAATCGGCAAATATAGCGTCCCTGTTGACTGGATTGTGCGCAATGATGGCTATCAGAAATTTTATCGCGCGGCCTTAAAGGAAGCAGTTGTCCTGCCCAATGGATTGCGTTTGGTGACGCCAGAATGGCTGGTCATTTTGAAGTTTAATGCAGGACGGCAAAAAGATTTGGATGACATTGTCTATCTTTTAAGGGAGGAGAATTTAGTTGATCGTCCAACCGTAAAACGCAAAGTCATTGAAACCGTCGGTGAGGATGGTTGGTTCATCATGCTGTCAGGCTTTCGCCGCCTTTGCGATCTGGCGGATGGGCGCACGTCAGAACCAGGCAAGTATTACGAGCAGGAGTAGGCGACAAAGCGGCTCAGCCAATGTAGCCTTTGCCGAACACCTGTTCAACCGCAGCCGCGCCAACGGAGACTTCGACTGATCCCAACAACTCAGGCGCGGCCCGGTTAATCTGGCCGTTGGGCGAATCACGTTGTATATGAGTAGACTTGCAAGAGGATTCATATTGGCGGTCGAGATTTTCCTGCTTGCGATATGCTACGGGCAAGATGCCAAACCGATTAATTTTGATTACAGCAATCATAATGAACGTGTTCTTTATGAGGTCTGCAAAGAACTCAATGCAACGAATGAGCCTTTGTTTATTCTCGCACGCTTGGGTGATGGGGAAAACAATCCACTTATCAATGAGGCGAGGCTGAAACAAGTTTTTAGTGAGCAGAAACATTGCTTAGCTTGGCGCAATCATATTCTTGCGCGGGGTGACAAAATAAAAGGTGATGGGGGGCTTGAACTATACCTGCGAGGCAAAATTATTGGTTTTCTGGCAGCACGGCGCGGCTGTTATATCGCCTATGATAGTGAGGACTGTAATCTCAAGAATCCGATCATCAAAAAAGGGAAGCTGAACCGATTACGATTTTGCCAACTAGGATAAACACACCCAACATTTATTGCGCCGGAATGCCCCAGCCCAAATAAGTTGGGCGGATGACGCGCAGAAACGTGTGGTGAGGGCGTCCTTTTTACGAGAAAGAATAACCATTCATGAATACTGAAATAGTTGCTCAAGCTGCGCGAGCCACGTTATCCGGGAGCAGTCCTTTCCCTGAAGTGGTTCGTCGGTTGATTGAAACAGGGGTCGAGTATTATCACGTTGATTACGTTGCGTTGCAGAGTACGTTTTATAGTGCTTCAGGTACAGTGGTAACCACACCGATAACCTATGAAGATTTGCCCGCTGTAGCGTCTGATTTTGACGTGACAGCGTTACGCGCCGCCATCGTTGATAGTCAGAACAATGGACAGCATTACAGGGACTTTTCTCGACGTGCTATGGAAGCGGGCGTGCAAGGATATATGGCCTTTTTGCGCGGAATGCGCGTGACCTATTGGGGGCGTGGAGGCGACCATCACGTTGAATGGTTTCCAGGTGCCGAACCGCCTAGTTCAAGCTATGAAACCTGAAATTACGATTCGCCCGTTAACAACGCTCGCGGAGTTCGAGCAGTGCATTCAATTGCAAAAAGATGTGTGGGGCGATTCTGACCGAGAGTTAGTGCCACAGCATATTTTTGTCGTCGTGGCGAAAACGGGCGGGCAATTGTTTGGCGCGTATGAGGGCGAACAATTGGTTGGCTATTTGCTGGGGATGGTCGGGCTGCGCAAAGGCAAAGGCTACATTCATTCGCACATGGCGGGCGTGCTTCCGGCATATCAAAATTGCGGCATTGGGCGAAAACTCAAACTGGCGCAGCGCGAAGATGCTTTGGCACGCGGCATCGCGTTGATTGAATGGACGTTTGACCCGCTCCGGTTGCGCAATGCGTACTTCAATCTGGTGCGGCTCGGTGCGGTCGTGCGGAATTATTTACCCGATGTTTATGGGCTGGTTTCAAGCCAATTGGATGGAGGCCGCCCGACGGATCGGTTGTTGGCTGAATGGTGGATCGGCTCGCCGCGCGTCATTACGATTTTGGACGGGCAGCCATATGTGCCTGCCGGCAATTGCGAACGAATCTTTGTTCCGGCGGACCAGCAAACGATTGAAGTCCAAACAAATGTGCGCCAACAATTTCAGCAATTGTTGGCGCAAGGGTATGCCGCCACGAGCGTCGAATTAAAAGACGGCGGGATGGAATATCTGTTGGAATCCCCTCAATATTTTTCAATCTGAATCGAAGGCCCGCCACTGTTTGGCATCGGTGTTTTCGTTTTGCGCTGCGATTCTTCCCAATCGCGCAAGGCCAGCAAGAGATTGTTGCGATTCGTCGCATATTCAAGCGCGGTTTGCAGTGCAATCGAACCATCGCGGACGTATCGCTCCAGCACTTGATCGAAGCTTTGCATGCCTTCCAGTTCGCCGTCCCGAATCGCGTCCAGCAATGACTTGCCATCGCGTTCGCCTTTTTCAAGGTACTCTTTCGTGCGCATGGTGGATTTCAAAATCTCGATGGCGGCGACGCGGCCTGTGCCGTCCAGACGCGGAATCAGCCGCTGCGAAACGATGAACCGAAACGATTGTGACAAGCGCGTGCGGATGGTCGGTTCTTCGTTTTTCGGGAACACGCCGATGATGCGGTCAACTGTTTTGGAGGCATCAATCGTGTGTAAGGTGGAAAGCACCAGGTGACCGGTTTCCGAGGCTTCCATCGCAATCTCGATGGTTTCGCGGTCGCGCATTTCGCCGACCAGAATCACCTTCGGTGCCTGGCGCAGCGCGGCGCGCAACGCGTGCGAAAAGCTCGGCGTGTCGCCGTGCAATTCGCGTTGATGAATCGTGCAGTTTTTGTGCCGATGCATGAATTCAATCGGGTCTTCAATCGTCAAAATGTGGTCGTATCGCGTTTCGTTGATGTAATCAATAATCGCAGCGAGCGTCGAGCTTTTGCCGGAACCGGTCGGACCGGTGACCAGTACGATGCCGTTTTTCAACTCGGCAATTTGTTTCAATTGCACGGGTAAATGCAGCTTGTCGAAGTTCGGTATTTCAGAGTTGATGACGCGCATGACAATCGCAAAGCTGCCGCGTTGCTTGAAAATATTCACGCGAAAACGCGAGTAATTCGGCACGCTATACGACAAATCCGCCGCGCCAAAATCTTTCAGGGATTCCGCCGCGACACGATGATTCTGCGTCAGCACCGTGGCAATGGTTGAAGTATGGTCGGGATTCAGCATTTCCAAACCGGGAATATTGACGGGCGTCAATCGGCTGTTGAGTTCGACCTGCGGCGGGCGTCCGGGCGAAAAGATCAGATCGCTGACACGGCCTTCAACCGATGTCATCGCCACCAACACCCGATGGAAATTTTCGGTTGCCGCTTGCAATGGATTCGATGATTGCGCTGGCACAGTGGGCAGCGGACTGGCAACAGGGGAAGGCGTAGGTGCAGTAGATTGACTCACGATTGACTCCTGAAAGGTTGCAAGGATTGTTTGAGGATTGTGGCTAGGGCAAGCGCGATAAAAAGCGTGGCTATCATAGCCATCGAGAGGCGTCGGGTCAATCACGAATTTGGGCAGGGATTTCCATAATAGGCATCATCTGCTATATCTTCAGTCAATATGGCAAAAGGCATCAAAATTATCGGGATTGAACCCGACTCCCTGGCGGCGGAACTTGATCTGGAAGCGGGCGACCGTGTATGGACGATTAACGGCAAACGCGTGCGCGATGCGTTGGATTTCAAATTTCTTACTTCAGGCGAAGAAGACCTGACGCTTGAAGTAGTCAAAGCCGACGGCGAAGAGTGGGAAATCGAAGTTGAAAAGGACGAAGCCGAAGCGTGGGGCATTGATTTTGAACCGATGATGCCCCGTCAATGCGGCAACGATTGCATCTTCTGCTTCATTCAGCAAAATCCGGTCGGCTCGCGCGAGAGTCTGTGGGTGCGCGATGAAGACGTGCGATTTTCGTTTATGTATGGCAATTACTCGACGCTGACGACGATTGGCAAAAATGAAATCGCGCGCGTCATCGAACAGAAGCTCAGCCCGCAATACGTTTCCGTTCACACCACCGATTTGGATTTGCGGTCGTACATGCTCGGCAATGAAAAGCGGATTGATGTACTGGCGCAGATCAAACATTTCATAGACCACGGCATCGAAGTTCACGCGCAGGTCGTACTGTGTCCGACCATCAACGATGGACAGTATTTAGTGAAGACGATTTACGATTTGGCTGCACTGCATCCCGGTTTGGTTTCGACCGCCATCGTGCCGCTCGGCATCACGGATGGGCATAAATATCGCAATCGCCTGACACCCGTGACGGATGAATACTGCGCGCAAATTATTGACCTCGTGACGCCGATTCAAAACGAATTGCGCAAGAAAATCGGCACGGTCTTCGCGTTTCTCGGCGATGAATTTTACATCCGCGCCGGGCGTCCGATTCCTGAGAAAAAACACTACCGAATTATTCGTGGTCACGAGGCTGAAGACGCTTCGTATCCGCAAATCGAAGACGGCGTCGGGATGGTGCGGCAGTTTTTTGAAGACCACGCGAAGCGAATGAAACAGCTCGACAAAAAACGAGCGCGCGGCGAATTCAGCGAAAAAGATGCGAAAGCGATTTATGGCACGATTGCGACGGGCGAATTGTTTTACCCGATGCTCAAACAGGCCTGTGACGAAATGAACGCGAAGTTCGGCACACGATTAAAAGCGGTCGCGGTGGAAAATACGTTTTTTGGGCAAGGCGTCACCGTCGCAGGGTTGTTGACCGGGCGCGATTTTGTGAACGCTGCGCCGAACTTTACAGGCAAATTCGTGATGATCCCGAAAGACTGCTGGCGCGATCACGATCAAAAGTTTCTGGACGATATGACGATTGGCGAATTGGAAGTGGACATTGGCTGGCGCATCGTCAAAAGCTGGAACGAACTGCTCGATTTGCCAGAGCCGAAAGCCGCCAAAGAATTCCGCACGCTGTCGCATGATTATGGGCAGGTGACTTCGATTTCGGCTTGAAGCATGGTGCGCCACCATCCTGGTGGCAAGGCGTTGATGAGCACAACACTCAGATGCCAGCAAGATGCTGGCGCACCCAGATAAACCAATGGACTTAATTCTCACCGAACAGCGCGAACTGGCAGCAAAACGCGCCGAACTCAAACAACTGGAAGACACGCTGGCGGCCCGCGAAACTGAATTGGCGGAGTTGCAATCCGGTGTCCGGGAGTTTGAATTGAACTACCTCGAAGCCGTCGGCAAGAAGTTCGATGAACTTGCCGAGATCGAAAAGCAAATCGCCGCGACGCTCGGACAACAAATCACCGAAGACGATTACACCATCAGTGACGAACTCGAATGTGGGCAGACCAAATTTCACGTAGCAGAGAATCTGAAAAAACTCTACCGCGAAGTCGCGCGCCTTTGTCATCCCGATTTAGCCGGGAACGAACAGGAGCGCGAATATCGCCACAAGCTGATGATCGCCGCCAATCAGGCCTACGAAGCCGGAGCCGAAGATCGGTTACAGTCGTTATTGCACGCTGAATCCAGCTTCGCCGAAATGACGCGCCAGAGTTTGTCGGCGGTGGATTTAGTGCAAGTGATGCGGGCGCTTAAAACGACGAAGGAACGCATCATCGAACTCGAAGCAGAAACCGCGCGCGTGAAGAATTCCGAATTGTATCGGCTGAAACAACGCGCCGACCGTGCCGCCGCGATTGGGCATAATTTTTTGCAGGAATTGGTGAGTCAGGCCGAACGCCAAATCCGCAAATCACAAAACCGATTGACCACCTTGCAGGCGGAATTGGCTGTGACATTGTAGCCCATGCGTCTTCGTCTTTGGAAAGCCCACCAATATTGCTTACAATGCGCTTCCGTTGCAAAAACTGAAGATTTGAAAACAGGTGTTCAGAGTTCAAGCTTTGGCTTGGCTTTTGCTCCGCAACGTACAGCACAAGCTAAAGCTTGAACTCTGAACATCTGTCGTGAAGTAAATCCAGAAAACCAAACAACATGAAAAACTACTTCATCGGCATTGACCTCGGCGGCACAAATATCAAAGCCGCGATGGTCAACATCACCACCGGAGACATCAGCGGTACAACTTCGATCCCGACGCATTCGCGCGAAGGCTATGATTCCGTCATCGCGCAAATGGGCGTGTTGGTCGAGCGTGTCATTACCGCGAGCAAGATCACGAAATCCAAAGTCGGGGGCATCGGCGTCGGCGTCCCCGGCGTGATTGATATGGACAAAGGCCGCACGTTGTTTTTGCCCAATTTGCCAGGACAATGGCGCAATGTGGCACTGGCCGAAAAGCTCAGCATTCACGCCAAGCTCCCGGTCAGAATTATTAACGACGCGCGGGCGATGACGCTCGGCGAATGGCAATTTGGCGCGGGCAAAGGCGTAGACACGGTGGCTTGCTACACGCTTGGCACCGGCATCGGCGGCGGCTTGATTATCAATGGTCGCCTGCACCTTGGCATCGGTGGAGCCGCGGGCGAACTCGGTCACGTCATTGTGGATTTGTATGGCCCGAAATGCGGCTGCGGCAGCAACGGCTGTATGGAAGCCTTTGCTTCCGGTCCGGCCATCGCGGCGATGGGGATGAAAGCTGTGGCACAAGGACTCACGACGCGCATCGCCGAATTATGCGAAGGCGATCTCAACCGCATCACGCCAGAGTTGGTGTGTCAGGCGGCAATCGAAGGCGACAGCATTGCGAAAGACATTTACGAGCAAGCCGGGCGCTATATCGGCGTGGGTGTGGCGAGCATTGTCACGGCGATCAATCCGCGCCGCGTGATCTTTGGTGGTGGCGTCGCAGCCGCTGGCGAAATTATTCTCGACCCGATTCGCCGCACCGTGCAATCGCGCGTGTGCCTGACAGATTTGAAATCCATTCAGGTTGTGTTGGCTGAGCTTGGCAATACTGCCGGATTGGTCGGCGCAGCATTTTGGGCGAGCCAGAAATAGGTGTTAGGTGTTGGGTGTCAGGTGTTAGGGAAGACCTTCGGTTTTCAACCTAACACCCAACACCTAACACCCAACACCTAGCACCTAACACCTGCTCTATATCTATGATTATCGGCATTGGCATTGATATCATCGAGATTCGGCGCATCGAACGCGCCTTGTCGCCTCGTTTCATTGAGCGTGTGTTTACGCCGCGCGAGATTGCGTATTGTGAACCAGCACGGCGCATCGAAAAATACGCAGCTCGTTTTGCGGCCAAAGAAGCGGCGCGCAAAGCGATTGGTGCGGCGACTCCGGTCACTGCGCTGTCGTGGCACGATGTTGAAGTCATCTCTTCGTCCGAAGGCGCACCGCAATTGCTGTTTCACGGACGCGCGGCAGATTTGGTCAGGAAGCTGAAGGTCGCTCGCTCGCACGTTTCGATGTCTCATTCGGTCGAGAACGCGATTGCTCAAGTGATTCTGGAGGTTGATTGAAAGCTGCGGCGCAGAAAATTCGCCACGCTCTGTTTGCTGAAATGGCCTCGTTGCGACTGGCTACTGCCAACCTTATCCGCGCTGGGTTTTGGAGTGGATTGGTCAGTATCCTCGTGTGTAGTTTGCTAGGGTATCTTGGCTCGGTTTATTGGTTGTTTGACCTCGCCAATCATTTTCGGTTGCAGTATTGGTGGAGCGCATTACTGGGACTGGTGGTGACTGCGATCTTGCGCAAATGGATTTGGGTGGCTGCCGCTTTGGCCTGCCTGATTCTCAACTCCATTTACATTTCCCCCTGGATTTCTGTTGCGGGAACTTCTGTTGTCAAAGTCGGTGGGCAACGCATCAAACTGGTGCAATCTAACGTGTTATATAACAATGCACGTTATGATGAAGTGATCGCAGCTCTGAAAGACGAGGCTCCTGATATTGCGGTTTTACAGGAAGTTACTTCGACGTGGGCGCAGCAGCTTGAACCCTTAAAGGCATTTTTCCCGGCTCATCACATTGAACCGCAGGCGTATGGAACTGGCATCGCCCTTTACAGTCGGCATAAGTTTATCAAAGCAGAAACGCTGGATTTGTGCGCTGGTTGTCGTCGCACTATTCTGGCGCAAATTCAAATCGGAACCACGCCTGTCAATGTCCTGACCATTCATCCTCCAACGCCCACGAGTGCCAGCGGTGCGGCAGATCGTAATCGTCAATTTGAAGCTGTTGCTGCCTACCTGAATCGCTTGCCAGCGCCGAAAATCCTGATTGGTGATTTTAATGATACCGTGTGGTCTACCTCCCACGCGCGCTTGCTGCAACAATCACAACTCATCAATGTCCGAAAAGGCTGGGGGCTGTGGTCAAGCTGGCCTTCGTGGCTGCGACTGGCCCCGTTTATGATTCCGATAGATCATTGTCTGATTAGTCCTGATCTCACCGTTGTTTCTGTCAGAACAGGAAAGAATATTGGCTCGGATCATTTACCCTTTATCGTGGAAGTAAAAATGCCCCAACAGAAGTGAACGTCATGCTGTCATTGTTTTTTGGCCTGTTTCTTTTTACTGTACCTCCTCAATACGGTTTGCCCGAAGGCGCAACGATCATCGAAACGCGCCCGCTCGTGTCGAACGCGCACCAGAATCGCGCCTTGGTTTTGTGGATGCTGAATCCAAAACGGAACCCGCGCGAGCCTGCGGATGAAGTTTATACGTGCCCTGAATACACGCGGGGGCATTATTATTCCGGGCCAACGCGGGTTTCGTTGGTTGATCTGAAGACCAACAAAATCATCAATACAGTCAACGTCAAAGCCTCAGATGGTGAAGATGGCGACTTTGATTTGCCGTACAAAATTGCGCGTGGCTATTATTACCAAATTGTGAAGGGCAACGCGAAAGAGGCTAAACCTATAATACTTGCCTTAAAAGATTTCAACGGCGATGGCAAAGCTCACGAATTTGCTTTGTATGATGCGGCTGGATGTATGGGGTTAGAAACGGCATTGATTGGTTATAGTGAAAGACAAGACAAAGTTATCCAATATCACATCGTGCTGACAACAAAAGAAAAAACGACCGCTAAAACAGAGACTCTTTGGTGGGTAGATTATCTTTTTAGCAAACAAGCCAACAAAAATGGTGTATGGAAATACGAGATTGATTATCGCGGGCGGGGCGGGGCGCTGGATCAATACGAAATCCGCTACAATGCCAAACAGGAACGATTTGAAGGCACGCTGACGTTCAAGGAATAAATTTATGCACTACAAAAAAGCTCTTTCGGTTTTCCTCTCTCTTTCGCTCATGCTCGCGCTTTTGGTCACGCCGACGACCCCGGCGGCTTCGCGTGCGCCGGTGCGTGGCAAGCACGGAATGGTGGCCTCGGTGAGCGAAATCGCTTCGCAGATCGGCGTGGACATTATGAAGCGCGGCGGCAATGCGGTGGATGCGGCAGTCGCGGTGGGCCTGGCGCTGGCGGTGGTGTGGCCGGAAGCTGGGAATTTGGGTGGCGGCGGTTTCATGATGATTCGGATGAACGATGGGCGCGCGGTCGCGGTGGATTACCGCGAGATGGCTCCGGCGGCGGCGCATCGCAACGTTTATCTGGATGCGCAAGGCAATTACATCAAAGATTCGTCCGTGATTGGACACAAAGCCGCAGGCGTGCCGGGAACGGTCGCGGGGTTTGCGCTCGCGCTCGAAAAATACGGCACGATGAAATGGGCGGACGTCTGCGAACCCGCTTGGAAGTTGGCGCGCGATGGCTTTCCAGTGTGGTATCAATTGGAAACCAGCATCAAAAGCGCAAGCAGGAATTTGGCGCTCTTCCCCGACAGCAATCGCATTTATTTACGCAATGGCAAACCATACGAGGACGGTGAAATCTTTCAGCAGCCTGACCTCGCCGCGACGTTCGAGCGATTGGTCAAAAACGGCCCGCGCGAATTTTACGAAGGCGAAACGGCTCGCCTGATTGCCGAAAGCATGAAGAAGCACGCGAACGGTTGGATGACGATGGACGACTTGAAAAATTATCAGGCGAAAGAGCGCGTGCCGCTGCGTACAAATTATCGCGGCCACGAAATCATCACGATGCCGCCGCCCTCTTCGGGAGGCATCGCGTTGATCGAAATGTTGAATATTCTGAGCCGTTACGACCTGAAATCAATGGGCTTTAATTCCTCGCGTGAACTGCACGTCAAAGCCGAAGCGATGCGCCGCGCCTTTGCGGATCGTGCAGAGTTTTTGGGCGATGCGGATTTTGTGAAAGTCCCCGTTGCCGGGCTGACTGCGCCGAAATACGCCGACAAAATCGCGGCGACGATTAACCTGAATCGTGCTTCGACTTCGCAAAAAATCAGGCATGGCAAACCGAGCGCGTATGAATCGCCTGAAACCACACATTTCACGGTCGTAGACAAAGACGGCAACGTTGCCAGCAATACCTACACGCTCAACGGCAGCTTCGGCAGTTTTGCGACCGTCGAAGGCACAGGGATTTTGCTCAACAACGAAATGGATGATTTTGCGGCGAAGCCCGGCTCTCCGAATATGTATGGCTTGATTCAAAGCGAGAAAAACGCCGTCGCCGCGCGCAAGCGTCCGCTCTCGGCGATGACGCCCACCATTGTTTTGAAAGACGGCAAATTGTGGTTTGCCTGCGGCAGCCCCGGCGGCCCGACGATTATCAACACCGTCTTGCAAACGCTCATCAATGTCATAGATCACGGAATGACGATTCAGGAGGCGGTAGACGCGCCGCGCATTCATCATCAATGGATGCCCGATGAAATCGTCTACGAAGTGGGTGGCGTGGTCGCGGACGTGAAAGACCGATTGCAATTGATGGGCCACCGGTTTACGGATAAGCCGCGCCGCGCGATTGGTGATTGCGAAGCGATTATGATTGAAGATCGGACGGGCATTCGCCTGGGCGCAAGCGATCCGCGTCGGGGCGGCAAAGCTATTGGCTATTAGTCAGCCAAAGCTGGCTTTGAAGCTGTATTTTAGACGGATGCAAAAACGCCTGTTGACGCTGTGTGCATTGGCTCACTACAATTGCGCCGGAATCAATACTAACGCGGTCGTTTTGTATTACCCCCTCACAAAAAAATCCGTCTCCCCGGAAAGAAAAATTATTATGATTTCTAACCCTCTCGGCAGCTCCCCGAATGGGACAGCGGATTGTGCTGCTGAAACTACAACCCGAAAAATCCTGGTCGCCGATGATAACGATGATATCCGCGATATGTTGGCTTTATTGCTGCATCGGCTGGGACACGAAGTGGTGGTCGCTGCGGATGGAGAAACGGCAGTCGCATTAGCAAAACGCGAAAGGCCCGATTTGATTTTGATGGATGTGATGATGCCCCGGCTGAGTGGATTGGAAGCCGCCCGCAAAATTTATGAAATCGCTGATTTGCATACCGTCCCGATTGTAGCGATTTCTGCTTTCCGCAACCCTTTGGTGGAAGCCACCAGCTCCGGTACCTTTCGTTGGCATGCTTATCTGAATAAGCCCGTAGACCCCGTGGAATTGGAACGAGTCGTGGCGAGTTTGATAAAAAAGTGAGCGATTGCAAACGATCATCAACCGCTGGCTCATCCTCTATCGAATCTTCAACCAGGCCAACCGCGCCGCTCCCAACAAGGCAGATTTATCCTTCAACTTTGCGCTGACAATCGAACATTGTTTGGCATTGTTGGGGGCCGCCCATCGCTTGACTTCGCGGCGAATATCGCTGAGGAAGGGTTTTAGCGAAAGTCCAAACGCACCACCCAGCACCACGGCTTCAGGATTCAGCAGTGAAATCAAATTGGCGATGGCCTTCGCTACTCCGTTACAAGTTTCCTGAACAACCTGTAAGGCCAACGGATCACCACTGCGCGCAGCACGAATTATCACTGCGGCGGTCAATTGAGAGGGATCAGACAAGGTCACTTGACTCAACAGCGAATCAGAATCGGCAGACCACTGTTCGAGCGTTCGCCGCACCAATGCCATTTCGCTGGCCTCAAACGCGAATGCGCCCTGTGAGGTGTATTCGTTTTTGTGGGCGTCGCTCAGCGCAAAAAAGCCCGCTGCCCCGGCCAGATCGCCCGCTCCGTGAATGACTCTTCCTTCAAACCACAAACCGGCGCTGATCGGGGCATCCAGATTGAGGAGCACTACGTTGGCCTTGCCGGTTGCGGCTCCGCACCACGCCTCGGCTGCGACTTGGGCGTGACGATACGCATAGACGGCAATCCGAGGATGGGCGGATTCCATCTTGGCCTCGCGCCGGGGGGAGGATTCTGAGGCAACACGAATATCCACGCCGGACGTTTCCAATGCTTTTTCGATCATTGAACCCAGCGGTACGCGTTCCCAATTAAAGCTGTCGTGATGGGTGAAAGAAACGCGATCAGCCTGTTGATCCACGATGCCAGGTACGCTGATTCCAATTCCTTTGATGCCTCCTGCGTGGCGTTCAGGTAAGGCGGCCAGTTCCAAAATCAATTTCGAGAACGCTGCCACCGTTGCGCGAACAGTTGTTTGCTTGACGGGGATGGCGCGCGTTGCCAGAACGCGTCCGGTTTCGTTGACCAACGCTCCCTTGATTTGATCGGTCTGAAGTTCCAGGGCAATAACGATAGGCGTCGCTTGATGGGCGGCGCGGCGAACAGTGGTTTCAGCCATAAATTTTCCTCTTGTGGTTTTGACGTGTTGTCACAGGGTGGTTATGATAGCCGCTGCTTCGTTCAGCCCCAAACGTTGCCGCAATATTTTCTCACGGCGAGCGATTTCCTGACCCCAATTCTGCCTCGCTCAAATTCTGCTTCAGGAGATTTCAATGTATCGGATTGTGTTCTTAACAATTGTTTTGTCTGTACTCTCTTTAACCCAAATTGCTTGTCAATCGGGCGGCTCCGTCGTTCCTGAAACGGTTTCGGCAACGCCTGCGGCTTCGCCCACTCCATTGGCCTTGAAGTACGAAGACCTGGTTGCTGGCGATGGTATTCGTGCGATGTGGGGCGGAACTGTAACGGTCAAATACGTTGGCAAATTGACAGATGGAACGGTGTTTGATCAAGGCAAGTTGGATTACAAATTAGGGGACACTGGTGTTATTCGCGGATTTAACCTGGGCATCGGCGGTGGCGAAGGCGTCGAAGCTATGCGCGTAGGCGGTAAACGCAAAGTGACCTTGCCTCCTGACCTTGCCTACGGCAGTACGGGCGATGGCCGCAAAATTCCTCCCAATGCGACGATTACTTTTGAACTTGAATTGCTGAAGGTTCAGGGCGGAATGGGCTTCTAGTGGTGGTCGGTGGTCGGTGGCTGGGGGTCAGTGGTCGGTGGTCGGTGGTCGGTAACATGTATTCTTAAACTTGGATCAAGTGAAGTCATAAAAAAGCACCTCAAACATCTGGTTATTGATGACCGACCACCAGCCACCGACCACCGACCACTGCTATTTGATTTGCGAATATGCCGTCGGGCGCAAAAACGAGCCGTAAATATTGGATACCGCTTCCGGGTCAGTCCAGCCGGGCATCACACGAATTTTCTTGAAGGCTTCGCTGTTGACAAACTTTGCCCACGCCGCTTCGCGCGCCGCCATATCGTCGAAGGCCACCAGATAGGTTAGCGCCGGTTGCCGCGTCCCAATCACACCTTCGCCAAAGAAAATCGGCGCGAACCCGCAGTCACGGAAGATTTTGATTTCCTCTTGATTGAACATCGCCAATTTGTTTTTAAGCGAGAAATGATTGCGCGATTCGTAGGTGCGCAACTCAAAAAGGCGCGGCGTTTTGTTCGGCGCAGGAATCTCCAGTTTCTGATGGCCGTCGAAGGCTTTTAGCAATTGAGATTCATAGCGCACATAGGGCATTTCCGCCGTCGCTTCAAATTCCTGCCACGCTTTCATGAACTCCTTGTCGGCTTCCATGCGCGCGTGCGCTGCCTGCATCTCACCGAGCGATTTGTAATCCAGCAACAAAATCAAGGACGGCGTATATTGCCCCGAAGCGACGGTGAAACAGCCGACGGGGCCGAAGTCCTGTCGCTTTGCCATCGGCAAAAAGTGGTTCTGAAAAAAGTCGTGAATGCGTTTAGTGGTCAGGTCATTGCGCAGTTGATACGTGCGCAGTTCGTAGTAGTGATTGCCTTCAGCGGCGGCGTTCGTGTTCAAGGCGGTAGCTCCTGTCAGTCCGGCAGCGAGGCCGGTTTTGAGTACATTACGGCGGTTCATCGAGTCGTCCTTTCAGGTATTCAGAAAAGTTTCAGTCATCGTCAGGAATTCTTCGGCGTGCACGATTTGTTCTTCGGCTCTTGTTTGGTCAAGCGTTACATTGATGTCGTAATCGGCGATGTGGCGCAGATCGAAACTATCAATCAAATAGCGGTGAAACTTTTGTTCAATTTCGCCGGATTTGATGAAATGCAAACCAAACGAGCCGAGCAACGAGCCGTGTTTAGTAAATGATAATCCTTTGTCGTGAAGCAGCGCCGACGCCAGATAGAACATCGTGTAGTACGCCCGTGAGACAGCCGCTTCATAAAATTCGTCCTTCAGTAATACCTTTGCTGCGGCAAGGCTCTTACGCGCTTTTTTCAGCAACGCTTCCTGATCATTCGTCATACCCAAACTCCTTCACGATGTACGTTCGATAAGAGCGGGCTGCGTTCGTGAGCAAATCGTTCTGCTGAAGTAAAAATGCGAGACAATGCCACGTCGTAGGCTAACGACAAATCGCTACAAAGCTGGCTCGTACGCGAAATTTCATCGCCCACATTCACCTCACCTTTCAGCACGATCATCACATCAATATCCGAGCCTTCGACCGCATCGCCGCGCGCTTGCGAGCCGAAGAGAATGACCTGTTCCAATCGCTCGCCATATAACGCTTCTAACCGTGAGCGAAACTCAGCGAGAATTTGTCGTATCTTTTCCTGCATAAAGTTAGTTTCGTTCTGCTACTGGAGCCGGAAACACTTTCAGCTTTTTCCACAAGATGACAACACTTCCATCTATGTCCCGTCGAATGACGCGAAACGCTATGAGAATATCGCTCCCTGAATAGTTGATGGAACGAAGGAGGTACGCCGTATTGGGCGAAGCAACTGCATAACGGCTATAGGTAAACTCTCCAGCCTTGTAGCCGCTATGAGTACGTTGCTGTTGCTGACGGATGTCTGCTTCTTTGCCCGCAGGCGCATAATCCATAAGAAACTTGTTGGCTGGATGTGCAAGCGTTACGGATTCAAGCGGAGTATCACCGAGGATAGAGATCAATCCATGCTCGTATCCGGCAAATCCCACATCAAACTTTCCCTGAGAAAGTGTAATGTCAGAACCCTGTCCAAATTCATGTGTCTGGCGCGTGAACGAATAAAACGAGCCGCCGCCACGAAGGTACATTCTCCCCTCGTATCTTTCACGCGGCATAAGCCGAAAAATGCCCGTATCCGGTTGACTCAGAAACTCCGCAAACTTCGCTTGATCCTCTGCCGCAGGCAAAATCAGCAGCTTTTCTTTCTCCTGAAGTTGCGCGTACAACGCTTCGACTTCCTTGACAAGTTTGTTACGGTCAAACGGCGGCGCAAAGGCTGCTATGCCGAAGATGAGCGAAAGCAGGATGACGAAAAAAGCAGTGAGAGTGCGACGCATAAATCACTTCCTTTCATTGACCCAAATGCTTACCAGACTGAAATCGTTGACGAGGCCGCAAGCATAGCATATTCAAACCTCATCCGCATTGACACTCTTGCTAATTCACAGCTTGTTTCGTTTAATGACAACCGCATTCCGAACACGTGTACTCGTAACCAAACAAACATTCAAGCTTATGAACCTTACAACTTTGTTTCGCAGAAAATCCGTTGAGCAAATTCAGTACGACGCGGCGCATGGTTTAGGCGATGGCGAAGGCGGCAGCGGGCTGAAAAAATCGCTCAATGTCGTGGACCTCACCGCGCTTGGCATCGCGGCGGTGATTGGCGCAGGCATCTTTTCGACCATTGGCAATGCGGCTTACAACGGCGGGCCAGCGGTCGCGGGACTGTTTATTTTTACTGCGATTGCCTGCGCGTTTGCGGCGCTCTGTTATGCCGAATTCGCTTCAATGATCCCGGTCGCTGGCTCGGCGTACACCTACGCATACGCTTCGTTCGGCGAACTGGTCGCGTGGATTATCGGCTGGGATTTGTTGATGGAATATGCGATTGGCAACATCGCCGTCGCTATTTCGTGGAGCGATTATTTTACGTCGTTGCTCGCGGGCTATGGCATCAACATCCCGCAGTATTTGACGATGGATTTTCTGACGGCGTCGCGCGGTTTTGACAAAGTGGACGCGCTGCTCAAAGCCGGACAAACGCTGGATCAAATCGGCGCGACCGAAGGCATCGGCAACGCAATCGCAGCGCATCAAGCATGGACGACAGCACCGATGCTCGGCGGCTTTCATTTAGTCTGCGATCTGCCTGCGTTGGTGATTGTTTTCATCATCACGTCGCTCGTGTTCGTTGGCATCAAAGAATCCAAGACCGCGTCGAACATTATGGTGGCGATCAAGCTTGCCGTGATCTTTTTGGTGATTGTGCTGGGCGCGTTCTATGTGAAGCCGGACAACTGGTCACCGTTTGCGCCGAATGGCGTCGCGGGCGTGCTGAAAGGCGTGAGTGCCGTGTTCTTTGCGTACATCGGCTTCGATGCGATTTCGACGACGGCGGAAGAATGCAAAAATCCGCAACGCGATCTGCCGCGCGGGATGATGTATTCGCTGGTGATTTGCACGGTTTTGTATGTGCTGATTGCGCTCGTGCTGACGGGGATGGTCAGTTACAAAGAACTCGCTGTCGGCGATCCGTTGGCATACGTGTTTGCGAAAGTTGGGGCGCATTGGATTGCGGGTGTGATTGCGATTAGCGCGGTGATTGCGATGGCGACGGTGTTGCTGGTGTTTCAACTTGGACAGCCGCGCATCTGGATGACGATGAGCCGCGATGGACTCTTGCCCCCGATCTTTGCCACGATTCATCCGAAGTTCAAAACGCCGTGGTTTTCGACGATTGTCACCGGCCTGGTCGTAGCGATTCCGTCGCTGTTTATGAACCTCACCGAAGTCACTGATTTGACCAGCATCGGCACCCTGTTCGCTTTTGTGCTGGTGTGTGGCGGCGTGCTGATTTTACAGGCGAATAACAACATCGAACGCAAATTCAAAGCGCCGTACATCAACGCGAAATACATCGCGCCGGCGGGCTTTATCCTGATTTTACTGGGCTTCATTATCTTCAAGCCGGAAGCATTGTCCTCGTTGATCGCAACCACTGATCCCGCGAATCCGACCGAAAGCGGTTGGGATGTTTTCAAGCATAAACTTCCATTGCTGGGTTACATCGTGCTGGCGGCAGCGTTAGTTGTGCAATGCTTCCGAAAATCACTGTCGTTGATTCCGGTGTTGGGCATGTTGACGTGCGGCTATTTGATGACGGAGCTTGGTTGGACGAACTGGTATCGGTTTTTGATCTGGCTGGCAATTGGATTGGTGATTTATTTCTTGTACAGCTATCAGCACAGCAAACTGCACAAAACAAGTTGAAGTTGGGGAGCGCGTGCTTCGATGTGGTGCTCCCGATTATTTGTGGCAGATAACACCAGATCAGTTTTCTCGTCGCCTCGGTTCGATTCGTCAGTTCCTGATGAATGACGTCACAAGCAAATCTTACGCGCTCCGTGTTATCTGTGGTTCATTCACTCCTTCACCTTCACAACCACAAACGTCACATCGTCATCTTGCGGGTGCGCACCCGCCCAATCATCGCCTTGCCTGCACTAATGCCGCGAGGATGTCCGCTGCGGCAAGGCTTCCGGTGCGCACCAATAAATCATTCATCTAAGCGGCGGCGATCTGGGGTTCGGAAAAGAATTCTTTTTCAATTTTGGCTGAAGCTCCTGTCTTCATGGCCGCCCTTCCACTAGCTGAAGCTATAGTAATCAAGAAAATGAATTTCCAATGAGAACCTCGAAGGGGTGAGAAGACCGCCCAAGGTGGAGGCCTGAGCCGAAAACCCTGGGGGGCTCCTGCCGGAGCATGGATACTGTCCCCCGGATTGCATCTGGAGCTAATTTCTGGTCGTTCTTTCAGGACTCTTTTCGGAAATTCTTTTCCTTAAAAACTATAGTGGCAATTCATTTCCTTCCTACTGAACACCCTCTTCAACACCGCTGTAAGCCGCCTGTCCAGGTCATAGCACGCTCACTTCGTCTGCAAAAACACGTGTACGCCTTTCTTGTTCGACGTAATCACATCCGGTCGCTTGTCACCATTCAGATCGGCAATCGTGAATTGCGTGCCGACGCCGGAGTCGGTGTCAATCTCGTGCTTGACCCATTTGACTTCAGTCTTTGTGCGTTGCAATTCAAACCAGACGACCACTGCCGGAGCGTCTGGGTTCACATCGCCGGTCGGGCCGTGCGCCCAGTAGCGTTTGCCGGTCACGAAATCCATTTTGCCGTCGCCGTTGATGTCCGCCAGCATCAACGAATGCGTCTGCGCAATGCTGTTGTCAATCTCGTGCTTGACGAACGTGATCGTGCCGTCGCTGCTGCGTTTTTGCTCAAACCACCAGATGCCGATTTTATGCGCGGAACTGGTAATGACATCGTTCAGACCATCGTCATTCACGTCGTACACCTGCATTTGCGCGCAATCTTCGCCGAAGCTGGTTTTGACAAATTTCCATCCGCTTGACGAACGCGGATCAATCGGTGCTTCCCAGTATCCGGCAGTCACCAACACATCGTTGCGACCATCACCGTTGATGTCGCCGACGCCCAGGCCGTGCGAGTAGCGTGCAACGCCATCTTCTTTCGCCGTTTGTTTCGATGACTTGGCGCTGATGGGATGCATTTTGAATTCGGAATTCAGGTCTGCGCTCGGCTCAAACCATCCCATTTGCGAATCGTCTACTGAAAAAATCAGGACGGGCTTTTCGCTGGGATTGGCTTTGTTTTTCTGGCGAGTTTCTTTGGAACGGCGGCTCCAGATGTCGGTCAACAAACCGTGCAAGCCGCCGCTGGACAATTCGGTCGTCAGCGACAAATTCGCCAGCGCCGGGCTTTCGTTGCAGGCATTGCGCGCAATTGGATGCGAAACCCAGGGGCCGCCGCCAGTCTTCGGATTTTCGCGCCACACGACCGGGTCTTGTCCCGGCCAGCCAATCAGAATTTGATCGCTCCAGCCGTCGCCATTGACGTCCATTGCATAATTGACGAATGAATTGCTGTAGCTTTTCGCGGCATCGAATTGCTGCGGGGGTGCGATTTGATGCGATTTCCAATCCGGCGCTTCGTACCACAAATTGCCCGCCATCACGTCCATTTTGCCATCGCCATTGACATCGCCAACCGCGACGCCTTCGGAGCGGAATTCTTTGTCGAGCGTGAATTTCTGGAATTTGACCTCGCGGGGGCCGCGCGCCGAGGAAACAAACGCAACGCCGATGGTTACAGTTAAAGTGAGAATTATCAGTATGAGTCTTGAATAATATTTCTTCATCATTCCTTTTGCCTTTTGAGATTTGCCTTTTGATTTTCAGTCAGCTTGAGGTCGTGGCGGATTCGCCCAATGATGACGCGGGTCTGCGCCACTTACGAGCACGCCTTTCGCGTGCCAATCCAAATATGCGGTTACTTCGGCGCGACAATATCGCATCGTCAATCCGCAGCGTCGCCGATCAGAGTCATTCGCTTTTGAGCCGTGTAACAACAAATCCGAGTGAATCGAAATCTCGCCTGCTTTGAGAACATTGTCGAACGGCTCTCCGAAATCTTCAGCATTGGCGACCGATTGATAGAGGATTTCCGATTCGTCATCTTCGTGCATTTGTGCAGTCAATTCGCCGTGATGATGCGATCCCAGAATAAAGCGCATCGCAGCGTTTTCGACATCCGCATCATCAATCGCCAGCCACACCGTGACCGCCATCGAAGGCGTCAGCGGCCAATAGGCGGCGTCCTGATGCCACGAAACTTTTTTGCCATCGTGCGGCATCTTGCAGAAAAAATGCGAACCCCACGCAACGACATTGTCACCCAAAATGTCTTTCACATACGCCACGATGCGCGAGTCGGTGAGCAGGTCGTAAACCTTGCCGTGTTTCATGTGCGCCGTCGCAATCGAATAGCTATCTTTGCCCTCTGCCAAATATTGCGCGAGCAATTGATCGAAGTAGGCGCGAATGTTGGTTGCTGCTGTTTCATCAAAAATGCGAATGCCCGTGAGAAACCCGTTACGATTGAATTCGTCAATTTGTTCGCACGTGAGTTGTTGTGGGTTCGTGGTCGTGCTCGGATGAAAGCGCAAATCACGCGGTTGCGAATGGATGTCCTGAACGTCCGGCGTCGGAACAGGGATGAAGGGGGTTGGTGATTCTTGCATACTTTTTACTGTCGTTTGTAGGCGCGCAAACGAACGTGAAAATATTTGACCTTGCCGTCGTTGCCGCGCACAAACGCGACGCGCAGCGGTTCGGTAAAACCAGGGAACACGGCAGTGAAAGTATCTTTGCCAATCTTCGTCAACGGAATCGTGCCGCCTTGTTTGAGCACCAGGCCGTTGCCTTCCTTCACGATTTCGATCTTTGCCATGTTTTGCGCATAGACGCCAACATATTCATCGCATTCGCTCGCGGTCACGTCTAACGGCTTCGGCGTGGGAGGTTTCGGTGTAAACGGCAACATTACTTCCAATGCTTTGTCCACCGTTTTCATTAAGTGAAAGCGCCGATTCGCCAGCACAATCACCGCCACGCGCTGCGCCGGAGCCATCACAAAATCGCTGGCAAAACCCGCCATCGTGCCGCCGTGTTCGACTAACTCGACACCGCGTTGTTTCAGCGACATCAAGCCATACCCATAAAAGCCATCTTCTATTTGACTCTGCATCGGCACGTATGGTTTCGACATTTGCGCAATGATTTTTTCCGACAGCACTTGCTTGCCGTCAAGGCGTCCGCCATTCATAAACGCCATCGCAAAGCGCGCCAAATCCGTTGTGTTCGAGAATAAAAATCCGGCAGGCCAATCTCTGGAATTGTCTTCGATAGGACGCATCACTTGCGCGGGGCTATCGGGGTTGCCGATGTGACCGACCGACATCGGATAGGTCATCGCAATCGTCGGATGAATCGTCGTTTGCTTCATTCCGAGTGGCTTCAGAATGCGGTTTTCCATCGCTTTGCTGTAAAACTCGCCCGCCAGCTTTTCGGACAAATATCCGGCCAATGACCAGGCTGGATTCTGGTATGAAAACACGTCCCCCGGCTCTGAGAAAAACAACGAGTCCTGATACGACTGCACGGCTTCGCCGAGTTTCACGTCATCGTGTGTCCCCACCAACGAAACGCGATCCATCAAGCCTGCGGTGTGCGTCAACAATTGATGCGCTGTCACTGCCGACAAACGCGGCGGCAGGCCCGACAGGTATTTGCCAATCGGGGCGTGCAAATCAATCTTGCCTTCTTCGGCTAAGGTCAACAGCGTCGCGGCGGTGTACATCTTCGTCATCGAGCCGATGCGAAAGAGCATATCGGGCGTGACGGGTTGCTTGGATTCGATGTTGGCAAAACCGAAGCCTTTGTTGTAAACGATCTTGTCTCCCTGCACGATAGCGACGACTGCGCCGGGCGTTTTCGTTTGCTCCAGTTCGGCTTGAATGACGGCGTCGAGTTCTGCCAAGCGCGGTTGTTGCGCGGCAAGCGGCAACGCCAACAACACGACGAGAACCAAGCACATAGAAAGTTGTTTGGTCATAGTTATTGCCCGGTTTTTACAGCATTCACGATCCAATTGTTCACCCGTTCAGTTTGCTCCGGCACCTGGTTATGGCCCGTTTCGAGCGCGAGCATCAAATCCTTTTTCGCGGTGATGACGTTGTAGGCCGAATACATCGAAGTCGGAGGACAGGTTTCGTCATTGAAGCCCCAGGTGTACAAGCCCGGCGCTTTCACGCGGCGCGCAAAGTTGACGACATCATAATATTTGGTCGTTTCGATTTTTTCGGGCGTGCGATGCGAACCCGTTCCGGCCAGTCGAAACATATGCGGCCAGCCGCCAGCGCGATTGTGCAAATATCCCGTCACATCAGCAAGCGCGGGATAATAGGCCGCTAACACTTTGACGCGAGCATCCAGCCCCGCCGTGACAATCGAAAGCGCGCCGCCCTGCGAACCGCCCATCACGCCTAAATTTGTGCCATCAAATTTCGGATGACTCATCAGAAAATCATTCGCGCGCACACAACCCAAATAGACGCGGCGATAGTAATAGCGGTCTTTGTTGTCAAGATTGAACGTCCAATATCCCGCGACGGCGCTGCGACCGAGATTGTCGTACACCTCCTGCGGCAGATTGACCGGCAGCCCGTGAATTCCAATTTGCAGCGAAATGATACCGCGCTCGGCCATCTCAATCCGACCGCGATAGGGTCGAATGCCTGCGCCGGGAACATCCAGAATAGCTGGATATTTCCCTTCCGCTTTAGGTTCAGCAAGGATGCCATACAAACGGCTCGGTGCGCCCGCCCCATCACCGCTGACGTTTTGCAGACTGACGTGGTAGACGTTCACTTTCGCAGTGCAGAGTTCGGGCAAAAGCGTGAGTTTGGCGTCCACTGGAATTTTCGCCAACGCTTCTTTGCCTGTATTCCAAAACGTATCGAAATCCGCCGGGTCGGTGGTCGTCGGCTTAATCTGTTCAGGCGCAAAGCCCGCCGTCGCCAGCCCGCGATATTTGCGGCCATACATTTCAACCACCGCCGCGCAGCGCAAAAAGCCAGGTTCACGCATCGTCCCCGCCTCAACCACCAAGCCCTCACTTGGCACGACCACCGTCTTCTCCGTTGTTGGCGGCAGCATTTCCGGGCCAAAGCTGTAGGTCACTGTGGCATTGGGGACAGGCTGGCCATCCTGAATGACATTGATCTTGAATTTAACCGGCTCGCCTGGTTTATAGGTCCAATCAGCGCGGTCAAGCGAGACCCGCACGAAAACCGTGCCAATGCGCACTTGCGCCCATAAAAAGGCCACGATCAGCGGCAACGCAACGGCCGTAAAAAGAATCAGCCGCAGCTTCTTCGTCTGGTAATTAAGCATCTGTGAACTCCTAGCTTGAAAGGTACAGCGTTTCGT
This sequence comes from Blastocatellia bacterium, assembly GCA_016789725.1. Taxonomy (GTDB): domain Bacteria; phylum Acidobacteriota; class Blastocatellia; order RBC074; family RBC074; genus JAFDVL01. Next base: position 15,531 of record JAEUQN010000050.1, on the reverse strand, counting down.
TTGGAACCTTGCAGAAATAAAGTAGCAGATGTTGGCGACAGCGTCTATCAAGGCGCTTCGGATGACGCTGTGTGGAGGTGCGCTAAAGTGAAATCGGACGTTGTTCGTGCAACGACTGCGTCGCCGCCAGGCTAATCCGCAGCGCGGCAATGCCGTCCTCACAGGTGATCGCAGGTGGTTGATCACTCAGCACGCGGTCCACGAAATTCTGCAATTGATCCACGATCGTTGTTTCATTATGATCCTTTTCACGGAATTACTTATTTCCACGAAGCCACACGAAGATTCACCAATAAGAAAGGTCGAAGTGAGGACTGAGAAATTGAAGAAGCCAAGTGTTGCGTACCCTGTGTGTTTTCTTTTCTTCGTGAATCTTCGTGTGGCTTCGTGAATTAGACTGCCTTCACTACGACAATCGTCATATCGTCATCGTTGCTGCGTCCGTCCGACGCACGATCACACGCCGCCATCAACTCGCGCGCCATCGCTTCGCCCGATGCTTCGCGCTGGCAAATTTCTGCTAACGCGGTGGCTACTTGTTGCGCACCCCATTCTTCATGGCGCGCATTCATTCGCTCTTCAAAACCATCGCTTACCCAAATCAGCGCCTCGCCCGGCTGCAATTGCAATGTTGCCGTTGGCACGTTCACTCGTTTGAGAAAGCCGAGCGGCTGCGCTTTCAACTCAATCGCGTGCAATGCACCATTCGTGAAGTGATACGGGAATGGCATTCCGTTCGAGCACACTTCAACCTGCAACGTGACGGGATCAATGATCGTCGCGCCCAAACACATCCCGACGCCGCGATGCGCAAGCGATTGTTTCAGCGCGGTGTTCAAATCTTCGATCATGGGTTGTAGCGTCGTTTGTATTTGGGGCTGCGCTTGCAAACGGCTCGCCAATCCCATCTTTACCATCCCGACAATCAAGCCTGCGCTCATCCCGTGTCCCGTCGCATCGCCAATCACGATGCAGTAACGGCCATCCGGCAGCGGCAGAAAATCGTAATAATCGCCGCCCACTTCGGTTGCGGTGCGCATCGTGCCGGTGATCTCAATGCTCCCTAATTTCACATTGCCTTTGGGCAACATTGAGAGCTGTAAGCGGCGCGCATCTTCCAATTCTTTGGCGCGGGCTTCGTTCTCGGTTTCGATCTCTTCGCGGCGACGCGCTTCTTCGATCAGACCTTCGACAAGCCGCGAGTTTTCCAGCGCCATTGCCGTTTGCCCCGCGACGTTCATCAGCATCCGCTTGTCTTCGCGCGAGTACGGCAAATCCCCCGCGCGCGGCCCCAATGCCAACACGCCGAGCAATTCGTTTTTTGCGGCGAGCGGCAACACCAGATTCGTTTTCAATATTCGCAGCGTGTCGAATTCCTGCTGCGCCGCCGCATCGCCATTCGCCATTGCCGCCAATTGCGTAGCAACGGGCGAATACGGATCGTCCCAATCAATCTCGGCGGGTTGTGATGAATCCTGAACGCGCTGCACCACAAACGCTTCATCCGGCAAATGCAGATCGCGCTTCATTGTCCGCGACGACTTTTCGCGTTCATCATAATCGCTCGACACGGCGCTCTGAAAATCACGTTGGCCGTTGCGCAAAAAGATCGTCACGTTCGCCGCATACAACGCCTGCTGAATCTTCGCGCTGGTGAGTTCCAGCACCTGATTCACATTCGTCGTCGCGCGCAATGAGGAAGTCAGTTCCGTCAAAATCTGCTGCGCATCGTATGCCTCCCGAAAGAAGCGGCGATCAATCAGCGGGCGAATCTTGCGATTGACGGTTTGCAGCCCCAGTACCATCAACACCGTGCTGAGAATCGTGACCAGCGTGCGCGTATTGCTGCCCAACCGATCCAATGCCGCGCCGATGCGCCCGGCAAAGATAAAACTCAAGACGGCGAAGGCAAGCAAGGCTTCAATTAGAATGAAGCCGCGCGAGGCGAGCAGGTAGCGCAGGCTGCGGCGAATGACGACGTTGATGTCCAGCACGCGGTGCTTCAGGATCGCGTACGCCATTGAAGTCGGAACCAAGACGACCAGCAGCGATGTTGCCACCGTCATGCCGGGTTCGAGTCGTTGTAACAGCGATGGCGTCGGGCTAATTCGCACCTCAAGAACTTTTGCCAATATCCAAAGTGTGCTTGGCAATGATCCAAGCAACACGCCTCGCACCAACCACTTGAATCGTTGCCGCTGCTGAGGCTCTTTGACCAGGCGATAATTCCGAACCAGCACCGCAACCCCTGCTAGCGCAGCCAGCGTAAAATAGAAATCGGCAATAGTGACATAAAGCGGCCCCCAGAGTTGTATTGCCCAAAGGAAAGCAAATGCCCCAGCATAAACGACCGCGCCCCCGATGAATAATAAATAGCCCAGCGTGTTCCAGAACCAGCTTTTCGGGAATTCTTGTGGGAAGCGCAGGAAAAGCCGATAAATCACGGCAAAGGTAATGAACTGTCCACCGAGCGTCCAAAAAATTTTGGTGATCAGTTTCTCCGTCGGCGTCAGTACGGGAAAAATGAAGTCCGTCGTAATTGCTATAAAAGCGGAGACTCCTACCAGCATAAAGCCAATGGATAACAGCCGCGCGCTGGCATTCGCGGGCTTCAGTAAGCCGACCAGAATTCCGAGTATCAGATAGGGGAGGCTAAGAAAGCCTCTGGAAAGCATGATCTGCCACGAAGTCGAGATGAGGTCTTCCGGTTTGCGATGAAGGACGAAACGTAAAGGGACTTGCTGTGTCGCTCCGTTGCGCTCCACTTCCAGAATGTATTCCGTGTTCAGCGGAGCATGCACTATTGTCACCCAAAGCGCGCCACCGATCACAGACTGGTCATCAATTTTCAGGATTTTGTCGCCGACCTGAAGTTTCCCCTCGGCTGGCCCATTCGGGTAAATCCGCGTGATGCGAAATTCATTGTCCCAATCGTAGCCATCCCGCGCCAGTGCCGCATATTTGACGTGCATCGTCACAACGAAGGCGTACAAACAAACGCCGTAGACCGCAGCAATCACGACCACCCAGAAAAACGGATGCTTGTCTCGGAACTGATCGCGTAGCGTTCCCCGCATTGAATGTCTCCTGTTGGACGTGTACCGCTGTTGGCTGAGGCGCATTGTAGCACGCGCTTATGCTTGAGCAAGCTGCCAAGATCGCAGCGGCTATGCTATAGTGCAAGTGATGGCTACGATAACAATCAAAAAAACGAAAGCATCTGTCGCACGGTCGGAGCCGCGACGGTCGACGACCGCACAATTCACGCCGGAAATTCAGCTTTCGTCACGTGACAGCCAGATTGTGCTGGACGCCTTGCAGTCGCCGCCGGAACCGAATCGCAAGCTGAAACGTGCGGCAGCCCGCTTCAAAAAACTGACTGCGAAAAAGCCTTGATTATTGTCCCGCTCGCTTCTCATCATCAGCGCCAATCCTTTGATTGCGGCGAAGAATCGCTGAATGTGTTTTTGCGTCAGTTCGCCCGACAAGGAACGCATCTCGCGCACTTCGGTCGCGGTCGAAGATGAAACTGCCGCGCAGATTCTCGGCTATCACACCACACTCGTGACGACACTGAAATTCGAGCACTTGCCCGCCAAAATCAGCAAGGCAGGAACCCTGCATTATTGCTCGCGCGGTTAGCCGTAGACGTGAATCAGCAAGGACGTGGAATCGGCGAATTTTTGTTGTTGGATGTGTTGCGCCGCGCCGTCATCATTTCCGAACAAACCGGACTCTATGCCGTTGTACTGGACGCGCTGAATGAGCGGGCGCGCAAGTTTTATTTGCAATACGGTTTTGAGGAATTAGTAGATGACCCGCTGCACCTGTTTCTGCCCATCGAAACCATTCTCAAACTTGGTCTGATTGAATCGTCAGGTTGAGGAATGTAGCAATAATTATTTCCGACTCGCCTTCAGCGCCATATCCAGCAGGATATGCACTTCGCCTGTGCGCAGCATAAAGCTCATGTCGTCGAGCGCATCACGCCGAGCAGTTTGGCAGCAGGCGAGAACAAAGGCGATTGCTTGCGGGAGAGAAGCTTCTCTGTTATTTCTTCGACGCACAACTATTGAAACAAGAACCCAACTTTCGCCCTCAGGAGGATTTGCCATGAAAAAACTCGCGCTGTTTCTGCTCGCCGTTTCAATCGTACTGCCTGCCACCGCGCAACCGCTCGTCAACAAAGCCAAAGCGCCCGACACCGATCTGAATGCGCTGAAGCGTGAAGCGGTCGTCGAGGTCGAGAAAATGCAAAAGCTCACACAGGAAATGGTAGACAGCATTTTCAGCTTTGCCGAACTGGGATTTCAGGAATACGAAACCAGCAAATACATCACTGGCATCCTTGAAAAAAATGGCTTCAAAATTGAACGCGGCGTCGCCGGAATGCCGACCGCGTGGACCGCGACTTATGGTTCGGGCAAGCCTGTGATCGGCTTCATCACGGACATTGATTGCATTCCGCGCGCCTCGCAAAAGCCCGGCGTGGCGTATCACGATCCGATCCTCAAGGACGCGCCCGGTCACGGCGAAGGTCATAATTCCGGGATGGCAGTGAACACGGTCGCGGCGTTGGCGCTGAAAAAATTGATGGAGAAAAACAAACTGCCCGGCACAATCCGCATTTACCCCGGCGTGGCCGAAGAGCTTGTGGCAACGAAAGCGTTTTTTGTACGCGAAGGATTATTTAAAGATTTAGACATTATGCTCGGCTGCCACGTCAGCAATGATTTCGGGACGAATTATGGTCAACCCGTCAGCAACAGCGGTTTGGTTTCGGTGCAATATTACTTTCACGGCAAAGCGGCGCATTCTGCCGGAGCACCCTGGGCAGGTCGCAGCGCACTGGACGCGGTTGAATTGATGAATATTGGCTGGAACTTTCGGCGCGAACATTTGCGCCTGAATCAGCGGTCGCATTACATCGTTTCTAACGGCGGCGATCAGCCGAATGTTGTGCCGTCCGAAGCGAGCGTCTGGTATTACTTCCGCGAATTGGAGTATCCAAAAATCCGCGAGCTATTTGATCTTGGCAACAAGATGGCGCAGGCCGCCGCAATGATGACCGATACAACGGTAGATTGGCGCGTCGTCGGCTCCGCGTGGCCGAATCACTTCAACAAAACGGTTGCGGAAGTGCAGCAGAAAAACATCGAAACCGTCGGCATGCCAACGTGGGACGACAACGACCAAACGCTTGCCAAGGCCCTGCAAAAGGAAATCAAATCCAAAGTCGAAGGCTTGAAAACAGAAGTCCGCAAGCTCGAAGCGCCGCGCGAGCCACAAGGTGGCGGCTCCGACGATGTCGGCGACATTTCGTGGGTGGTGCCGATGACGTACTTACGCTATCCGGCGAACATTCCCGGACTGCCCGGTCACAGTTGGGAAAACGCGATTGCGATGGCGACGCCCATTGCGCACAAAGGTTCGCTGGCGGGCGCGAAGGTGCAAGCGATGACCGCGCTGGATTTTCTGCTCAGCCCTGAACTCATCAAACAGGCGTGGACGTACTTCAATGACGTGCAAACGAAAGAGATCAAGTATCAGCCGTTGATCGGCCCGAATGATAAGCCAGCGATTGAACTCAACAAGGAAAAGATGGAAAAGTTTGTGCCGGAAATGAAGAAGTTTTATTACGATCCGGCGAAGTACAAAACTTACCTGGAACAGCTCGGCATCAAGTACCCAACGGTGCGCGAAAACAAATGACGAAACAGCCTGAGCCGATCACCGTTCATTGCCCACAATGCGCCGTCGTCATCACAGGCGTCACCGCCGAAACGATGGTGTATTGCATCACGTGTCGCAAATGGTGCCGTGAAGTCGAAGCCTCGGCGCAATCCGCTGCCATAGCCGCGACACCAGCGCCACGCCCGCGCCGCCGTTATCGTTGTCATTAGCATCCATCGTTGCTAAGCTCGTCCGCACGAAGTGAATGATGTCCGCACAACCAAAACACAAATACACGTTGGAAGAATATCTGGAAATGGATCGCCAATCTGAGGAACGCCTGGAATATTGGGATGGCGAAATCTTTGATATGAGCGGGGCAAGTGAAGAACACGGTGAAATAGAAGCCAATCTTGCAATCTATCTTGGGAGGCGACTCAAAGAAGGGGGATGTAGAATTTTTCTGGCGAATACGCGGCTCAAAGTTCCAAGCCTGCCGCCTTACAGGTATGGCGACACGTCTGCATCTTGCAAGCAAGCGCAGTTTGAGAAAATCGGGGGCGTGGATGTGCTGACGAACTCATCGCTGGTCATTGAGATTCTTTCAAAGTCTACAGAAGCCTATGATCGCGGCCTCAAGTTTTCGCACTACAAATCCATTCCCAGCTTTTGCGAATATCTGCTGATTGCGCAGGAACTCCCGCACGTGACGCACTACATCAAACAGGATGAACGCGTCTGGAACCAGCGCGAATACACCCAACTGGATGAGGTGGTGCAACTGGTGTCGGTCCGGTGTGAGATTACGCTGCGGGAATTGTACGAAAGCGTCACCTTCCAGGAAATCAAACCCAGGTTACGACCGCTGGAATAACCGCGCCACACGGCGGCGACAGCGGACAACGCGGCAAAATCTCTCCTTAACTACACGTTTCAGCTTGCGCATTTGACGCAAGTTGGGAATAATCCCGCCCCGACGCGACTTCAGAAAATAGATACCCTTCACATATCTCCTTTTTGTTCGCCTCACCGCCCCTGAATTACGCGAATGACCTGTGTGAATTTCCACCACAATTACGCAAGTCTTTATTGCCTGTTTCGCCCTCTTTGGGTCAGTGACTTCCTCACCCAGGATGAAGAAAACTCCCCAGCCGGACACAGGCCCTCAAAACAACCAATTTTTCTTTTGGAGGTACCTCATGAACTGGAAGACTTCTCACCTGAAACGGGTGACAGCTTCGACTGTCGTTGTGGCCTTGGTGCTCTGTCAGGGCTTCGTTACGGGCACACCGCTAACGCAGGTTGTGTCCAAACTACAAAATTACGTCACCGGGGCAAGCACGGTGAAAGCGCTCCGCTTGCCGTCTGCCGCGCATCTTTCCGCGCAGGGGAGCGTCACACTCAATGGCAATACGGCTCCGACGGGCGCGACCGTGTTCAGTGGCGGCGGTGTGAAAACCGCAGAGAACAGCTCGGCAACGCTCAGTTTCGGTGCAATGGGACAAGTGGAACTGAGTAGCGCCAGCGATTTCACCTTGGCGCTGGAAGGCACGACGCTCGGCGGACAATTGCGCGCAGGCAGTGCAACCATCGTGGCTCCGGCGGGGATCGTGGTGAAGATCGTCACCGCCGATGGCCCCATTGTCACCAATGGCAAGGACGCCGTCGTCTTGACAGTGGATGTCACCACAGGTAAGGCGCGCGTCGAAACCAGCAGCACACTCGCCAATGTCAAAACTCCCGCAGGGGTTACGCCAATGCCATTGCCGCAATCTGGGTGCGCATGCCAACCAACTCCCGATCAACTCAAGAGAATCAATGAGAAACTCGCCAAGATTCGCCGGGCGGCTGAAATGATCAACCGGAAGGGTGGAACCATTGATATGGCAGATGTAGACACATTGGAAACCGCTGCACGGCGAGGGGATCAGAGTGGTTTCGACGCCGCCCTCAAGCGAATTCTTGCCACCAAATCACGTACTCAGATTTCGCAACTGGAGACGGAGAGCATGCACAGCACAGAAGAAAGCAATAAACAACATGGGCCGTATAGCCCCCCTCTACAAGATGGCCCGGATGATCTCTATCTTGAAATAGAAAATACAGGTAATGAGATAAATTCGATCATGGGCAGCTTTCCCGGCGGCGGATTTGGCGGCGGCATGGGCGGCGGCATGGGCGGCGGCATGGGTGGTGGTGGAGGCGGCGGCATGGGTGGCGGCGGTTTGGGAGCTCTACTAGGAGCTGCTGGATTAGCGGTGGGACTTGCTGCAATGGCAAATAATGACAACGATAATCAAGTAAGCCCCTTACAACCCTAGGTCTGCACCCACTGATTCGGTTGGCCCGGGCATGACTGAATACAATACAACGGGCTGGGGCTGGTTCTTAGGTAGAAGGTTTTCATTGCGACTCCCATACCAAGTCGCAACCATCCCCACGCCACCATTTTCGCTCTCCTCAAAAGGGCGGTTTGCGGAATCAATCACCGCAGCCGCCCTTCATACATTTGCGTGCAGAGGATACTTTGTTTACTGGCGCACCCGCTGGCCGGAGTGCATAACGTAGGTTTTGATGCCGCGCTTTTCCAACTCTTTGCGCAACGAGGTGGTATCGCCACGATTCTCAAAAATACCGTAGACCACTTGATAGTAATTGGGCGTGAGTCCTGACCAATTTGACGAATACACCAACCGAGGATTCAAGCCTTCTTGTTGATGCTTTTGCACTTCAAATCGGGCGCTCGCTTCTTCACGCGAGGCCAGCCCAATGACGTAAAATCCGGCCCGTTCCTGCGTTGAAACAGTTGCCGTCGGACTAGGTTCGACCTTGCGGGAAGGCGTGGCTTTTACGACAGGAGAGGGGGCAACGACCGCCACACTGGCCTCTGGCGTACTGTGTGAAGGTTCTTTGATTTGCTCGGCCCGCTTCCAAGTCGGCCCCCCCCACAAAACGACTCCACAAACAATTAACAGCCCCAGCACGGCACTGAAAGAAACCACTCTCTCTCTCCCAACTGAAAGGCTGGATCGGCGGATCGTTTTCGGTGGAACGGCAACGACTTGCTGGCTTGGGGTGTTGACGATGGTCTTAATCGGCACTTCAACGAGAGGGCTGGTTTTAAGCGAGGTTTGAAGCGAGACGAGGAAGGAAGGCCATTTTTTCTGCGCCTCCATCATAGCCCGCGGAGTATTGAATCGGGTGTATTCTGTGCAAAACTTCACCACATAGTCGTCGGGAGAAGCCGTCAACGTAAGCCCCAGGACAGCCATCGCGCGCATCCGATGAAAAAACATTTCATAGGTTCCGGTTCCAATCTTACAAAGCCGATCCCATTCGGTTTTCTCGGTCAAAATATCGAGGATGTCTACCTCTGCCCCTTGACTGTCATAAAGCGAACTGGGCAACTGAGTGAGGAGCGCCGCTTCTCCCATCTGGATCACATAAAGCAGGCGCAGATTGGCATAGAGATGCTTGAACCAGGTGTTCTGCCCTACCTGACTGGCAGGCCCTAAAGCGGTACTGGCAAGGTGACTCAGCTCTTTGCGCACCCACTTTCTGGCATCCGTCACACTCGCAAATTGCCGATATTTAGCCAGCACTTCGGCATCAATCACTTTACTGGTTTCGGTCAGATTCTTAAGCAGAGATTCCATAGCATTACTCCTCACCTATCGAGCAAGAAAGGTGCGGCGTGTGGATTGCCGGACTTCGCTGTTTTGCTTATTGAAGGCTATCGAACTGAGGAACACACCGCCATCGGCCTTCAAAGGAAGCTTCCGTTTATCGGTTTCGGCAATAAAGGCGGTGAAATCGCGGTACGACAATCGGCTCAGCAGGCGGACGCGATCCGCTATCGCAGGGAGCCGGTACAATTCTGCCATTAAGAGGGAGGGTTTATATGCCAGCCGATCACTCGTTTGAATAATGTAGGCGCGCTGGGGGCGGGTGAATAAGGCGAGGTAGCGAATCCGCGCCATCAACCAAAATGCTTTTACTTCCTGGCTATCATGTCTGGGATTCGCAAGAAATGACTGCACTTTCGGAACGAATAATAATTCGTCAAAGTCCGCATCCGAAGCATAGCCCTCCATCGCTTCGACCTCTTGAATCGCCCGCAAATCCATCTTGAGCGAAGTAATTCGGGACGGCTCAAAATCCTGTGCCTGCTCCTCCTCCCGATCCACGCAGATTTTGAGTGTTTGCGTAAACCGATCTATCGGAATGGCTGCGGCGTGCGAGGTTAAGGGCAGAGACATAACGATACTCCTTATCCGTTTTGAATCCTATTGCAAGAGAGCAGGTATCGGCTGCCTGTTACCTGGGTGGGGGAACGCATAGATTGTGCGCCGAATCAACATCACCAAACCAAATCGCGCTGCGAGGCAGTCAAAACTCTGACTTGAGAATCCTGAGTGACATCTGGTAGTAGTGAGATTTGTCATCAGAATTAAGAGGTTTCGTAATAATACGAAGCACTTTTATACGATTTTGGGCCGCTTTCTGTCAACTTATAAATTTCCCCAGCAGGTCTGCGCCTCACCTCTATCTTCTTTCCAAATCAGCAAATTAGAGGCGATGCCGTAACACATCGCTTTGGGTTATTTCGCGGCTTTTGTGTCTTTGCCAGGTTGGAGGCAAGACGATTTACAGCTTGCAAATTCCATACAAGCCAGTGATAATTCGGTTCCGACGCGACCGTAGAAAAACGATCTCCTCACGCATTTGTTTTCGTTCGCCTCACTGCCCCAGAGAAACTCGAAAGACTTGTGTGAGTGTAGCTAGAGCTAGACGATGCAAGTTGTTATTGGCTAAAATCCTCGCCTCTTCCAGAGATTGGCCTCCTCACAATGAGGGCTGGCAGGCAGGACTCAGCCGGAAAATCAACGCTCCTCTCTTTTCTTGGAGGTACCTCATGAATATAAAAATGTCTCACCTGAAACAGGCTACAGCTTTACTGGTCGTAGTGACCATGGTGCTGTGCCAAAGCTTCGTTACTGGAACACCTTTGAGCCAGGTCGTGTCCAAGATGAAACGCTATGTCTCCGGGGCGACCGGGGCCAGCACTATAAAACCCGTCCGGCTACCGGCTGCCGCGCAACTTTCCGTGCAGGGCGAGGTCACGCTCAACGGCCTCGCAGCTCCCACCGGAGCCACTGTCTTTAGTGGCGGCGACATCAAGACCGCCAAAAACAGTACCGCTGTCCTGAGCTTCGGCCAGACAGGACAAGTTGAACTCGCCAGCATCAGCGACTTCACCTTAGCCGTGGAAGACACGACACTCGGCGGCCAGTTACGTTCTGGCCGGGCGACATTCATCGCGCCTGCCGGTGTGACAGTCAAAGTCGTGACCGTGGATGGGCCGATTCTCGCCGATGGTCGTGAAGCAACAATGCTGACAGTGGATATGACAAGTGGCAAGACGCGTGTCGAAGCCGGCGGCAATCCCGCCAATGTGACCACGCCCGCAGGCGTCAGGCGCGAAGCGACTGCGCCACTGCCCGCAGCCAGTAATAGACCTCTCTCGATTGGACAGACGATCACGTTGGCGGGATTGATAGGAACTGTGGTAGGCATAACGGCGACCGCGATTACGCTTTCAGTAGCGGAAGGCAGCGACTGTTATTCGGTAAATCAAAATGGAACACTAAGTCAACGTGTGCCTTGTCCCCCAAGATAGCCAGTAACGTAGCCTCTCACCTCTTGCAGGTTGTTTTGCTTCTCTAAACTCTCAAAGGAGCGCCGTGTTCATACGATGCGGCGCTCCTTGTTGTACCGATTCACAGCCTTCACGCTGGCGCAACTCAGCGGGCCATCGTTGTACTTTCTCTGCGCTGATTTCCAGCTTGCAAATTCTGACAAGGTCGGGAATAATCCGCCCCCGATGCGACCATAAACCAAATATCTCCTCACGCATTTCGTTTTCGTTCGCCTCACTGCCCCAGAAAAACTCGACTGCCTTGTGTGAGCATCACCTTACGTCTGACTCCGCAAGTTCTGATTGGTTGAAATCCTCTCGTTTCCTACGTTATTCCCCTCACACCTCGTTGAGGACAAGTGGGCAGGACTCAGACCTCAATCGCAATCATTCCTTTTCTAACTTGGAGAAACCTCGATGAATAAAACTCACCTCAAACGAGCAATGGCCTTGACGCTGGTGGTCACGCTGGTGCTTTGTCAAAGCTTCGTCACCGGCACGCCGCTCTCACAGGTCGTGTCAAAATTGCAGCACTATGTGGCTGAGGCGGGAACGATCCGCAGCGCTGCAAAATTGCCACGCGCAGCCTCGCTGTCCGTGCGCGGCCCGGTGACGCTCAATGGCTTTTCCGCCAGCGATGGAGCCACCGTCTTTAGTGGCGGCGGCATCAAGACCACACAAGACAGCACCGCCGTCCTGAGCTTCGGCCAGATGGGACAGGTGGAACTCGCCAGCGCCAGCAATTTCACACTGGCGCTGGAAGGCACAACGCTCGGCGGACAATTGCGCGCTGGACGGGCAACCATCGTGGCTCCGGCAGGGGTCGCAGTGAAAATCGTGACGGCGGATGGCCCCATTCTGACTGATGGCAAAGATGCTGTGGTGTTGACCATTGATGTGACAAGTGGCAAAACGCGCGTCGAGTCGAGCCGCAGCCTCACGGGTGTGACCACTCCCGCAGGCGTCGAACGCCAAGCGACTGACCAGCAGGATATCGATCCACAGGAAGCGTTACGGAAGGCCAGTGACGCAGTAAGCCAAATACAAAAAATGCAGACTGCCGCGCGTCAGGCGAAGGACGTCATAAAGTTGAACTGTCTAAATGACAAACTGCTACAGGTGAGAGGGCTGGCAAATGTCCTCGAAGCTCAGGTGAAAGACCTTGAGAAAGCGGATCAGAACGCCATCAAATCCATCCAAACCGGTATCAATGAGGCCGCGGTGAGGGTTAATAATCTCCTTTCGGAAGCACAACAATGTGTTGGGGAGAACGTATATAACCCTCGTGAAACTCAAGTCAACGTTGCCCCTCCTGTTGACGCTCCTGTTGATCCTCCAACTCCTTTTCCCACCCCTACGCCCACGCCCACGCCTGCTGCCCCTCCTGTTGGAAAGATAATCACAATAACCACGGCAATAACAAGTACGGCGGCGCTAGCGGCGGAGTTGGCGAACAAGCCCAGTAATTCAAACAATAACACTCTCAGCCCTATACGGTGAGAGTGAACACTACCTACCATAATTCCAGAGGAGCCGCATTGGCCACATTGCGCTCCTCTGGAGCTAAGACCATTACGGCGACTTTTCAAAACAAGCTCAAGGCCGCACCCGCTGACCAGAGTGCATGACGTAGGTTTTGATCCCGCGCTTTTCCAAATCCTTGCGTAAGGCTGCGGTATCGCCACGATTCGCAAAGATGCCATAAACCACCTGATAATAATTCGGCGTCAATCCTGACCAGTTCGATGAATACACAACGCGCGGCTGCAAGCCTTCCTGCCGACGCAGTTGTGCTTCAGCTTGCGCGTTCGATTCCTCGCGGGCGGCCATCCCGATTACATAAAACCCCGCGCGCTCTGATGGCGCAACGACGGGCGTCGGCGTCGCCACGGGTGCCGGAGCCACGGGTGCCGGAGCCACGGGGGTTGGAGTCACATCCGGTGTAGGAGTTGCAATCGGTGTCGAAGCCACTTCCGGCGTTGCAGACATTGGCGGAATGACAGGCGTTGCCGTTGGTGGCAAGGTGGGAGTAACACTGGCGGACACAGGCGCGTTGACCGCGACTTGATTGCTGACAGCCGAGGTTTTGGTGCGTTGTTGAATCTGCACGATGATCCAGGCCGGGCTACCTAATCCAATAACAAGCCCAACAAACACCAACCCAAACGCACAGCTAAACGCGACTATTCGCTCCCGCCAGGACGAGAAGACCGGCGGATATTGGATCTGCTTGGATGAAGCACGCTCGCGTCGCTCTGATTTGCGCGCGATGGGTGCAACTGCCTTTTTAATTAAGGGACTGGCTTTGAGCGCCTGACGCAACGACAACAACAGCGGCGCCCAATTGCGCTCCACCCGCGCCGCCGCCTGTGGCTCGCTGAAGCCTCCGTGTTCAGTGCAAAACCGCGCCACATAATCAGCGGGAGAGGTGGTTAAGGTACTTTCCATCACCGCCATCACGTACAAACGATGCAGCAGCATTTCATACGTTCCCGCCCCCAACGCACACAGACGCGCCCAATCGCCCTGCGCAGCCAGAATATCCAACACCTCAATTTGCGCCGCTTGCATCGCGCTGGGCGCAGCCGGCGAATGCGTTATCATTGCGGTTTCCCCAACCTGCGCCAGACGCAGCAAGCGTAGATTCGCAAACAATCGCTTGAGCCAGGTTGCCTGCTGCGCCGCCGTAGCCTTTGCCAGATCGGTGCGCGCAAGCTGCGTCAATTCCTCGCTCAGCCATTGCTCAAGCTCCTCATCGCTCTCGCAACGGCGATATTGCGCCACCACGTCGGCATCAAGGGCGTTGCTGGTAGCGGGTAAATTTTGCAGCCAAGGTTCCAGAATATTCCTCCTTCTCTGGCGCACGATACGCATGCAGCGCGCAGAATTTACGAACTTGATTCAAGCAGATATTCCGGGGAAAGCGTTAAGCGGGCCAGGAGAACTCTCCTTCGTGGCTTTATGCGAGGCCGTCAAAACGCCGATTTGAGAATGCCGGAGACATCCGGTAGTAGCGAGAAGCGCCAACAGAACCTGTGATATTCAATACTTACGAGTCGTTTTTATACGATTTCGGGCTTCTCAGTGTCAACTTCTAAATTTATCGGGCAGGCCTGCTCTTCGCCGATGTCTTCATTCCAAACGGCAGGATGCGCGGCGATGTAAGCGGCCAAAAGCTGAATACATTCCGCCGAATTCAGGTCAATCACTTCGACGCCGTTTTCTCTGAGCCAATCCAGGCCGCCCGCAAAATTCACCGATTCGCCGACAACCACTGTGCCAATCTTGAATTGCCGCACCAGCCCGCTGCAATACCAACAGGGCGCAAGCGTCGTCACCATAATTTTGTCGCGGTAACTGCGCTGCCGCCCGGCTTTGCGAAAGGCATCGGTTTCACCGTGAACGGAAGGATCATCTTCCTGCACGCGGCGATTATGCCCACTGCCAAGCAAATTGCCTGCACTGTCGAAGAGCGCCGCGCCAATCGGAATCCCGCCTTCGGCCAAGCCTTGTCGGGCTTCAGCGATGGCGATTTGTAACATTGCATTGTAGTCGGGGTGTGATGTCATAGATACATTCCATTCCACAAAGCCACACAAAGGCTCACGAAGAAGAACATACGATATTTCCTTCGTGAATCTTTGTGTGGCTTCGTGGAGAAGATAAGAATCACTATTTATTGGGCGGCGTCCATTCTTCGCCGCGTCGCAGCGCGTTCACAAACAAATGCGCCAGCCGCGTCGGTTCAGGAATGCGATATTTGCTTGTTGCTTTTGCCGCATAGTCTTTGCAGCATCGCAGCATCAGATCAATTGAAGTCTCCAAATCCGCCAAATGCCCCGGCGAAATATACACCGGATTGACGCTGTGTTTCGTGCGCAACACAGCGCCAATTGTGTCGCCTTTGTGAATCAGTGGCGTCCAATTCCCTGCCTCTGGCAAAGGCTCTTCGTACTTGCCGACCAGCAACGATTTTGCACAACCAATCGTTGGCAAATCCAGCCATAGCCCGATGTGCGAGGCGATGCCGATACGACGCGGATGCGCGATGCCTTGCCCGTCTAACACCAACACATCAGGCCGCACGGTCAGCGCTTCCCACGCTTCAAGCAACGCGGGCGACTCACGAAACGAAAGCAGTCCCGGCACATACGGAAATT
>JAEUQN010000509.1 GCA_016789725.1 Blastocatellia bacterium | reverse complement strand
GGAAGTAAATTGCTTGCCTGCCGAACCCACACGGAATTTCGTTGCTGGCGTATTCGGAATACTGAATTCGTGATTGGCCAGGCCATAGCTCTGCCGGAAAACCGGCTGCCCTCGGTGAGCCACTAAAATCGCTCCACTAAACCCGGTAACGCGCACGCGTTCTTGCATGTATTTCGCCGCTTGCGCCTTGAAGTTTGGCGGAAGCTGATAAACGCTCCCTGACTTGGCTGTTGGCCTGCGAAGATTGGTGGTTTGAGAAAAAGCACAAACGGTGATCAAACAACAGATCGCGAATGTAAAGCCAGGTTT
Organism: Blastocatellia bacterium; assembly: GCA_016789725.1. Taxonomy (GTDB): domain Bacteria; phylum Acidobacteriota; class Blastocatellia; order RBC074; family RBC074; genus JAFDVL01. The sequence goes on along the minus strand of JAEUQN010000509.1, from coordinate 308 downwards.
CTTCATCAACATTCGCGCGCCGTAGCGCAGGTCTTGCCAAAGCGTTTGCATAAATTCTCCTGAAAAGCAGTCGGGAGCAGGAGTCAAAAGCGAATTAGCGATCTGACTACAACTACCGACTACCGACTACTCACATCGCAAAGCAATCATCGGATCAACTTTTGTCGCTCGTCGCGCCGGTATCCAGCAGGCCAGTGCTGCTACTGCCAGCAACAACGCAGCAACGGCGGCGAAAGTCAGCGGGTCGGCGGAACTGACTTCAAACAGCAAACTGCGAATGAACCTGGACAATGCCAACGACGCGGTCA
>JAEUQN010000508.1 GCA_016789725.1 Blastocatellia bacterium | reverse complement strand
TGGCGAAGTCGATCAGGCGATGTCGGCGTTGATTGTCGACTTGAAGCAACGAGGGATGCTGGAAGAGACGTTGATTGTCTGCGGGACGGAGTTTGGCCGGACACCGATGGCTCAGGGGAATGGGCGAGATCATCACATGGCGGGTTTTTCGATCTGGTTGGCCGGAGGAGGCATCAAGGGAGGGATGGCGTACGGCAGCACGGACGAATTAGGGTACCGGGCAGTCGAGAATCGGGTTCATGTCAACGATTTGCACGCGACTTTGTTGCATCTTCTGGGGGTCGACCACAAGAGGTTGACGTACCGTTTTCAGGGACGAGATTTTCGGCTGACGGATATCGCCGGGGAGGTCTTGAAGCCGATCCTAGCATAAAGAGGATGGATTAAGAGCGAATTGACCAGTTGCCATCGGGGCTTATAATCTCGGCTGGTGTGGAATGGGAAAGGAGACGATCCCCTGTTCCGCTCGCTGGCCTGTCGCGGAATCGGATTGTCCCAACCTGTTTGAAAAAAGGGGATTGAATCATGGCGGGAACCGCCACCTTGAAGTTTACGGATGAGAACTTTCGAACCGATGTCTTGGAGAATGGGGTGCCGGTTCTCGTGGACTTCTGGGCTC
>JAEUQN010000507.1 GCA_016789725.1 Blastocatellia bacterium | reverse complement strand
TAATCATCTGCAGATAGGTCAACGTATTTCGCGGCCCATCGACACGTGCGGTAATTCGGTAGTAGTACTGCGTAACTTGCGGCAACTGGGCAGAACCTGAACCCAGGCTGCCGCCGCTAAGCGAGGCCAGTTGGGAGCCGCTGGCGCAACCCGTGGGTGATAAAAGTGGATCCCCGGCGTTCTGACACAAGCGCTGGATATGATATGTAACTGTATTCCCAGCTGCATCGGTTGGAAGTGAACAAGCACGGTCAACACAAGTTTTCGTCGTAACTGGCCTTGCTGCAGGATTGGGGTTGATTGTGGTATTCCAGTAGGTATCCCAATTCGCAGGATTACCTGCGGCAGGCGTAGAAGCGGTGTATCCCTCGTTAAGATGATCCGCCGAGAGATACTCCCGCGACTGCTGTTCAAGGTAAGTGCGAATCGCATCCTCGATACCTGCTTCGCCAGAATGGCTGGCCGATTGCTGGAACGCAAGGTTGCCGGCGACAAGACTGGTTGTATCCACTGATCGTACCAGTGCAATCCCGGCGATCGTAAGGGCCACCAGAATCACCAGTGAAACGATCAGGACAACCCCACGCTGCTTCAGGTTTGAAGGCAGGCCACCTTTTTGT
>JAEUQN010000506.1 GCA_016789725.1 Blastocatellia bacterium | reverse complement strand
GTGATCGGATCGAACTTGTGATCGTGGCACTTCGCACAGCCCATCGTGAGCCCAAGCCAGGTCGCAGCCGTGGTCTCCACGCGGTCGGCCACATAGCTGACGCGGTATTCCTCGTCGATGATGCCTGTCTCGTTAGTGACCGTGTGGTTGCGATTGAAGGCGGTGGCGATCTTTTGATCCAGCGTCGCCTCCGGCAGCAGATCGCCCGCGAGCTGCTCGATGGTGAAACGATCAAACGGCATGTTGTCATTGAACGCGCGGATCACCCAGTCCCGCCACGGCCACGCCTGCCGCTCCGCATCCGTGTAGTAACCATTCGTGTCCGCATACCGCGCCGCGTCCAGCCAGTCGATGGCAAGGCGCTCGCCGAAGTGGGGAGACGATAAGAGCGCGTCCACGAGATTGGCATAGGTCTTATGAGTCTCATGGGTTGGAAGGCCAGTGAGCGCGAGAGCGACTCGGCGGCGAAGCGTGGCATCATCAGCGCTTGGCGAGGGTTTAAGGCCTTCTTGAGCGAGCCTGGAGCGAACGATGGCGTCGATGGAGGTCAGCGTGCTGCTCTTCGGTGGCACAAAGGCCCAGTGCGCCTCATACTTGGCGCCTTCGGCGATCCATTGCTTC
>JAEUQN010000505.1 GCA_016789725.1 Blastocatellia bacterium | reverse complement strand
CGTCGACCAGGGCGCCGGTGATTTTGCGGTTGATGTAGAAGTTGCCGCATTCGCATTCGGCGCGGGCTTTTTCGATGTTGGCCGGGCTGCGGCTGAAGATGCCGCCGGTCAGGGCGAAGTCGGTGTTGTTGAAGATGTCGATCGCGTCGTCGATGTCGCGGGCTTTGATGATCGAGAGGACGGGGCCGAAAATTTCCTCGCAGGCGACGCGGGCGGTGCGGGCGACGTCGGCGAAGATGGTGGGGCCGATGTAGTAGCCGCCGTGGGCAACGGGCTGGAAGCCCATACCACCCGATTCGATTTTGGATTTTGGATTTTGGATTTTGGATTGGTCGGGGGCGGACAGAATGTCCGCACTCCCCGAGGCGGGTTGGAAACCCGCCCCACCCGGAACTGGCTGGAAGCCAATACCACAGGTTTCCTGTCGCAGCTTCAACACTGCCGGGTTGGTGTCGCCGTCTACGAGGCAGCGGCTCTCGCCTTTGCCGATCTCGATGTACTTGCGGATGTTGTCGTAGGCGCGCTTGTCGATCACTGGCGGGACGAAAGTGCCGCAGTCGTCGGCGGGGCCGACTGTGACCGAGCGGGCGGCTTCGACCAAGCGGCTGACGAAGTGCTCGTAG
>JAEUQN010000504.1 GCA_016789725.1 Blastocatellia bacterium | reverse complement strand
AATACTGGCGCGTCCGGGTGCGAGGCTTCGGGAGAGCGGAAACTGAGCAGGACGATGCCGTCCGGACCCGTGCGGCGGACGAGAAACCGACGCTCGCCCTGCTGCTCCGGCTCCACCGTGTAGACCTGGGGAATCGGGTGCGGAGCACGAGGAATCGCGCCGAAATACCGATCGACGAGCGCGAGCGCTTCATCGATTCTGAAGTCTCCGATGGCGATTACCGTCGCGTTGTCTGGCCAATAGAACGTGTTGTAGAACTCTTTGAGGCGTTCGGTCGGCACGCCTTCGACATCCGCGCGCCATCCGATCGTCGGATGGTGGTACGGGTGCTCGCGAAACGCCGTCGCGTGCGCCTGGATGTCAAGCACGGTGAGCGGATCGTTCTCGCCGCGCTCGAGTTCGTTGCGGACGACCGTCATTTCGGATGGACGGTCGGAATCGAGGATAAGCGCGTTTCGCATGCGATCCGCTTCGAGCCGGATGGCCAGTTCGAGATGGTCCGACGGCACGGTTTCGAAGTAGTTCGTCCGGTCATACCACGTCGTCGCGTTGTAGTCGCCACCGATGCGGTCGAGCAGCGCGGCGACCTGCGTTCCCTTGTCCCTGTTCATCTCGGGCGTGCCC
>JAEUQN010000503.1 GCA_016789725.1 Blastocatellia bacterium | reverse complement strand
CCCTTTTGTTACTCTCTGCCGGTTCCCATCCACTCATCGCCAATGTCCTGTATCTACCCATGAACATTAAAGACTATCTCGAACAGAAGCGGCTGGCAGTGGACCGTTTTCTCGATCAGGTCAGCCCGCCCACTGCTACGCCTCCCACGACGCTCCATGAGAGCATGCGCTATAGTCTGATGGCAGGCGGTAAGCGCGTCCGACCGATCCTCACCATCGCCGCAGCCGAAGCGATTGGCGCCACACCGCCCGGGCTGATGGCCGTGGCCTGTTCGCTGGAATTCATCCATACCTATTCCCTGATTCACGACGACTTGCCCTCCATGGACAACGACGACTTTCGCCGGGGCAAACCGACCAACCACAAAGTGTACGGCGAAGCGATGGCGATTCTGGCCGGCGACGCCCTGCTGACCATGGCGTTCGATCTCATCAGCCGGCCCGAGCTCATGAAAGGCTGTGAGCCCACCCGACAAGTGCGTATTCTTCAGGAGCTGGCCTACGGATCGGGGAACATGGGCATGGTGGGCGGGCAGGTCTTCGACATTCAGGCCGAGAATCAGGACATTGATCTCCCCACGCTCCAGAACATCCACAAGCATAAGACCGGCATGTTGATCCGCG
>JAEUQN010000502.1 GCA_016789725.1 Blastocatellia bacterium | reverse complement strand
CTCCGGGCCGGTGCGTGCGGTTTCGACCGTTTCACCGCAAGCGTTGGCCTTGATGAACAACCAGTTCGTCTTGCAGCAAGCAGGCTTTTTTGCGGAGCGCATTAGTGCGGAAGCGGGATCAAACCAGCAAGCGCGGATTGCGCGCGCCTTTCAGATTGCGCTGGGGCGCAAACCCTCGAACAAGGAACTGGTCTGGTCACAGGACTTTCTCAAAGCGCAAGCCGACGGTTATGCCGCGCGCAAACACGAGCAGCCCGAAGCCGCCGCGTTGCGCGATTTCTGTCACGCGATCATCAACTTGAATGAGTTCCTCTACGTAGATTGACGCCGTGCGTTTTGCGGCGGCAGTCCCAAAAGCGCCAGACCCTTGGATGATAAAAAAGCTTATGAAAAAGCTATTGCGCGTAAGCTTGGTGTTTGGGGTGTTGCTTGGCTTGGCGATGTTGCGAGCCAGGGCCGAGAATGACGCGGGAGTCAGTTTTAACCGCGACATTCGCCCCATTTTTTCTGACACGTGTTTTCGCTGTCACGGACCAGATCGCAATGCGCGCAAGGCGGGGTTGCGGTTGGACGTGCGCGAAGAAGCGCTCAGAAAAACGAAATCCGGCGTTATCCCGATTGTGCC
>JAEUQN010000501.1 GCA_016789725.1 Blastocatellia bacterium | reverse complement strand
CGCGAGCCCAATGCACCACCGGTGCCGGCGCAGGTGACGCTGGCGGTGGAGCACTACAACCGGATGGTGCGCATCGTCCAGAAGGGGGTGCCGGTGAAGGTGGAACTCGACATCCGCGTGAAGTTCCACGATGAAGCGTCGCCGCTGGCGTTCAACATCGTTGGGGAAATCCCGGGAACCGACCCGGTCCTCAAGGACGAGGTGGTGATCATCGGTGCGCACTTTGACTCGTGGCACGCCGGGACCGGGGCGACGGACAACGCCACCGGCAGCGCCGCGATGATGGAAGCGTTGCGCATCCTCAAGACCGTGGGCGCCAAGCCGCGCCGCACGATTCGCGTGGCGTTGTGGGGTGGCGAGGAGATGGGATTGATGGGGGCCCGCGAGTATGTGAAGACACACTTCGGCGATGCGGCGACGATGGCCCTCAAGCCCGGGCACGAGAAGGTCGCGGGGTACTACAACATCGACAACGGGACGGGGAAGATCCGCGGGATCTGGATGCAGCAGAACTTTGGCGTCGAGCCCATCTTCCGCGACTGGATTGCCCCGCTCAGGGACCTCGACGTGAACACCCTCGGTCCCCGCTCGGTGACGAGCACGGATCACCTCGCGTTCGATGCGGT
>JAEUQN010000500.1 GCA_016789725.1 Blastocatellia bacterium | reverse complement strand
GGCACGCTGGTCGCCCTGCGCGAAGGTGAATTCCATGGCACGCGTCCGCAGTCCCTCTCCCTGCGGACGAAGAGAGTGATTCAGGAACACCGGTTGGTATTCGAGCAGACCTTCATAGACTGAGCCGAATTCTTCGACGTTGAGGGCTGCGTAGTTGACGCGGATGGTCTGGCCGCGCATTTGCCCCTTCTCCGGATGTTGATAGAGGCCCAGGGCACGCAGGCAGCCGAGCAGGACGTCATTGCCCAGCGTGCAACCGGCAAGCGGACCAATGGCTGCCGGGTTGAAGAGGTCGCCGGCCAGAGGTTCAAGCCCCAGGGTCTGACCTGGTCCGTGCGCTTCGAAGAGGCGAAAGTTGGCAAGCATCGCCAGCCAGAGGTCGTGATGGCGTTTGTCGGCGAGATGGCGTTTTTCAGAAAGGCGGCGCAGGCGATCCAGGCTGTAGTAGCGCCGGTAGATCTCGCGTTGGCGGGTGGTGGCCGAGGGCGGGAAGACGAGATCACGCTCTTCGATCACCAGCAGGAAAAGCAGCCGGTAGATGAGGCGCAGCAGGTGCTGGTAGTAGGTTTCGGGTGGCAGACGGCCTTCGCTGATGGACTGACGCAATGCATCATTGGCCGG
>JAEUQN010000004.1:64709-100472 GCA_016789725.1 Blastocatellia bacterium | reverse complement strand
GCAAGTTGCCGGAACGCCTTATGATTGGGAGGCCTCGCCGCTCGCCGTCATTCCGCGCGACAAACGAATCATTCTTGTCACCGCGCATCGCCGCGAAAATTTTGGCGCGCCGTTGCAAAACATCTGCGCCGCACTCCACGCAATCGCCGAACGTCATCCTGACGTTCACATCGTTTATCCAGTTCATCTCAATCCTAATGTCCAGTCCGTAGTTCACGAAACGCTCGGAAACGTCGCCAATATCACATTGCTGCGACCCTTGGAATATTTGACCCTCGTGCAATTATTGAAGCAGTCGTATTTGGTTGTCACCGATTCTGGCGGCATTCAGGAAGAAGCACCGGGACTCGGCAAACCCGTGCTGGTGTTGCGCGAGGTTACGGAGCGCCCCGAAGGGGTCACGGCTGGAACCGTCAAACTCGTAGGCACGCACAAAGACGACATCATTCGTGAAATTGAATTACTGCTCAACGACCAAGCCGAATATGACCGCATGGCGCGCGCCGTGAACCCTTACGGCGATGGTCACGCGAGCGCACGCATCGTGACCAAATTGCTGTCGTGAAGTCAGAGCTTTGTGACCATTAGAATTGGGAGCCACTGCACATTCGCGCTTTCCTCAAATCGTCCCCTTTGCGACGTAACCAATCTCAGGAAGGTGCAATATGTTCAATCTCTTCGTTTTATTTTTCAGCGGCAGTTTGTTGTTGATGCTCACCTCGTTGCCCGCGATGCTGTGTTTGGTGCGCCCAAATTCGTGGTATGGCGTCTGTGCCAGCACCGCCTTGAAAAGCCCTGGACATTGGTACAAGATCAATATGTGTGCGGGCTGGCGGATGTTCAAGGTTGGCGTCGGGACGATGCTGACCGCAAGCGCATTATATTTCTTTCCAGGCCTGAGTATTAGTGCATATTATTTCAGTTGCTCCGTGATGATGATTAGCTTGCTCCTGATTGGTCTCTATCGCACGGCACGCCATCTTCAGTATTACAATCGCTAACAAACCTGAAAAAACGGCCCCCTCGTTTTTCTTCTCTCTGCCTGCCTTCTTTGCTTCATTGCATCCATCTCGCTTCGTAGACTATGCTTGCTTCCCTCAAGCATTTTTTATTAAACGTCTATCGAAGGAGATTGCTCATGACCCGTCTGCTGAATTGTCTGCTCGTGATCCTGCTACTGTTCTGTTTCTCGGTCGTTGCGGCTGCGCAAGGTATCGCTGCCAAAACTTCCAACCTCCAAAAAATTGATGGTTATGTGCCGCTCTATTGGGATGCTGCGAATGGCAAGATGTGGATGGAGATTGCGCGCTTCAATACAGAGCTACTCTATCAAACGTCCTTACCCGCTGGCATTGGATCAAACCCGATTGGCCTGGATCGCGGACAATTGGGTGGAACCTATGTGGTGCAATTTGAACGCGTTGGCCCGAAGGTGTTGATGATTCAACCGAATTATCGCTACCGCGCACTGAGCCATGATGAAGCCGAACGCCGCGCCGTCGCGGATTCGTTTGCGCGCTCCGTGATTTGGGGCTTCAAGGTCGAAGCCAGCGAAGGCGACAAAGTTTTAGTAGATGCGACGAGCTTCTTTTTGCGCGATGCACACGGTGTAGCAGAGAGATTGCGCGGCAGTCGGCAGGGCAATTTCCGTTTCGATGAATCACGCAGCGTGTTTTATCTGCCGCGTACCAAAGGCTTCCCGAAAAATTCCGAAGTTGAAACGATTATCACGCTCGCGGGCGAAGAGCCGGGCGGATTGCTGCGTAGTGTGACGCCGACGGCAAATGCGGTGACCGTGCGTCAACATCATTCCTTCGTCGAATTGCCGGACAACAATTACAAACCGCGCGAATACGATCCGCGTGTTAGTGCGATGCCAATGATGTTTTATGACTATGCGTCGCCGTTCGACACGCCGATTGAAAAGCGCTGGATTCGTCGTCATCGCTTACAGAAAAAAGACCCGAACGCCGCCGTTAGCGAAGTCGTCAAACCGATTGTCTACTATGTGGACAACGGCGTCCCCGAACCGATTCGCAGCGCCTTGGTGGAAGGCGCTGCGTGGTGGAGTCAAGCTTACGAAGCTGCCGGATTCAAAAATGCGTTTCAAGTGAAAGTGCTGCCTGCGGATGCCGATCCGATGGACATCCGCTACAACATGATTAACTGGGTGCATCGTTCGACGCGTGGCTGGTCGTATGGCGCATCCGTCAGCGATCCGCGCACGGGTGAAATTATCAAAGGCAATGTGTCGCTTGGCTCTTTGCGCATTCGCCAGGATGTGATGCTTGGAACCGGAATGATTCCACCCAACACCGCGTCAATGTTGGGTTCGGGAGATGTCGAGCAGCAATGCGAAGCCGCATATTCGCCCGAGGTGGATTACTTGACGACTGCAACGGCAGGCGACCCGGCGACGGATTCGGCGGCGATGTCACTCGCACGTATTCGCCAACTCTCCGCGCATGAAGTCGGCCACACGATTGGCTTCTCGCATAACTTTGCGGCGAGTTCTTACAATCGCGGTTCGGTCATGGATTATCCCGCGCCGATGGTGGAAATCAAAAACGGCAAGCTGGATTTGTCCAACGCGTATGCGGTCGGCATGGGCGAATTCGACAAGTTTTCCGTGAAGGTTGCCTATACCGAATTTTCTGCCGGTGCGAACGAAAAAGCTGAACTAGAAAAAATCATTCAGCAGGGACTCACAGACGGCATGTTGTTCATTGACGATGGCGACGCGCGTGGCGTCAGCACCGCACATCCGCTCGCCAGCGTGTGGGACAATGGTTCTGATGCGATTGCGACGCTCAAGCATGAAATGGAGGTTCGCCGCATTGGGCTGAAAGATTTCGGATTGAAAAGCATTACTGTTGGGCAACCGCTTTCGGCATTGGAAGCCAAGTTGTTGCCGCTGTATTTGCACCATCGCTATCAACTCGTCGCGGCGGCCAAATCGGTCGGAGGTTTATACTTTACCTACGCGGTGAAAACTGCCAACGGCCCTAGTCCCGCAAAGTTCCGCGAGGTGGTTGCGCCCGTCCGTCAACGTGCTGCACTCAAAGCCATTTTGGATACGATCAAAGTCGAAGAATTAGCTTTGTCGCCGCAACTGCTCGCGTTGATCCCGCCTGTTGCGACCGGCTTCGAGGGGGGAACGGCAGAGTACTTTGCGCGTCGCACCGATCCGTCGTTTGATTCATTGTCGGCAGCCTCCATTGCCACTGAAATGGCGATAGGCGCGTTGCTTGATCCGAGTCGCGCCGCACGATTGATTGATTTTCACGCGCAGAATTCAGCCAATCCTGATTTGAATGAAGTCATTCGGGAAATCTTTGCCGCGACCTGGAAAGCGCCTGCTGCATCGAACGGCTATCACAGCGCCTTGCAACGCACGGTGCAAAGCGTTGTCGTGCGCGAATTGATCGAATTGGCTGCCAATGAAAATGCTGCTCAACAGGTGCGCGCCGTAGCGAATGAATCGCTGCGCGCGATGCTCCCCGAACTCAAAAAAGTTGGGATGTTGGAAGCGAATGAAATCGCGCATCGTCGGTTTTGGGCGGATGAAATCGAACGCTTCCTGACGCGGCCTGATGCGACACGCAAACGTACCGCACCGCTGCCCACGCCGCCGGGCGACCCGATTGGCGGAAAATAATTGAAACGGGTGCGCCCGCGCCTCGCGGGCAGGCGCTCGGCAGCGATTCCTTTCCCGGCGACGGGAGACACTCGCCACGGCTGGCCTGCGCTTGAAGCGGGCGCACCACACGATGCCCACGCGCTTGAAACCCGCTATAAATGGATCGAATCGCTCTTCGCCGAATCTTTATTCAATGTCATTGTTGTGGCAGGTGCCTTTTTTTCAACCTGTGTCGGAACCACGTTGGCACAGAAAATAGTGCTTGACATTTTTTGGTCCTGCACCGAAATTACGCTCGCCCCACTAAGCAAGAAATCCTTCTGCTCTTAGCTAATTTTATACACACTGTTTTTATGAGTGATTCCTCCAAAAGTCTTCATATTTTGGTTGCCGAAGATAACCCAATTAATCAAAAGCTGGTCGTCCGCCTGTTGCAAAAACAGGGGCATACGTCCATTGTCGCCAATAACGGGCGCGAAGCTGTTGAGACTTGGGCTCAACAATCGTTCGATGCCATTTTGATGGATATGATGATGCCGGAAATGGATGGTTTGGAAGCGACGATTGCGATTCGAGAGCGCGAAAAAACAACGGGACAACATATTCCCATTATTGCGATCACGGCTAACGCAATGATTGGAGATCGAGAAAAATGTCTGGGGGCGGGAATGGATGAGTATATTTCCAAGCCTGTAGATGTCACCAAGCTCTATGAGACGTTGGATCATCTGACTGCATAGAAACTCAAGGTAAGAACTCGACAAACGAAAAAGGCCAAGCATTACGCTTGGCCTTTTGTCGTACTGCCTTGCGGCAAGTGGTTGAGACTAGCAAACAGGCATGAAGACCGGGATCGTCAGAGCCGAGTTCACCGTGCGTGTTTTGTGCAGGGTGCGGATGCCGCTCCAGGCATTCGACTTCGGCGTCATCAAGAGACCGACGGAAGGCGTGGTGGCATAGGTCAAGGTGCCGATGCTGCCCTTGGGCAGGAACACACCGAGGCCGGTTGGGACGCGAGGAGCAGTCGCCGTGATGACGTTGGAGGACAAGCAGTTGCCCGCGATGAAGCGAACGAACGAACCTTGTTTCTCATCACCGCGCCACAGCAGGCCCGTGCCAGCTTGTGCAATGGCGGTCACAGCAGCGGTGGCAATGTTGCCATTGAGGCTGGCGTGAACAATCGTTTGACCGGTCGCATCGTTCGGGCTTTGGATTTCCACTGCGAATTGATCCGCTGCACGATCATACTGCAGACCGTTGAAGTTGAGGGTCGCTGTTCCATCAGGATTGACCGGAGCGACTGCACCCGCCAAGCCATCAAACGCCGCGAAAGCTTCAGCGCCGTAGTTGCCAACGAAATCGCCAGCATTGACGAACGCGTTGCCAATCAACTGATTGCGATGGATCGGTGCACCCATATCGCTGACCGCGACGGCCAGGATGTAGCCAGTCGTTTCAGGGTCTTGCTCGGAAGCCTTGAAGGAGATGGAAGCGCCTTTGGTCAAGCAGACGAATTGGTCAGCCTGTTGGCAGTTCGCACCGGCCAGGAAGAACAAGTGAACGATGACGTTCTGAGCACCGAGGTTCGAGAGCGTGACGCGGGTGTCAGCTTTGGCTTGAGCATTGCTCGTGTAATATGGGTACACCAGGATGGAGCCAGGCTTCTGATCGCTGACTTCGATCTGGTTGACCGGAACGTTACCCGCACCCACGGTCGGCACTTGACCGAAGGAAGCGGCGGCCAAAGAAACGAGCGAGGCCAACGCTAAGAAAAGACGTGTGAGTTTGTGTGAGGTTTGCATGTGAGTTTACTCCTTAAAAAACTAGAAGGTTTGTGGATTCAGGTCTGTTGAAAAGACCTCTATTTCCTTTCAAAAAGGGGAGAATTTAATAGCCGTCTATGACAAGCATGGACACTGACTCTGGGGGGTCATGCCAACGGCTATTAAATTCAACCCAAGGATGTATTCGAAACTTTTCAACTAACCTCTCAAGTCCGATCTCTCGGACGCCCTATGGAAAGCAGCAATGCAGACCTGCTTCCAGAAAAGTTCCAAAAGTTTTTGTGAAGAGCTTGGTGACGGAGGAGAAAAGGTGGGGAAGGGAAGGCGTAAAAGGAAGGAGGGAGAGGAAGAAGGATACAGACGTATTTCCCTTCCTCTCCCCTGGTGATTACGGTCGCCTCGTCCATTGAACGATTTCTTGTCGGTGCAATGACGTATCCCGATGCGGCAACCAGCGCACGATGAGCGATACCTCACCATTACCAAAAACGCGCAGGACAGTGCGTCGCCATCCATTGCTGGGGCTGGGTGGTTCGACAACACCAACCTTTTTGCGGTAATCACGGGGAATGTCCACCATTCCCGGTACACCAGGCATTTCCAAGGTGATTTCGCGCGTCCCATAAACACGCCCTTGCCAGGAGATTACTTTAGGCTCGATGGGCGTGGGCGCAATCGTCGGACGCGGTTGCACGGATTCATTGGGGCGCGGCGGTGCCGGGCGCATCGGCTCGCGTTTCCAACTGCCAGAGTCATTCGTGTTGTTGACAGTTTCCTCGCGTGCAGGCGCAGGCGCGGGCGATGGCGTTGGTTCTACTTTGGCCGGTGCCGTGATGATGGTTGGGACTGGAACGCGAACCGTCGCTATCACGGGCGTTGGCGATAGCGTTGCTGTTGGGCGCGGCGTTGGCACCGGAGTCTTGATTACGGGTGCCGGGGCGCTGGTGGGCCGTGCCTTTGGGATGGTCGTTACCTCAGAAGTTGATGGGAGCGAAATTTTTTCGGTGACGGGGCTAGACGGTACTGATTGTTGCCGTGTTATTACCGCGCGCGGATTGGTTCGTGGTGCAGTGATCTCTGGTCTCAGGGTTGGTGTTGGCAATGCCTGATCGGCAACCGACAGCCCCGACAGCGGTGTTGGCAATGGCGCGGAATCGCGTCCCGCTACCAGCCAGGTCGCCCAGGTCGCAACCACGAAAATAAACGCCAAACAAGCTGCCAGCAACAAGGCCCGATGTCGTCGTGGTTGCGGTAAGCTGAATGTGATTTCTGGCATTGGCTCTACCGGCTTTGGCTGCGACTGGGGGGCGGGCGGTTGAGGTTCAGGTCGTTTGGCCTCATCTTTCGTTACCAAATCGCTGAGCAGCGTGAACACCTGCGAGCCGGACGGATCAGGATCGAGCTGAACCGGAATCGCGGCTATGGCGGGCGCAAGGAGCGGAACTTCGATGCGCGATGAAATGGTTTTTAGCTCAGCGAGAAGTTCATCCGCGCTTTGTTGTCGGACGGCGGGGTCTTTCGCCAACGCCCGTAAAATCAGGGCTTCGAGCCGTAATGGCATTTCCGGGACGAGTGCGCGCGGGCGGACCGGTTCATCGCGCAGTTGCTTCACCGCAATTTCTGTAGCTGAGCGTCCGGCAAATGGTTTCTCGCCCGTGAGAATTTCGTAGAGCACCACGCCCAGCGAATAAATATCGGCACGATGATCTACCGTGAGGTTTTGAAATTGCTCTGGTGACGCATAGCCCGGCGTGCCTGCCATCACGGCATGTTGGGTGTAGGTCTGTGCGCCCTGTTGTTTGGGAAACTTGGCGATGCCGAAGTCAATGAGCTTGACGATTTTGGATTTCGGATTTTGGATTTCGGATTTCGATCCGAGCGCAGAGGCGTTCGTCTTGGGAGGCGAATCCAAAATCTCATCACAGAGAAAAATATTCCTCGGCGTCAAATCCCGATGCACGATGCCGCGTTGGTGAACAAGGCTCAGACCTGCTGCGACTTCCGCCGCCAAGGCCACGGCTTCATTGATCGGAAAACGGCCTCGCGCATTCAATTCGTCACGCAAGGTTTGACCGCGTAATAACTCCATCACGACGTAGCTTAGATCGTTGGAAATCGCGCCTGCTGCAAAGACGCGCACAATGTTGAGGTGATGGATGTTGGTCAGGGCGGCAACTTCGCGCTGCATCCGCTCGGTCATCTCTGCCCAATATTGACGGGCTTCTAATCGCTCCGCCGCTGAATTATAGCTGGTTTGCGTCAGGTGGCGCGGGTCGCTCACTTTGACTACGACGGTTTTGTCCGTCTGCAAATCAATCGCGGCAAAGATGGTGGACAATCCGCCTTCGCCAAGTTGACGATAGAGCTGAAAGCGACCGCCCAGAGATTGGTTGATAAGGTATTTGAAATCGGGTTCGTTGGGGTGTTCGCATTTGGGGCAAAAGACCATGAGCGGCGACATCTCGCTCGAACATCTCACGCAACATGTCATAGTGATCTCCTGAATATCGGGGGTGCCGAATTGGTGAAAAGGGTGCGGCGATTATAGCCCACTCCTGCCACAGACGCCACTACTCGCGTAAATCCCCACAAATAGGTTTCCGCGAACCTTTGCGGGGCGATGGTCGTACCTGCATGCGAAACCCAAGGGCCTTTTCGGGAAAGAGAGTTGTTATGAAATTAGCCAAAGTGATTCTGATTACTGCCGCCATTACAGTGCTGTTAATTTTTCTGACCGGCCTGATAGGCTTGGCGATTAGCACGTTCAAGTTCTTGTTCTGGGTTGCGATTTTGGTGGGCTTGATTGTCCTGGCGATGAAGCTGTTCGGCGGTCGCAAATCCACCGCTTCGTATCGTTCTGACGACAGTCTGAAGCAACTGGAAAGTTGGGACAAGATGTTTGAGGATTACAAGCAGGGCAGCGATTTCAAAACGAAATAATCGTTCCTCAACGCGCTAAACCAACTTGTACCCTAGTGGCGTTTGCGGTTGCGCCAGCGTTAAGTATTCGTGAATATCATACGGGTGTGTGCCGCCGGTAAAGAGATGCTTAAAGGCGTCGCACAAATGCTTCATCAAAGCCCCATTCTCGTCAATGTCAGCATCCAGCAATAAAATCTGATCTCCTTCCGCATCCTTTGCCGGAGCCAGCGTCAGTTGCAGGTTGCCGGTTTCCTCGTCCGATTTGATACTGAACATTTTGGATTTCAGCACTTTAAATCCAGCGGGCGCGGCGGCGGCGACGTTCTCATAGTGGTTTTGCGCATTTGTGTTTTTATACTGTGGATATTGGCTCAGATTGCTTTTGATGGTGCGCACAATCGTTTCCATTTGCGGATCAACGACAGCGATCAATCGTTCCCGTCCGATTTGCAAAATCCGAATGACAAAGTCAAACCAGTTTTGTTGATGGTGGACAGGTTCTTTCAATGTCACCATTTTAGCGTACAGATTCAAAAGGGCCGTTTTCGCCAGAATCGCTTTTTCATCCGTCACATCGTCGTAGGTTGCTTCTGTAAATTTCGCAAACACGAGGCTGCTTTTTTCCTTCACCGAAATATTGGGCGAAATTTCCAGCACGCGCTGCAACGTCTTGAAGTGCCTGGACAGTTGATTCCACGCGACAAAGCTTGCTTGCCATTGTTTCGGCTCGCGCAAGACCTGTAATTGCTGCGTGATGGTTTGCTGATGTGTCAGCGTAAAGAAATCTGATTTGCGAAAGCGGTAGCGTGTGGGCGTAATATCGGCGTAGAGATTTTGTGCTTGCGGATAGGCCGGAAGCTTAAATTTTTTCGCTGGCGGGAATTGCAAATTCAACGCTTGCGAAATGACCTGTTGATCGCTGCCGCGTCGAAACTGAATATCTGTGTCGGGGTCGGTGATGGTTTTTCCTTCGACACCGATCAGGTCTAAAGCGAATATTCCTTCGTTAGGCATGCGTGTTGCTCCTTCAAATGACAGGTTCAATTTTGCCGCTCCGCTGCACCACAAAGCGATGGCCGCGCCAGCGGATTTCGTTACCGACAAAGCTTACCAACCAAACACCAAAGCCCATCAGATCACGAACGGGTATGAGCCACAAGTATTTTAGCAACACGCGATCCTGCATCAATATGACGCCCACGAAGATTGCCGCAACAAATCGCAAAAGAAATGTCAGTCCCACCAGGACCCAACCAAAATTCGTGAACCCCAACGCCAGCAAAAGTAAAAGAGACGTCGCTAACCCATAGGTCAAAATTAGCCCGGCATACCCTTTGGGACGTGAGATGCGAACTGCGCGCGCCCACCGCAGTTGATGCTGGAGCATGGTTTTGATGGTGTCCGGCGCAGCAATGTGATCTACGACGTAATCCGACAGGACGACTTCATAACCTGCCGCCGCCGTGAGATTGCCGAGCAGAAAATCATCAGCCAGATAATCCGCGACGGCAGGGAAGCCACCGATTTGATTGAGGATCGCGCGACGTGTGACGACTGTTGAGCCGAGCGCAAACTTAATGCCTTCCAACGCGCGCGACGACATGACTTCGGGGCCGAAGGTAGACGCAATGCCGATGTTTTCCAGCAACGCCGCAAACGTCCGGGCTTTTGCGCCACGATACAAACACGTCACCATTCCGACGCGCGACTGTTGCATTGGCGCAATGACGCGCCGCACATAATCCTGGGTCACGCGAATATCGCTGTCCACTACGATCAAATGTTCGTGCGCCGCTTTGCCCAACATATTGTTCAGGTTCGAGACCTTCGCGTTCGCCCCAATTTCATTGGCTGAAATCACCAGATCAATTTGCCGCTGCGGGAAATTGGACTGCAATTGGCGAATGATTGGCACAGCGGAATCTTGTTCGTCGCGGCAACCGAACACCAGTTGAAATTCAGGATAGTCCTGCTCGCAAAAGCTGGCGAAGTTTTCATAGGCTTCGACATCTGCGCCGTGCACCGGAATCAAAATTGTCACTGGCGGCACGAAGCGCAATCCCAACGCTCGTTGTTGCTGGCGATCCCTCGCCCACAACCATCCCGCGACAATCGCAATCGCGTAATAAACAATCGCCGCGACAACGCATATCAACAACACCACACGTAACACGAAGAGCAATAAAAATGCAGGTGCAAACGCGGTATTCGCCGGATTCAGCCAAAGCCAAAGCTGTTGCGAAACGCTGGTCGCGGCGTGGATGGCGAATGCCTCAAAACTGGCAGGCAGTGAAATAATCGCTACGCCAGTCGTTACGAGCAACGTCCCCCACCAGCGTGCCTGGGAAATCCGTTCGTGTAGCAAAAACTTGGCGCCAATCGTATTCGTAATGTACCCCACCGCCGTCAGCGGCACGACGTAGCTCAAATCGGCATAGCTGAGCAAACTCAAAAATGAAAAGAACGAAAACGCCAGGCAGACCACACCTGCGATCAAATTGCCGTTCGTGAACAAACGCGGAATCGTGCGCAGCAACAGGCGGGGGCGAAAAGAAATTTCCCCGATTTGCTTCATCCCGCGCGCCGACAGAATTTCGCCAAGCGAACTGAACACAATCAGCATTGCCAGCAGAAGAAATGTTTTCATTCGGTTTCTTCTCCCGGAAACAAAATCGGTTCGCTGGTGTCGGTTGTTTTTTGCTCAGTGCGCGACACGACGGCGACGCCAATACAAATCACCAGCGTACCCGCCCAGCGCGTCAGCGACACGTGTTCGTTGAGCAACCATTTCGCCATCACGGCATTCAATGTGTAACCGAAGGCAGTCACCGGCAATACATAACTCAAATCCGCCCACGACAGCGCCGCCAGATAAAGAAAATAAAACCCTGTCAGAATCACAATGCCAAGCCAGATAAACGGATTCGTGAAAACTTGCACGCCGATGTGAAAGAGTTCGGCAGGATCAAGCGTGTTGACTTCGCCAATGGCTTTCATGCCTTTGGTTAAGCACACATCGCCGAGCGTTTGGCAAATGATGGCGAAGAATAAAACAACGAGCGTTTTCATGGCAGATGTTGATAAGTTGTGATCTGGAAGCCCGTTTGCTGAATCACCTCGCGCACACGCGGACTCAACAATGCTTGTAACTCAAGTGTGCCGCGCGGGTTCTCTCGTGCGTTCCATGCTTCCGCATCGGGTGCGAGTGGATGCGCATAAATTTCGCAACTCGTGCGCGCCATCTGCGGAATCAAACTGAGCAAATATTCTTCGTTCAGATTGCCGGTCTGCAACAGTCCGTAGACGTTTTCCGGCACCATAAAACCGCGTCCGCGCAGTTTCTTTTCACAGCGTCGCGCCAACAGATTAAAGACGATTCCATTGACCAGTTTGATGGGCAGTTGCGAACGATCCAATCGCAGACTTAATCGCATTTCGCCTTTGACGACGCGTAACCGCCTCACCTTGAATTCTTCGCACAGCTTGATGAGTTCGTCAAAAATCACCGGATGCATGTGCAAATGCGTATGGCCGTCTACGTGCGAAAACGGCAAGCCTGTTGCCGCGAATTTCTCGAATTGTGCGCGCATCTCCCGTTTTAATTCACGGCGAGCGGCAGGGCTGAAAAAATACGTCACACCTGCGACAAACGGGCTGTTCGTGAAATTGCCGTCGGCATCTGCGAGATGCGGGATTTGTGTTATTGGTAGGGTCGCGCGCCCCAACACCAGGACCAGATGTAGCCCAACGGCCAGGCTTGGCGTGGCTTTTGCCAATTGCACGGCTTCGTCCGCCGCGCGTTCATTGACCATCAAACTGGTGCTGGTCAGAATGCCTTCCTGATGGGCCTGGAGAATGGCGCGATTGACGGCGGAGGAATAACCGAAGTCGTCGCCGTTGATGATGAGCGGAATGCGATGGGGTGGGTTAACAGTGATCTGGGGCGATTCCATCCTAAGCAGTTTGCGCAAGACTCAGCAAATACTCCTGTACATTGAGCGCGCTGTCTTCTCGTGAGGCAGGTCGCAAATAATTGCCATCAGATTGGAGCCAACGCATCTTGGCGTGATCGGCCAGAGGGATTTCGAGAACTTCGCGGCGGACGCGTTCGCGGGTGCGTTCGTCACGCAGGGGAAAAATAACCTCGACGCGGCGATCCAGATTGCGGCTCATCCAATCGGCGCTGCCCACATAAATTTCTTCGTCACCGCCGTTCACAAAACAATACGCCCGCGAGTGTTCCAAAAATCGCCCGACGATACTGCCCACGCGAATCGTTTCGCTATGCCCGCTGACGCCGGGGCGCAAGCAGCAAATGCCGCGCACAATCAAATCAATCGGGACACCTGCGCGTGAAGCATCGTACAACTCTTCGATGATGCTGATGTCGGTCAAACTGTTGAATTTCGCAATGATTCCAGCCTTGCGTCCGGCCTGATGATGCGCAACTTCCCGGCGAATCAATTCAATGAAACGTTCGCGCAGGTTGATGGGGGCCACCAACAATTTGCGATAGGTGTTTTGGCGCGAATAGCCCGTCAGAAAGTTGAATAAATCCGAAGCGTCTGCGCCAAAATCCGGGTCGCAGGTGAACAACCCAAGATCGGTGTAGATGCGCGCGGTGACGGGATTATAATTGCCCGTGCTGAGGTGAACGTAGCGGCGAAGCACATTGTTTTCCTGCCGTACCACCAGCGCAATTTTGGAATGCGTTTTCAACCCAAGCAATCCATACACCACGTGAACGCCCGCCTGTTCCAATTGGCGCGCCCATTGAATGTTATTTTCTTCGTCAAAACGTGCTTTTAATTCCACCAAGACGGCAACCTGTTTGCCGCGTTCCGCTGCTTCAATCAGCACTTTCACGATGGGCGAATCAGGGCCGACGCGATAGAGCGTTTGCTTGATCGCCAGAACATTGGGATCGCTGGCCGCCGCGCGCAGGAATTCGACGACAGGCGCGAACGAATCGTAAGGATGATGCTGCAAAATATCCTGATGTTTGATCGCATCGAAAATTGAGTCGGTTGCTTTCAGGATGGCGGGCGTCGTGGGGGTAAATGGTTTGTCTTTCAGCTTCGGCAAATCCAGTTTATACAGCGTCATCAAATCGGGGATGTTGAGAGGGCCGTTCACCGCGTAGACGTCCTGATCCACCAATTCCAGGGCTTTTTTGAGCAAATTCACCATGTGCTCGCTCATGCCTGCGGCCACTTCCAGGCGCACGCCAAACCCGAAACGACGTTGCCTCAATTGTTGCTCAACAGATTTGAGCAAATCACCAGCTTCGTCCTCTTCGATTTCGATGTCAGCATCGCGGGTAATGCGAAATGGCTGACACTCCATCACTCGCATTCCGGGGAAAAGCGTTTCGATATGTGCCGCAATGATCTCTTCCAACAAAACAAACTGATGGCTTTCGTCAAGGCGAACCAGGCGCGGCACACTGGGGGGCAATTTGACACGTGCGAATTTCGCCTCTTCATCCTCCTCCTGTTTTTCCGGTACGACCAGCATGCCGAGATTCAGGCTAATGTTGGAAATGTAGGGAAACGGATGGCTCGGATCGAATGAGAGTGGCGTCAGAACCGGAAAGATGCGCTCAGTGAAAAATTGCTTCAGCTCTGCGCGCTGAGCTGTCGAAAGATTGGCATACGGCACGAGGCGGACGCCATGTTCTTCCAGTTTGGGTAGGATTTCCTCGTTCAGACACTGCATTTGCTGATGCAACATTTGGCGGAGTCGCTCGGCAATCAAGCGCAATTGGGTAGCGGGGGTCAATCCATCGGGTGAAAGTGTCGAAGGGTCGGCTTCAAGCTGTTCTTGCAACCCCGACACGCGCACCATAAAAAACTCGTCCAGATTTGTTGAGAAAATAGCCAGGAATTTCAATCGTTCCAGTAATGGTTGCGTTTCGTCCAGGGCTTCTTCCAGGACGCGCCGATTAAACTCAATCCAGCTCAATTCGCGGTTCAGAAAAAGATTTTCTTCCGCTGCGGGGGGCTTGGTTTCTTTGACCACCAGCGGCTTTGTTGCAGGCTTGTCTAATAATTCGACTACCATAACGTTATTTCAGCGCCGTCCCCATTCGCCGCCACTTAATAGAATTGAAAAAGTTCGTGCTTCCTGAATCTTTGGTGTTGAAGGACCAGTACACATACAACGGTCGCCCGACAATGTATTCTCGTGGCACAAAGCCCCAGAAACGGCTGTCCTGACTGTTGTCGCGGCTGTCGCCCATCATAAAGTAATGGCCCTCAGGAATTTTGACAGAGGTGCCGACGCCGAATTTCATTTCGTGATCGTAAGATGGTCCCTGACTATGAAAGGTCTTCCATTTTGCTTCCGCTGGGGCGGGGTCTTCCTGAATGACTTCCAACGCCGAGAGGTCCGATGAATTCATCGCCAGATCAATCATTACCAATTGTTCGGGCAATTCCTTACCATTGATGAAGACCTTGCGGTCTTTGATGAGGATTTCTTCGCCGGGCAATCCAATGCAGCGTTTGATGTAATTGACCGAAGGATTCTTGGGCCATTTGAAGACCACAATATCGCCCCGTTCAATTTCGCGTTGTGGCAATAACGCGCTCAAAAAAGGCGTCGGTTTGCCATACATAAATTTGTTGACGAAAAACTGATCGCCGATGTTGATGGTATTTTGCATCGAACCGGTCGGCACGTTCATGGCCTGGAAAATAAAGGTCATCAGAAACAGCACCTGTACGCCTGTGACCAGAATCATTTCGGCATATTCGCGGATGATGGATTTCGGCGGGCCAAGTTGCGTTGTAGTAATGGATGGTTCTTCTGTCATAAATGTTTCGAGGTTAATGTGATGTTAAGAGGCGTTGCGTATAAATCGCTTGCCAGCAAAACAAGGTAATGCACGACTTGCAGATCGTCAATCAGCTTTTCGTGTTTGCGGTGAACTGGCAGTTTGCGCGCGATTCGCTATAATTCCCGCGCTATGAAAACCACCATCGGATTAATTCAAATGTCCTGCACTGCTACGCCGCAGGAAAACGTGGCGAAGTGCCTTGCCAAAATTGAAGAAGCGGCAAGCAAAGGTGCAAAAATTATTTGCACACAGGAGCTGTTCACCTCGCTCTATTTTTGCCAAACTGAAAATCACGATCACTTCAAATTAGCCGAACCAATTCCCGGCCCGACGACGGAAGCCTTGTGTGCGATTGCCGCAAAACATGAAGTCGTTATCGTTGGCTCGTTATTTGAACGGCGTGCACCAGGCTTGTATCACAACACCGCTGTCGTGATTGATGCCGATGGCACATTGCTGGGTAAATACCGCAAGATGCACATCCCGGATGATCCGCTGTTTTATGAGAAGTTTTATTTCACTCCCGGTGATTTGGGCTTTAAAGCCTTTGCCACGCGCTACGGCAAAATCGGCGTGCTGATTTGCTGGGATCAGTGGTATCCCGAAGGCGCGCGGCTGACCGCGTTGAGTGGCGCACAGATTTTGTTTTATCCGACAGCGATTGGATGGCAACCCGATGAATTCGAGGAATATGGCGAGCGCCAACATTCTTCGTGGGAATTGATTCAGCGCAGCCACGCGGTGGCGAATGGCGTCTACGTCGCCGCCATCAACCGGGTTGGTCACGAACCGACTCCACCGGAACACCCAGGCAAAGGCATTCAATTTTGGGGGCAAAGTTTTCTCGCCGATCCGTCCGGGCAAATTGTGACGAAAGGCAGTATCGAAGCCGAAGAGATTTTGCTGGCCGAAGTTGATTTCGACAAACTAGACGTGCAACGCACGCACTGGCCCTTTTTACGTGATCGCCGCATTGATGCCTATGGCGAAATTACGAAACGAATGATTGATTGAGGCCTGCGGCAAATCAAAAGGCAAAGGGCAAATCTCAAAAATCAAAAGGGCGGAAGATAATTTTTCTCTTTTGGTAAAAACAAAAAATAAGTGCCGACCTTTTGCCTTTTGCCGTCAGTTACGACTGTTTGAGATTTGCCTTTTGATTTATGAACCAACTAAACACTCCTGCCGCACTCGGCTACGCAATGCCCGCCGAATGGGAACCGCACGAAGCAACATGGCTGTCGTGGCCGCACAAAGAAGCCAGTTGGCCGGGCAAATTCGAGCCTGTACCCGCGATCTTTGCCGAACTCACGAAACGTTTGACGGAATCTGAACTCGTCCGCATCAATGTCGCGGACGAAGATTTTGCCGAACGGGTGCGCCTTGAATTGCGCAACGCACAGGTAGATTTGGCGCGCGTCTCATTTCACTTTAATCCCACAAATGATGCGTGGTGCCGCGATCACGGGCCGATTTATGTGCTGCGCGAAGTCAATGGCAAGCGTGAACGCGCGATCAATGATTGGGGCTACAACGCGTGGGGCAACAAATATCCGCCGTATGATTTGGACGATGTCGTGCCAACGCGCATCGCGCGAGAATTCGGTGAAACGCTCTTCACCCCGGATATTGTGATGGAAGGCGGCTCGCTGGATGTGAACGGCAAAGGCACGTTGCTGACAACCGAATCCTGTTTGCTGAATCCCAATCGCAATCCACATTTGACGAAAGAACAGATTGAGCAGTATTTGCGCGATTATCTGGGAGTGACGCATTTCTTGTGGCTCGGCGACGGCATCGTTGGTGATGACACGGATGGTCACATTGACGACCTGACGCGCTTTGTTTCTGCCGACACGATTGTGACTGTGATCGAAGAAGACCCGACAGATGAGAATTATGAGGCGCTCAAAGACAATTATGAACGGTTACAAACAATGCGCGATCAGGATGGTCAGCCCTTTCGCATTGTGACGATGCCAATGCCGGGCGCGATGTATTTTGAGGATCAACGCCTGCCCGCGAGCTATGCGAATTTTTATATCGCCAATCACTCGGTACTGGTTCCGACCTATCGTCACGCGAACGATGCGCGTGCGCTGGAAACACTGCAAACACTGTTTCCGACCCGCCAGGTCGTTGGCCTGGATTGCACCGATTTGATTTGGGGCTTGGGCGCAATTCACTGCGTCACACAACAACAACCAGCAGCTTGAAATTTGCTACGGATGACACAGATTGGCACAGATGAACCGAACAGGTTTCTGATCATCATCTGCGTAAATCCGTGGGAAAAGGAAAATGGTGATGGATAACGAAGACTTGATTCCGGTTCTCCCAACGCGTCGCAGCAACGTTCCTCGCAATGCCCTGGGACGTTGGCTCTTTAGCGGCGGCAGTCTCAATGCCTCTCATTCCGAGCACAAAACGCACCCTTGGTATATGGTGCTGTGGCTGACGGGCGTAGATTATTTCTCGACGCTGGGGTATCAGCCGGGCATTGCCTTGCTGGCCGCGGGAGCGATTTCGCCCATGGCGACCTTATTGCTGATTGTTGTGACGCTGCTTTGTGCGTTACCTGTTTATGCACAGGTGGCAGCGCGATCCTATGCCGGACAAGGCTCGATAGCCATGCTCGAAAATTTGTTGACTGGGTGGTGGAGCAAAATTTTCGTTCTGGTGTTGATCGGTTTTGCGGCTACCGATTTCATTATCACGATGACTCTGTCCGCCGCTGATGCCGCACAGCACGCGATTGAAAACCCGCTGCTGCATCACTACCTTGAAGGTCATCAAGTTCTCATCACGATTGCGTTGCTGGCGTTGCTGGCGATTGTTTTCATCAAAGGATTTGCCGAAGCCCTGGGGTTGGCGGCAGCCATTGCGATCCCGTATTTATTGCTGAACGTCGTCGTTTTAGCGCGCGGGTTTGTCGAAATTTTCAGCCACCCCGAATTGCTCTCCAACTGGCAAAGTGCGTTGTGGTCGCATCCAAAAGTGAGCGGTAGTTTGCCGGCGTTGCTGGCAATCACGGCCTTTACCTTTCCCAAACTTGCGCTTGGTTTGAGCGGCTTTGAAACGGGCGTTTCGGTGATGCCGCTTGTGTCGGATGGAGCGAAGAAAGACGAACACGAAGGCGAAGTGGACGCGTCAGGCCAACCGCCATTCGGGCGCATCAAAAATGCGCGCAAGCTACTGGCGGCGGCGGCGTTGATCATGAGTGTGCTGTTGATCTGCTCAAGTTTCGTGACGACGTTGCTCATCAAAGAAGAGGATTATCGGCAAGGCGGCAAAGCGGCTGGGCGCGCGATTGCGTTTCTCGCGCACGAACATTTGGGGACTATTTTCGGCACGATTTATGATTTCTCGACAATTTTAATTTTGTGGTTTGCGGGCGCTTCGGCAATGGCAGGGTTGCTGAATTTGATTCCGCGCTATTTGCCGCGCTTTGGAATGGCTCCGCGCTGGACCGCATATCGGAGACCGCTGGTCATGGTGTTATTTACGATCAGCGTGATTGTGACGATCATCTTCAAGGCCAATGTCGAAGCGCAGGGTGGTGCCTACGCGACGGGAGTCCTGGCATTGATGTTGTCCGCCGCTGTCGCCGTCGCCTTGGCATTACGCCGGAAATCCGAAATTCCAGGGGCAGAAAGCGAACCGAACAAACTCTTGAGCAATTATTTCTGGGTCGTCGCGGCAGTCTTCGCCTTCACCTTTGTAGACAATGTCATCGAACGGCACGACGGCATTATCATTTCGGGCGTATTCATTTTGGTGGTTGTGGTCATTAGCGCGCTCAGCCGCTATCAGCGCGCCACTGAATTGCGTGTCGCGCAGTTTCATTTTGTAGATGATGTTTCCAAAGAGGTCTGGTCGAAAATCATCAGCAAGAAAGTGAATCTGGTGCCGCTGCGGACTTCGACGCCAGAACATCGAGCGTACAAAGAAAAAGAAATCCGCAAGCATTACAACGTGCAAGGTCCGTTGGCGTTTGTCCACGTCACGTTTATGGACAATCGTAGCGAATTTCTCGCCCCGTTGACCGTGCGCGTGTTCCGTGAAAATGATGATTTCGTCATTGAAGTCCACGGCGCGACCGCCATCGCCAATACGATTGCTTACATCAGCGAATTGATTGATCCGATCAGCATTTTCGTCGGCCTCACACGGCAAAACTTGATGGCACAGTCCGTCAAATATTTGCTCTTTGGCGAAGGCGAAACCGGAATGATGATATACAAAATTCTGCTGCGCTATTGGGATTGGACGCCAGAAGACGACGTGCGCCCGTTGATCTTTTTGATGAGCGAATAATGATTATTGCTTTTGGGGTGGCGGCGGATCCGTGTGTTCTGAAATGGGTGATAGCGCAGACGGTGGCGTGATCGTGAGCGGAAGGCGGGCCAGTTCAGGTGCAGTGAATGAGGCAATGACTCCAATTGTAGGGATTGCGCGCCATCGTTTTTCGGATTTTCGCGGGTTCCTGACAGCAGGTGCTGGCTTGTTTGCTTTTTTCTGATGCGTTGATGCTGGCCCTGCCCAAAGCATTTCCGTCAATGTTGCCAAACTCATTATCGCGGCTAAAAACGCACTGGTCGCGCGCGAAACTCGTTGCTTGATAAATTTAATTCCAAATGGGCAATCGTCTGTGATGACGGTTCCATCGGCACGTTGATACAACCTCACACACAATCCGCCCTCAGCTTTCGTTATGAATTCTGTCGCTTCTGCCTGTGTCAAGGCGGAGAGGTTATACACATTCAACTGGCAATGAGTGCAAAAGCGTACGCGGAGATCGCCTCGCATTTGATCCCAGTTTGCCGGACAGGGCGTCGCAATTTTGATGTGATTGAGAGGGCTGGTGCATTGGTCCATTTGATAGCTCCACTGTCAATTTGACCCCAGCCCTCAAGAAAAGTTCCCCGCTATTTTTCCTCTGACTTCACAAATTCCACGGCTAGTGGCTCGCCGTTGTATTTGGATTTTGCATCGGTATTCCCACGATAAACGATGCGGACAGGGCGCGGTGGCGTGAAGGTTTTGCATTCGATGTTTTCGCCGACAGCAGACGTGAAGGTGATGAATTCCAATCGCTCCGGGCGCGTCGTATGAAACACCAGCTTTTCGGCTCCAACCGTGACGTGCAAGGTCACGCCTTTTTCTGAGCACTCCATTTTCGTCAGCAACCCTTTCGCCTCTTCGCCTTCGTTGCGGCGACGCAAGGCTGGCCGATTGGGGACGAGTTGCCCTTCGGTTTTCTCCTCGACTACTTGCGCGGAGGCCAGTTCCTGTTGCTTGTCCGCTTCGAGCTGGGCTTTGTATCGAGCTTGCCCCTCAATGATGGTATTGATCTGATCGAGCATGGATTGCGCGCGCTGTTTCTTGGCCGGATCAGCAGCATTGCGGGCAATCGGCTCGACGGTCTTTTTCGCATCGTCGAATTTGTTTTGCCGCAGATAAAGCTGAGCCAGTTGAAAGGCTAAATCCTGATCGCCCGGAGCCGCCTGAAATGCGCGTGTGAGCAATGCGACCGTTTCATCAATCTGCTCACCTGTGACAAGGTTGATGAACGACAGTAACGAATACGAACGGCCAAAGCCGGGGTTAATTTCGATGGCGCGTTTCAGGTTCGTGCGGATGGTCTGAGCCTTTTGCGGATCAAAGCTGGATGACAACATTTGAACGCCGCCGACACTGGAACCTTCGCGCATCAACGCCATCGCGTAATAGTAATAAATCAAATGATTTTTACCCGCCTTGTCATAGGTCACCGCCTTTTCCAGATACTTCTGTGCTTCACCCATTTGCCCGGTGTAAATGCGAATCAGGCCTAATGAGGCATGCGCCGGGGCTAGTGTCGGATCAAGTTGAATCGCGGTTTGTAAATATTTCTCGGCATCCGTGCGGTGTTGATGCGCCAGCAAATCGCCGAGGTAATAATTCGCTTCGGCTTCTCCGATTGGCTCCGTCGTCATTTCGTCATCAAAGGTCAGTTTGTCTTTCGACGTGTAGCGCAAGACGGGATAGCGGCTGCCGCTAATGTAGTTTTTTAATTCCTTTTCCATCGCCGCAAAGTCGGTTTGAAACGCCTTCTCGAAGCATTCTTCGACGGGCGCGCCAGTGCCGAGCAGACGGAAGAATTGCCCTAATTGCGGTTGGCGCTGGCTGTTGTTGCCCAGCATCACGTAATGCACAAAGGCCCAGGCCTGCGCATAAAAAATGCTTTGCTTGTCGCGTTCGTTGTATTCGGGCGATTTGTGATGCACGGAGAAAAATTGCGGAAGCGGCATGAATTTCGTCTCGCGCAGGCGAAAGACGTGATGGCTAATGGGTGCGCCGAGAGTGACTTTTGTATCTTTGTCGGTGACTTCCAGCGTCTCATAAAATTCGGCGATGCCTTCGCTCAGCCAGAGCGGCATATTGGCAGTCGAATCGTTGGTTAAAGAATGGACGAACTCATGAAAAATTGTCGAATATGGATTGTTCTGCCCAAACTCTGAAGTCAGCGTGATGTAATTCACATCTTCACCCGGTTGGAAATATCCGGCAACCTCTGTGACCTTGCCATTATGACCGGGCATAAACGGAACGTACGAGCTTTTGTTTTTGAAGACGATGACCGTGATCGGGACTGGTGAATCCATCCGAACGTTCGGGAAAAGCTGCGAAAACACGCTGCGAAATTGTTCGAGCCTGGTGCCGACCGTGCGAATATCGCGCTCGCTGGCATTGCCGATCAACGTGAAATGGTTGGATTTGATCTTGAGCCATTTGTCTTTGGCCGAGATTGAGAGGCTGAAAAAGAGCGTAACAAGTGTGAGAACAATGGCAATCCGCTTCATAACGTCAACTCCTTATTTAGGAAAGGGCAACAACTGGCTTAATGGCTGGGGTGAACTATAGGCAACGGTGGGCGGTGAAGTCAATCAGGAAATTCGCGCGAACCTGCCTGCGGACGACAACGTACCAGG
Source organism: Blastocatellia bacterium (assembly GCA_016789725.1). Classification (GTDB taxonomy): domain Bacteria; phylum Acidobacteriota; class Blastocatellia; order RBC074; family RBC074; genus JAFDVL01. The sequence goes on along the minus strand of JAEUQN010000004.1, from coordinate 78,311 downwards.
ATCGTGAAAGCCCGCAAAACTAGACAGTACTCATAAATCGGAATAATCTTGATTACGTTATGAATATCAATTGGAAAGTCGCTCAGGATCAGGCCTCCGTCCTCTTTTATCGCACTACAGATTGGGAAGGGCTAAAGCTCGTCCATTGGCGTGTGCGTGCGGGTGAACTGGTGGAAACCACGTTTGACCATCACGAAATCAGCTTACCGCTGACCGGGCAATTTACGACCACCAAGCAAACCGCAACCGGCAGGCGACAGATCACGCATCGTACGCCGGATGGAATGTGCCTGGTGCCTTCGGGGCAACCGGTTTCGATTGATTGGAGCGATTATTCCGAGTGTTTGACGATTGCCGTTGAGCCGGGATTGGTGAATCGCGCGGCGTCTGAATCCGCTTATGCCGGGCAAGTCGAGTTGAAAGAAATCTATGACCAGAGCGATCCGCTGATTTGGCAGATTGGGCTGGCTTTGCTTGCCGAATCCGAAGCCAAAGAACCCGTCGGGCGATTGTATGCCGAGTCGTTGGCCAGCACCCTCGCGTTTCATTTGTTGCGGCATTACAACACAGGCGAGCGACTGCCTATCGCTTCCGTTGGTGGGCTGACCGGGCGCAAGCTCCGGCTCGCAACGGATTTCATCAATGCGCATTTGGCCGATGATCTGACGCTGGTAGACATTGCTACCACCGTTGATCTCAGCCCGTTCCATTTCTCCCGTGCTTTCAAACGCACGACTGGATTGACGCCACAGCAATATTTAGTGCAGCGACGCATTGAACGCGCCAAAGATTTGTTAGCCAAAGACGACCTGCCAATTGTCGAAATCAGCGCACAGGTAGGCTTTAAAAATCAAAGCCATTTTACGACCTTTTTCCGTCGCTATACTTCGATGACGCCGAAAGTCTGGCGCAATACCAAATTTGCTTAAGAACGAGAGGCTTGCCTATGAACCCTGGGGCGCTCACTACTACCACACTGGCTTCAGCTCCGCCCGCTGCTATCCGCCTAAAGAATGTCTCGAAGCGATTTGGGGACCAGTCGGTTCTCCGCAACATCAGCCTGGGCCTTGAGCGGGGGACTGTGGTCGTTGTGCTGGGGCCATCCGGCAGCGGAAAGACAACGCTGTTGCGCATTCTGGCCGGGTTGGAGCAGGCGGATCACGGCGAGGTTTATTTGCGCGATCAACTTGCGAATCATCTGCCTCCGCAAAAACGCGGACTGGGTGTGGTGTTTCAGGAACACGCCTTATTTCAGCGCAAATCAGTCGAAGAAAACATTGCATTCGGCTTGCAAATGCAGGGTAAATCCAAAGCCGAACGACAAAGCGCCGTGGATCGTTTGCTGGCGCTCACACAACTGAAAGCCCATCGTAAGAAATACCCTTCGCAACTTTCCGGCGGACAACGGCAACGCGTCGCGCTGGCGCGTGCGCTGGCGTTTGAACCCGATGCCTTGTTGTTTGACGAAGCCTTCAGTGCGCTGGATGCGATTACGCGCGTGGCATTACGGCGCGAAGTGAAGGCGATTTTGCGCGCGATGAATGTGCCTGCATTGTTCATCACGCACGATCAGGAAGAAGCGTTGGAATTGGCAGATCGCATCGTCGTGCTGAACGAAGGGCAGATCGTACAAGAGGGAACACCGTTTGAAGTTTACAATCATCCGTGCAATGAATTTGTCGCTACGTTTTTGGGCGCGGCCAACGTGTTGCTGGGACGTTGGAGTCAAGGAAAAGTCGCGCTCGGCAGAATGCGCGTGAAAGCTGTTCCTGACGCGCCGCTGCTGGCCGAACGACAGGCCGTCAAAATCGTCTTTCGCCCCGAAGACGTGGTGTTGAATTTCCAGCCACAATTGCTCGACACGCCGTATTACCTGGGGCGCGCGGAGATCGAAGATATTTCCTACATCGGCCACAGCGAACGCCTGATCCTGCGCCTGCTGCTCTGGTCGCCGCAAGGCAACGAAGGCGATCCCGAAGTACAGCGCCTACGAAATCTGACGTTGGTAGATGAGACCTACGCCGAAGGATTTCCCATCGTGATCACGCGCAATAAATGGGAAGCGACGGAAATGGAATTGTCCGTCGGCGACGCGGTCGTCGTGGGACTGAAAGGCTATCGGTTGTTGCCGCATTATCCATTGGGCTTGGAAACCGGCGCGAAGGCTGTTTGATCAATATCATTCCTGGCATCGCCACCAAAAAAATCATTTTTGCGGTTGACAGATATTTCCCCCTGATGTAAAACTCCCACTCCTTTAGTAGGAATTAATTTGAGAAACTATTTCACTCTCAATGTTACTTCGTTGTGAATGAGGTTCATGCAATGACCTCACAGACGAAAGAGATTCCTCTGCTGGTATTTCAATTTGCTGAAATATATCTGTAATACCTAGTAATCAAGTAGGGGTTGCAGGAAATTTCTAGGCTCAAGTAAGGAGGCTTTGCGATGAAAAACGGACATCCTTCCACCACGAACGGCTCCAGCTATCGCCACGAATCAATTTTGTCGAGCGAAGTGCTGGCGTTATTCAATGCGCCCCTGAAACCGAAGGCGGAAAGCACAGGTGCAGATGTATTTTTAAGCAGCCCAGAAGATTTTGAGCGCGCCGCACAGGCGGCTTGGATTGTGCAGCAAACCAACAATTCACAGGTGATTCACTAAAGAGCTTTTGCGATTTTTATGTCTGGTCTGGTACTGAACAATTTGTCTGAAACGCAGGAACGCGCGGTGAATTCGCAGGCGTTCCGTGCCTTGACGATTTCAGTCCGTGCCATTTCTTCCTTCCATCACAGCGCGTGTTGTTGTTGTCGTTGTATGTGTCTCGCGCACAACACTGCCTGATCGAAGGGAATAAACGTCTCATACAAGACAAACATTCATTACCCGCTATCAGGTTGCACACTTGGTAGCGGGTTTCGTTTTATCAGGAAACTTCATGACGGTTCACAAATCATTTCACTACGGACTTATCAATGCTGTGCTGTTGCTGGCTTTTGTCCTCGGCGTCGCAGCACAAACGGAATACGAGAAAACCATTCAAACCGCACGCACCGACCGCGAAGCAAAGCTGAAAGCGGATGACGGCTGGCTGACGGTCTCAGGCTTGTTCTGGCTGAAGGAAGGCGCAAATGAATTCGGCGCGGATTCAAGCAATGATCTAGTAATTACAGCAAGCGGTGCTCCTGCCAAAATCGGCACGTTCGATTTGCAAGACGGCAAAGTGACGCTGCGTGTTGCGAGCGGTGTGACAGTCACCGTGGATGACAAGCCGGTGCAGGAATATCAACTTCAGGGCGATGCAGCGAAAAAGCCAGAAGCCATTCGTACCGGCGATCTCACCTTTCTGTTGCTCAAACGCGGCGCGCGCTATGGCATTCGACTCAAGGATAAAAACGCAGCGTCACGACGTGAATTTACGGGGTTGCGTTGGTATCCGGTGAAAGAGGAATATCGCGTCACAGCCCAGTTTCTGCCGTACGATCAGCCGAAAGACGTTCCCATCATCAACATTCTCGGTGATGTCGAAAACTACAAGAGTCCGGGCTTGCTGAAATTCAAATTGCGCGGGCAGGAATACACCCTGGAGCCAGTGAATTCCGGCGAAAAACTCTTCCTCATTTTGCGCGATCAAACCAGTGGCAAAACAACGTATGCGGCAAGTCGGTTTCTCTATGCCGACAAACCCAAAGATGGGCAAGTCATTTTAGATTTCAATCTGGTGATCAATCCGCCCTGTGCGTTCACTGCCTACGCGACGTGTCCGCTGCCGCCCAAACAGAATCGCTTGAATACTGCAATTGAAGCGGGCGAGTTGATTTATCAATCGCACGGCGAAGCGGCGCAGGCCAAGCCAGAAAAGTAACGTAAGGCGATTTGCCAAATCGCAAGCGTTTTTAGGAAAAGCCCCGCGATTTAGCAAACCGCATTACAAACTGCGCAAGGGCTTATCAATCGAATTATAGGCGGCGTCGCCAAGCGGCAAGGCACAGGTCGGCAAAACCTTTATCGCGGGTTCGAGTCCCGCCGCCGCCGTCACCCTTATTTTCCCGCGCTTTGTGCGCAGACGATCTTTCAATCTACTTCGTCATAGGTGCTTAGTTGATGGACTCTCAGCGGTGGGTGTCGCAGCAAGCCCACCGCTCTTTTTCCCCTCTTCTGGCAAGCATCTTTGACTCATTGCGGCGACGTGGCCGAGCGGAGAGGCAAGGGTCTCGGAAAACCACTTCACGCGGGTTCGAGTCCCGCCGTTGCCGCCAATCTTACGTGATCCAAAATGGCGGTTTTTCAGGATCGTCATATTAGCGTGAATGGGGCGGACGAATTTTTACGAGATGCTTTGCTGGGATGATAAAGCACAAGACGAAAAATTCGCCCCTCGTTCACTCCACCGCAACCTGACAAGGATGTCGTTTATGAAACTAGAAAATCACACTCCCTATCGCAGTTACCCGAAGATCAATTCATTCACAAATACGATGTTGCCCTGCTGCCCTTCACTCGCCTGTCGTTGTTGTCGCTAACTTCCTTACACATTCATCTGCGTTGCTCGTCGCAAGCCTCTGTGTTGAGGCTTCAGGGCCATTGTTTTTTCATGGAGAGGATTGAATATGTCTATCGAAACTTTTTCAGAATGGAACAACAATTCCACGCCCACACCGCCGCCGCAGGAAGATATTCCGACGGTGGAAATGCCAGTCGTCGAATTCACGCCCGACCTGCGCAGTAGCTATGACTTCAACGGTGAACCAATTCCTGGCTACAGTCCGCACCACCTTCCTTTTTTGAAAACCTGGTGGCAGCGCGTCTCGGCCTATCTTTTTGGCTATCTGCTGCTGCTGCTGTTGTGAAGCGCAAGCCTGCTCTGAAGATTCACAAGATGGCGGTTGATAACCAGCGATGACAACGAATTTGTGGTCGTTGCCTTCAAGCCTGACGAAATTGTTCTTTGACGAACACGACGGATTTAGCGCAAGAGCCACGAACCCCAATAAAGACAGGCTCGTTCGCGCCATAAGGCGTATGGCATGCGGCTTGCGAAATTGTTTCTGATCGGCATCTTGCTGATCTCGAACAATGGAGATTTGTTGGAACCAAAAAAACGGTTATCAAAGCAAAGGAACCTTGAACATGAATTACAGAACTACAACAAGAACAACTACCCAACCCCGGCAGCAATTTCTGGCTTGGCCTGTACTGCTGGCTCTTTTTCTTCTCACTTCACTTACCCTCTCTGCCCAAACGTTTCGCGGCGGCATTTCCGGCACGATCAACGACGACGCAGGCGCAGCCATTCCTGCCGCGAGCATCAAAGCTACTAACAAGGCCACAGGCGTGGCGCGCAACGTCGAAACAGGCAAAAACGGCGAATTTGTAATCCCCGAATTGCCGCTTGGCTTCTACACGATTGAAGTCGGAAAAACAGGCTTTCAGACTGCTCGCGTCAATGATGTCGAAGTCGTCGTCTCAACAAACACCGCCGTAAACCTGCAATTGAGAGTTGCGGCAGTCACCGAAACGGTTGAAATCTCGGCTGAATCTGTTGTGCGGATTGACACGGCTTCGACCGCATTAACAGGAATCATCGGCCCGAAGCAGGTGCAGGAATTGCCGCTCAACGGACGCGACTTCCGGCAAATGATTCAACTGACGCCGGGCGTGGCCGGAACCAGCACCTCGATCAATGGTTCGCGCACACGCGGCAACAACTACCAGATTGACGGAGCCGACAACAACGACGCTTTCCAAAATACCTCCGCCGTAAATCAGGGCGGCGTGTCAGGCATTGCAGGCACGTTGCTGCCCGTAGAAGCCATTGACCAGTTTTCGGTGCTGAATAATGGCAGCGCGGAAATCGGTCGCAACAGCGGTGGCGCAGTCAACCTCGTCATCAAATCGGGAACGAATAATTTGCACGGCAGCGCCTACTACTTCAATCGCAACGAAGCTCTTGCAGCGAATTCGCCTGTGCGAACCGGATTGCCTGTGCGCAAAGTGCGCAATCATCAATACGGCTTTTCGCTTGGTGGCCCCATCCTCAAAAATAAAACGTTTTACTTTCTGACCTTTGAGGGACAACGCGCGAAGGCTGCGAATTCTGAACTCGGAACCGTGCCTTCGACTGCGTGGATCAATCAGGCATTGCCGTTGCTGAATGGCAAGTACACCACAACGGCGGGCGCGCCCGTCGTGATTCCAGTGAATCCTGTTTCACAACGCTTGCTCGGCTTGTTCCCCAGTGCGGCAAATGGCTTGCCCGCTTCTGTGAATAATTACCTTGGCTCGGACGAAAGCATTTACGACAGCGACAATGGCATCGTCAAACTTGATCACGTGTTGAGCGAGCGGCACAACCTGAACGTCCGTTATTTCGGCGGCACAGGTGCGCAAACAGCGTATGACGGCTCGCCGCTCAGCGATTATTTTCAAACTGCGCCGAGCCGCATGCACAACTTTTCGTTCATCGAGAACAGTGTGTGGTCGCCGAAACTCGTCAGCCAGCTTGTCATCGGCGTCAATTATTTCAAACAAACGTTCGACGTAGCGAACATCAGTCAGGACGCGCAGGCGCTTGGGCTAATCACCAATGCCAGCCGTACCGGCCCGCCCGCCATCAGCATCAGCGGGTTTGCGCGCGCAGGTGGCTCGGGATTATTGCCTGCAGGACGCATTGATACGACGTGGCACATCACCGACACGTTCACGTGGACGCTCAACAATCATCAACTGAAATTCGGCGGCGAAGTGCGGCGCGCGTATCTGGATATTTTTTATGACAGCTTCACGCGCGGCCAGTTTTTCTTTGACGGCAGTCGCGGCCCCTGGCGCACCGATACAACCGTTTCTTCGCAAGTGCGGGCGCTGGCGGATTTCCTCGCGGGCTTTGTGCGCCCAAACAACGGTGCGACGATTTTACGTGGTTCACCGGCACGCGATTACCGGCAAAATTCCGTGGATTGGTTTGCGCACGACACCTGGAAAGCTACGCCGAATCTGACGTTGAATTACGGCGTGCGCTTCACCTACAACGGCCCGCTGTATGACGTTGATAATTCCATTGCGAACTTTGATCCGGCCAACGGCTTTTCCGTCGTCGGCAAAGATAGCAGCGTGTTGTATCGGCGCGATTGGAATAACTATGCGCCACGCGTGGGTTTTGCCTATTCCTTTGGCAAGAGCGAGCGCACAGTGCTGCGCGGCGGCTACGGGATTTATTATGATCTGCCTGCCGCCAGCTTCTTTACGTCCAACACGCCGGGCAATCAGGCGGCGTCCGGCATTGGCAACAACCCCGCCGGACCGAGTCCGGTGTTCACGATCAATCGCGGCAATGCGGCTGGCAACTACACGCCGGATTATGGCACAGGCGTGCAAATCTTCGGTTCGACCCTCGTTCCGCCGTATGGCGTGTTTGGTGTGAGCCAGGATTTCCGCACGCCGTACGTGCAAAATTTCAATCTGAATTTGCAGCATCAACTGGCGCGCGCCACCGTATTGCAGGTGGGTTACGTTGGCGCGCTGGGTCGCAAGCTGGCGATCACGCGCAGCATCAACGCGGCGACTCCTGGAACTGGCACAGTGCAATCGCGGCGTCCGTACAACACACGATTTCCTGACATTGCTGCGATCAGCCTGCTCGAAAGCGTCGGCAATTCGCACTACAACTCCTTGCAGGTGTCGTTGAATCAAGGCTTGAGGAAAGGCTTGTCTTCACAGTTTGCGTACACGTGGGCGAAGTCCATTGACAACGCTTCCGAAGCACGCAGCACGATTGCGGCGAATGCCTACAACCTGCGCAATGAGCGCGGCGCTTCTGCGTTTGATGTGCGGCATAACTTCCGCGCGAACCTGGCGTGGGACATTCCGGTGCCGATTGAATCCTTGCCGCAACGCTTGACGCGCGGCTGGCAATTGAATGCGTTGCTGGCGTTCAATACCGGCACGCCCCTCAACATCACCGCCGGACGCGACATCAGCGGCAGCGGCGACAACAGTGATCGAGTGAACCTGGTGGGCGATCCGTTTGCAGGCGTAACGCAGGAAGCCGGATTGCGTGGGCGTAGATTTTTGCGGCGCGATGCGTTTGCGTTTCAGCCTGCCGGACAGTTCGGCACATTAGGCCGCAACGTGTTTTACGGCCCGGGCTTCCGCTCGGTAGACTTTTCGCTCTTCAAAACGACGCAGTTGACAGAAAAAACGTCATTGCAATTTCGCGCTGAAATGTTCAATGCCTTCAATTTTGTGAACTGGGCGAACCCCAACACGAACTTGAATGCAGGGGCTGCGTTCGGCGTTTCAACCAATACACGCAATGGCTCCAGCGCGCCGGGGATCGGACAAGGCGAACCCCGCAATGTGCAATTGGCGTTGAAGCTGTTGTTCTAAAAACAAAATGAGAAGACCGTCCACGCCTGGCAGCAATGATACGGCCTTCTCAGTACCCCACATCATTTCGCAATGAAAAGGAGCAAGGGAATGCTAACAAACTTACGCACGCCCAACAAATTCATCCGTAGCAGTTTTTCTTATTTCACTCTCATATTTTTACTGCTGACACTTTTCGCTGTCGCCGGATTTGCGCAGTCGTATCAGGGCAGTTTGCGGGGTGCGCTGAAAGATAGCAGTGGCAATACACTGGCCGCCGCGACCTTGACGCTCACGAACGAAGAAACCGGTGTCAGTCGCACGACCGTGACGAATGACGTCGGCGAATACGTTTTTGAAAAAGTTGATCCGGGCAAATACAAAATCACTGCCAACCTGAGCGGCTTCAAGAAAACTGACCGTGCGGGCGTCATCGTCGAAACACAACAGCAGGTAACGCTCGACCTCACGCTGAATGTTGGCGAAGTCACTGAGACCGTGACAATCTCAGGCGATATTTCGCTGATCGAAACCTCAACGGCTTCGACGGGAACGGTGCTGGGCAAACAAACTCTGGACGAATTGCCGAACGCCGGGCGCAGTCCATTCTTCTTAACCGCCATCGCGCCGAACGTCATCGCGGCGGGGAATCCGACTTACAACCGACAACAGGATCAGGGCGGGTCTTCGACCATCTCGCTCGCAGGCGGGCCGGTGCGCGGCAACAATTACATCATTGACGGCGTGCCGATCACTGACCTGACCAACCTCGCCATCATCATCCCAACCATCGAAGCCATTCAGGAAGTCAAAGTGCAACTCAACACCTACGACGCCGAAGCAGGGCGCACGGGCGGCGGCGTTTTCAATACGCTGGCGCGCTCAGGCAGCAATGATCTGCACGGCTCGCTCTTCGGCTTCGTGCGCCCGTCAGCACTCGGTGCGAACAACTTCTTCAACAACCGCAACGGCGTTGCGAAACCGAATGTGCCGTACAAACTGTATGGCGGTTCACTCGGTGGGCCGGTGCGCGTGCCATGGCTTTATAACGGCAGAGATCGCACGTTCTTCTGGGCGGCGTTTGAAGGCTATCGGCAAAGCACGTTTTTGAGCGACACCCTCACTGTTCCAACCGAACTGGAACGCAAGGGCGATTTTTCCAAAAGCGGTTTTACAGTCACAGACCCAACCACAGGACAGCCCTTTCCTGGAAATGTGATTCCGACGAATCGCCTTGATCCGGTGGGCGCAAAAGTTGTGAACTACTTTCCGCTGCCGCGCAATGGACAAAGCCGTTTTGTTGAGACTTCGATTTTGAATGACCGCGCCGATCAACAAACGATCAAGCTCGATCACGAAGTCACGCGCGCTTACAAGGTCAGCGCCTTTTACGCGCATTACGGCAGCCGCGAACCCTTCGCCAATTATTACAACAACCCCGCCAATCCGAACGGCATCCTGCTGAAACGTGGGGTGAATGCGCTGGCGCTCAACAATATTTTCACGCTCTCGCCCACGACGCTGCTCAGCGTGCGTTACGGCTACAACACATTTGATAACAATTCGGCGGCGGGTAGCGCGGGCTTTGATGTAGCCAGTCTCGGCTTCGCCAACAGCTTTTTGAATGACATCGTCTTCAAGAAATTCCCGCGCATCGAGATTGCGGGCAATGCCTACGGGCCTTCGACGCAATCTGCGCTCGGCGGCGAAGGGCCAGCGGATCGCCGATTGTATTCGCAAAATTTGCAGGCGAGCGTTTCCAAACTCATCGGGCGGCACAGCCTGAAATTCGGCGGCGATTACCGGCGCTTGGCAACTGACTTTCAGCAATACGGACAGGCCAGCGGCGCGTTCAATTTCGATGCGGCGGGCACAGGCAATGCCATCGCCAATTTGTTGCTGGGGCGTTTGAATTTCGCCGCGAACAACACGGCGCAAATCTCTGTTCCGTTGCGCAGCTATGTGGATTATTGGGGCGGTTATGTTCAGGACGATTTCCGCGTCAATTCCAAACTGACGGTCAACGTCGGGCTGCGGTACGAATACGAAACGGGCTTGCGCGAACGTGATAATCGAATCACCGTGGGTTTTGATCGCAATGCGGCGAGTCCATTGCAAGTGCCGGGACTCAATCTGAAAGGCGGTTTGATTTATGCGGGCGTGAACGGTGCACGGACGGAGCTTTCGCCCGCGTGGAAAACAAAATTCGGCCCGCGCATTGGCTTCGCGTATCAACTCAACGACAAGACAACATTGCGCGGTGGTTACGGCATTTTCTGGGCCCCGCAAGTCTTCACCTTCACGGTCGGCGGCATTGGCGCACTCGGCTTTTCTGCCATCTCTACTGTCGCCGCAGGGCAAACGCTCTCGAATCCTTTCCCGAACGGCTTAATCAAACCGACAGGCAATTCGCTCGGCTTGCTGACGAACGTTGGCACGGCGGTGGATTATGTAGATCAGGATCGCGGCGCGCCGTACGTGCAGCAGTATTCGCTCGATATTCAGCGCGAACTGCCGGGCGGCGTAGCGTTGACCCTGAGTTACATCGGCAGTCGCGGCACGCAATTGAGCCTGGGCAGCATCAACGATTCGACGATCAACCTGAATCAATTAACGCCGCAAGTTCTCAGCCAATACACCGCCGCGCAATTGACCGAGCGCGTGGCCAATCCGTTCTCCGGCATCGCAGCGGCAGGAGCGCTCGGACGAAGCAATACGATTGAGCGTCGTCAGTTGCTGCGGCCTTTCCCGCAATTCACCGACATCCTGATGCACGGCGCGGGCGGCGGGAATTCGTTTTACAACGCGCTGACGGTCAAAGCGCAAAAACGCTTGAGTCAGGGGCTTGGCTTCCTCGCGTCCTACACGTTCAGCAAACAACTCGACAACGTGCTGGGGCAGGGCAATTACTTTGCGACGGCGATTGGCGGGCCGCTCAACACGCATAATCTGCGCGGCGAATATGGCTTGTCAACGTTTGATACGCCGCATCGTTTCACCTTGAGCGGCAGCTATGAATTGCCCTTCGGCAAAGGCAAAGCATTGCTCAATCAGGGAGGCGTGCTTGATCGCTTCGTCGGCGGTTGGCAGATCAACGCAATTGGCCTGTATCAGGCTGGTTTCCCTGTCACGATCACGCAGGCAGTCAATAACACGCAAGCGTACAGCCGACTGCAACGTCCAAACCTTGTCGCAGGTGTTTCGGCGGCGACTGCGGGTTCGGTGCAGAGTCGTTTGGACAATTTTCTCAATCCGGCAGCCTTCAGTGCCGCACCCGCTGGAACCTTCGGCAACACGCCGCGCACACTCAATGTTCGCACCCCTGCGCCACAACGCACGTGGGACATCGGCTTGCTCAAAGACACACAAATCTTTGAGCGCCTCAATGCGCAATTCCGCCTGGAGGCGATCAACGCTTTCAATACGCCGGTTTTCCGTTTGACCAATACGGCTTTCGGCACGGCCAACTTCGGCAAAATCACATCACAGGCAAATTTCCCGCGCACGGTGCAAATCAGTCTGCGCCTGTTCTGGTAACAAACTAGCGAAAGGAACTTTTATGGCGAACAAAATTACCAACAAAATTTACGGCGATTTCGCAGGCGGACGCACTGCTATCGGATTGCTGGCGATTCGTCTGGTGTTTGGCTTGGGCATCGCACTGCACGGCTGGGGCAAGATTCAAAACCCTTTTAGCTGGATGGGGCCGGATGCACCTGTCCCCGGCATTTTGCAGGCACTTGCCGCACTCAGCGAATTTGGCGGCGGCATCGCGTTGATTCTCGGTTTACTGACGCCGCTGGCATTGCTCGGCTTAGCTAGCACGATGATCGTCGCGATTACGACGGTTCACGCCAACGATCCGTTCGTCGCACGCGGCGGCGGTCGCTCATTTGAATTGGCCGCCTTGTACCTCACGGTGGCGGTCGCAATCCTGCTCGCTGGGCCGGGCAAGTTTTCGCTGGATGCGCTGCTCTTCACGCGCACGCGGCGCAATCAAACAGCAGAGCAGGAAGTTCCGATCAATCAGGCCGACGCCTTTGAAATATGAATAGGAACGGCAGCGGGCATTGATCGACACCGCTGCCGTTCTTCCACTCTTTGGTCGGTCAGTAAAAGGAAAACGCAAAGCACCATGAATTTGAATTACACACGCATCATTACCAAAGTTGCCGTTGAAAAAATGCTTTTTGCAACGGCGCTTCTGGTCTTTTTATCGCTTGGCAGTCTAGCGCAATCACAAGCCTTGAACGGGCAAATCGAAGGCGTCATTACCGACGCAAACGGAGCCAGTCTGCCCAATGCCAAAATCCAGGTCACCAATCTGGATACGGGGACAACACGCGAAGCAACCAGCGACACCAATGGCCTCTATCGCATTCCGCTGCTACCACTGGGCACATACAAAATCACCGTCGAATCGCCCGGCTTCAAACGTCTCATCCGCGCAGGCGTCACTCTGACGACAGGGCAAATTGCGACGGTGGAATTCCGCCTGGATACCGGCGCAGTTTCTGAAGAAGTAACTATCACGGCGGACGCACCAATTGCAGACCTCGGCAAAATTGATGTCGGGCGCGTGATGAATAAGCGGGAGGTCAAAAACCTGCCGCTTGTTTCACGCAACCCTTACAACTTTGCACTGCTGCAAGCCAACGTTACGGGGCGAACGAATTCGGAATTCGGCGTGCCACGCATCAACGCGAATGGCTTTGCGCGCCGCACAAATTATCAACTAGACGGCAATAACAATACGCAAACCGACCGTGCTGGCATTCGCCTAATGCCGCTCTCTGAAATTTTTGTCAGCGAAGTGCAACTGGTCACGAATGGCTTTGCGGCGGAATTCGGCAACACGCCCGGCTTGATTATGAATGCCGTGACGCCTTCGGGGACGAATCAATTGCACGGCAACGCCAGCTACCGGTTTCGTCGCACTGCTTTTTCCGCGCGCCCGTTTTTCTTTGCCGGAGCCAACAAGCCTCCCGCGATTGTGGATGACATAGCAGGCGCGGTCGGCGGGCCGCTGGTGAAAGATCGTTGGCATTTCTTCACGGGCTATGAACACGTTGTCCGTGATTTGGGCGGCGAACCGGCGCGCGCCTTAACGATTACGGAAGCGAACAAAGCTGCTCTGATTGCGGCAGGTGTTCCGGCCTCGGCTTTTCCTGCCAACATTCCAACGAAACAAAAAGTAGATTTTTTATCGTGCGCTCTGACGTGCAATTGGACAGCGCA